>CALIIL010000023.1 GCA_938017685.1 uncultured Chitinophagaceae bacterium
AATACAAATGCCAATGCAGAATCATTCAACGCAAAAATAAAACTCTTCAGAGCAAACCTAAGAGGCGTTACAGATACCAAATTCTTCCTCTTTAGATTAACCAAGCTATTTGCTTAATCCCCATATCTGTCATGTGATCCATAATTTTTTCAGCTCTGCACCAATGGAATAAGCAGGTAGTTTTGACCAACGTACTAATAAATCTTCAGGAGCACTTTTTTTATACTTGCGCTTGTATAAAAAATCTATGTAATCGCGTATATGTATTTTTCAATTCTACTCATATTAATTACTTCACAACATCAACACTAATAATCTTATTATCAGCGTCCATTTCATAACGCACATGTGTGTCCTGCATTTTTGTCTTTTCCGTTTTTAAACCAAAGTATTCATAGGTACCAAAGACTTCATAGGTGCTCTCGCCTACTTTTTTTACTTCACTTATGTAGTTTGTATTATCTTTTGTGATTTCCCATATGTGTTCATAGCGATTTCGCAATTGATTTTGAGTAGGATAATCCAAATCATAATACTTATAAATATTAGGAGACAGCAATCCAAAAAGCGTTTCTAAATTCCGATCATCCTCAGCAAAAATGTAATTTTTAATGTTGGCCTTATTGAGTTTGTCGTCTGTTGTTTCGGTTGAATTTGGTACGCCTTCCGTTTGATCAATCGTATCATTCATTGCTATGATTGGCTCTTCAATAAGCGGTGGTTCTTGAGCAGGCTCCTGCAATAAAGTACCACTCGTTTTCTCTTGAGTATCGATATCGTTTTTATCACCTTCATAGTTTGTATAAATGCCATAGGCCAAGGCCAACAACAACAATGGAGAAAACCACCTGAGCCAATTTCCTTTTCGTTTGGGCTTTTCCTCACTAAGCTTCGTTTCAATATTTTGAGGCTGCTGCACCGTTTCTGCCTCTGCAAGTATAGCAGATAATTTAATAAATTCTTCTTCCTTCTTTCTGCCCTGTGATACGCTCCACTCCCAATGCGCATATAATTTCTGTAACTCCGTTTGAATTTGGTGCTCAGGAACCGATCGCCATTGCGACAATAACTGTGCAGGCGCTACCTGTTCATATTTCTTTTGATATAGGAACTTTATATAAGTGAGTATATTACTTGCGTTAATCATTCAATATAATTTTTTATAGTGGACAAAACCATTCAAAATTTTTTATTTGAGGATTTGTCTCGCTTATTGCTTCGCTATATAAATGTTGTGGTTTACCATCACAATCATACAAGGCTGCTGTTTGTCTATTTACTTTAAAAAGGAAATCGTTATTCATTTCACTATTAGGCAAAAACTCAAACATTGTCTGTACTACTTTAATCTTAGCAAATTCATTACTCTTTGTATTGCCCACAAAGTGATAATATTTACCATCATTCAATTTAGCAATCGTTTGGTATTTCCCTTTACCCAAATCAACGCAACAAATTCCGTCTAAGTTCTTAGGGTAACTCCCATCACATGGCAGCTCCACTTTCATTTCCGTTTGATTACTTATACGCAAGCAACCAACAATTACTTTTCTATAGGCAAATCGCAACTTAGCATTCTCCGTTCTATTCTGCGCTACATTACTGAATACACTTTTAAATAATTTAAACTCTTGCTTGCTTTCTGTAAGATATGCACTCGAGGCATAAGCTTTAGCCCCTTTTCCTCCCTTCAAATAAATCCAAAAATTATCTAATAAATATAATTCACGAACAGCAATTTCTTTTTTCAAGTCGGGAAACTTTTTAAGCACAGTACCATTTTCGGTGGCCAATAATTTTGTATAAGACGTAACATCATTGTGCATGCCTTCAAATAAATCCATGCGACCTACTTTTTTTCCATCTTCCAAGCGCAATGTAACATTATCGGTGAGACAATAGACCGTTTTAAGATTGCTATACTGCATATATTGATAAGCCACATAAGCACCACCTGCCAAGAGTGCAATAAAGAGAATATATAGCAATGGGAAGCGACGTTTTTTCTTTGTCGAAGTGGGCACGAAATCATCCGGTGTAGTTCCGCTTTGTATTCTTGTCCTCAAAAAATAATCAATCTCACGTTGCCCTTGTTGTGGCGTAAATCCCCAATGAGCAAATAAGGCTTGCAAGTTTTTTTCAATTTCAGCATTGTCCAAGTTGCTCCATTTATTAAGCAACTCAGCAGGCGCTGGCGTATCATATCGCTTCTCATAAAGTGTAGATATAAAGGCTACAATATTTTCTTTCTTTATCATTCCTTATTTGGCTAAATTAATTAATACATCATTGGGTACAATTACACCGTCATCCTCTCGTTTAAATTGGGCGCTCACACTGTTACTATTCTTGGCATGCTTGATTTCAAATCCATGCTCCTCCATCTTAAATTCTAACAAACGATTGTTCCCATTAAAGAAATCTTGTGTCTTCATATTGGCTCCTGTAATATTTACTTTCACATTTCTACTGTTCTTTTTTACAACGGCACTTTCGCCATACTTCTTTTTAATAAGATGCATGAAAGTGTCCGTTTGCATAAGATTATAATTATCCATTGAAAATTCATCTTGAACGATTGCTTCAACTTCCTTGTTTTTTTCCGAAGGGTAAAAAATAAAGTAGGCACCCAATACAACGAGAATGCAAATGGCAAATGCTCCAAATGATATAATATGTTTATTCCCCTTCATTCGCTCTAAAATATTTTTTAAATGAAGCAGATTGCATGGCCTCCTGCATTATTGATTTTAATAATGTCCAATTAAAGTCATTGGCATTTTCTACAGTAAAGTAAAAGGAATACATTTTTGCCTTGCCAATATTCTCAGCTTTAGTTAAATCCTTATCGGTCATGATAACTATTAATCGTCTTGAATTTTTTCGGCTTGAACCACTCTCGTTAATCGTTCCTGTTTTAGCGTATAAGTAATACTTGCCACCGCCCATTCCGCGTAAGGTTTTAGCGGTACCAAAACCGCCATCAATCACATTCTTCATTCCTTGAAAAACGTTTGTAGCTAAGTACTCATTAAATTTAGTTGCGCCGCCCCAAGAACTATCAATATCCCACCCACGCTTTTCTAATTGGTTCGGAAGCATGTTCAAACGATAGTTTCTATTTTGAGAACAAAGACTATTATACATTTCCAACATTTTGTATGGAGACGTTTGATAAGGATAACCACCCAAGGTTGGTGTTTTAAAACCGAGATTAAAATTCTGGTGACGCTCGTTATACGCTCTCAACGATTGCAAGAAATAGGAAACTTCAGGATAACTCCATAAATAAGCACTTGTACTATTCTTAGCTAATAAATTATATAAAGAGCTATCGCTAAAGTTTATGTGCGCGTAGGACGTTGGAGTGAAATCATTCTTGTCCTTATCTTTCACCCGCAAATTTGCATTCCACTCTAAACCATTACTTAGGATAGAATTTTCATTACCAAAAAATGATTTTGAAAAATCATTGTTGCTTGTTTTAGGCCAAGGACCTTTTTTTCCTTTGTATGTTGGCAAGCGATATGCTTGTCCGTTCATGGCCAATCGTGGAAATATATTTTTATCCTTTTTATTTTTTTGTAAAATATTGCGCAGGGAATACTTTCCCTCTTTAGCAAAGGCTTCTTTTTCATAACTTGACAAAAACATAATCAAAGAATGATAAAAATTACTCGAAGCTTCTAAATAAGCAACCGCATTCATTTGCTCGCCAAAGTAATGTTCATCTGTTTTCCATTCTTTATCTAATTTAAAGCCTGCATAGCTTTTCTTATCGCCCCCTTCAGGATAATAAATTAAATCTTGCCAACCCGCATTTACACGAGAGGCCGTTACACCCAAGACCAATGGTTTAATGGAAGAACCTGGACCCAAGCTCATCGTCATGAGATTAGTATTACCCCACTGGTCACGTTCATTGCGCGTATTAGAAAAGAAGAAATGCTTCTGCTGTAAATTGTAAATGCTTCTTGTATGGTTCGGGTCAATCGTTTTTCTATTGCTCACAATATCCTGCATCAATCGAATGTTACCATCGCCATCCGAAGCAATCACGCTAAACTTAAATCGTTTATTCTTTTTAAACTTCGGTGCTTGATAAGCCGTTTGTATTTTTTGATAAACATTTTTCTCTAAGCTATAATCCAAGTTTATCGCCACGTCTTTGTGCAACAAACTATCGTTACTATAAACCGATCGCAAGGCATTGGCAAAGTGATAAGTCCAAAAACTCTGTTCCTTTAATGGATAGATAATTCTGTAATTACTATTGAGCCATTTATTATCGGCAAATACATTACCACTATTCTTAAAAGTCATTTGATAGGTCTTCTTGCCACTTTGAGCAATAACCGCATCTTTTTCTTCAAAGCTCGAAACGAACGAACTTGCTTTTTGCTTTATATTTCTACTCTTAAATTTATATAACAACAGCTCTGCTTGCGCGCCATATTGATTTTGAATATCTACTAAGCCAACCGCACTTCTTTTAGCTACAAACCAATTGGCTGGACAAATAACCGCATTAATTCCTGAATTAGAAATACGCGCAGGGACTGATAATTTTCGTGCTTCATTATTTAACTGAAACACCACTTCTTTATTATTATTAAAGGTGCTCTCAGTCACACTCCCGTTCCACACATTTTTATTATCTGTTTTTGGCAGGTGCAAATAAAGGTTCTTATTATACTCAGCATGAAAGCGACCGTTGTCATTAATAATATACAAGGGACTATTAATTTTACGCGCCATGCTCGGCTTCTTTTCCCATTGAGCCAATAAGCTTTTGGTATAAATATTCTTTATGCTATCACTTTTAAAAGCTGCATAATATTGCGAAGACTTCACCGCTTGCACTAAATCGTTGTACTTATATCGTTTGCGTTTCTTATCCAAACTGTCCTGCACGTATTGCAATAGACCATTAAAATCCTTCTGAATAAACTGTTCGGTTTCGGACGCCACTACATTAAAATTTTTACTCTCTAAATCATTATTGCGCAAAGTTGTAAAAATGGCAACAATCGCAACAGGAATTAAGAGCAATGCATAACGCAGTACCCCACCTTTTACATCCAAATATTTAGCGCGCAACTCTTCAGGTTCGAACAACAGAATAGCAAAGAATAGTAAGAGAGGTAACAACACACTTACACGACTTGTGATACTTAGGAAAGGAAAATCTTGCCCAAAAAATACAAATCTATTGGTGGCAGTCAACCAAACAAAAAGTGCTAAAGTCAACAATAATAAAAACGGAATAAGTGCACCATAACTCTGTGCTACGAATAATCCCTTATCTCGTTTTATTTTATAGGAAAGCAAATAAATAATTAAAGGCAAGACAAAAAGCAATAGAATGAGATACATGCTAAAATTGCCCCACTCGCCAATAATATAACGCGCCAACACCACGTCACGTGTTTGTGTGCTGTAGTTTACACCAAGCTTAGTGTGTGGTTGTAAATTTATATGTTTGCTTCTATCATGCTTTTTTGTAATAAACGTATTAATAAACCATTGGCTCTCAGCAGAGGCAATCACTTTCTGTGCTTGGTAAGATGAGTATTCATTCTGCTCAATTAAGTCACTAATTGGCTGGTGTATGATAGACGCACGTGCTTTTACGTGGCGTACTGGTTTATCTAAAAAGTTATTGGTCATTTGCCTGAAAGGCGTGATAATTAAAACCAATAATAATATAGCTGAAGGGATAAAAGCCATGAAGCGTTTGCGCCCTGCTTTTGGATTTAATAAATAGTAAGCAAAGGCGATTGCCAAGAAAAGAACAAATAGTAATTGCACTTTGTATAATAAGGCAAAGTAAAACGCAGATTTAAAACCAATAACAAGGAGATAAGCTATGAAAGCTAATGCTCCGTAGAGCCAATAGTTTTTAGGTTTAGAAAGCATTTTCCAAAAGCTCGTCTCTTTACTATCGTAGGTATTCTTGAAAAAGTGAAGGAGAATATTTTTCAGTAAAAGGAATAAAGCAAAGAGCACGGCAAAGCCTTTATCTGTTACCGCAAAAGACGCTAAGGTAATTAAGCTAATAAGGAATGTTGGGTTCTTATAAAAATAGTAAATGAGATCTCGACAATAATTTAAAATGCCTAAACCAAATTTATGTTTAGGGCTTTCAGAAATTACATAATCCTTATTCAAGCGGAGCGAATAATATAAATACAAAATCAACGGAAGGATAATGGCCGAAACTCTGACTACAACCTCAACTTTTACCGTTGCTTTGTTCAGCATATAAATAACCACACAGGCTAAGGTTGCAAATAAATGTTGCTTGGTTAAGCTATACTTTTTGAAAAAAGTAGGAAGTTTTATTTTGGCAAATACATTTCCTTTGGTTCGATAAATAATTAAGGCTACCGCCAAGCCAAAAATTATTAGCAATGAAAATGGAACGGGTAAGGCAATACCCATGAACTTATAATCGAAGCCAATCAATGTATTTTCTAATTCGAACTTACTTATATTTTCCAATGGCGGGAAAGTGGCAATGCGCCAACTCAAAATAAAACGAAGCATGTACAAACCGTAAATAACCGCGAATATGATGGGCTCTATTCTACTTAGTTTCTTACCCGGGAAGAAAATGAGTAAGGCGCAGAATAATAAAAAGAGCAAACAAGCATACAGTAATAAGGTCGGATAGCTGTAGCCATTCTTAGAAAAGTCTTTGAGCTCAAATATGAAATCTGATTTAGAAGAAGAGAGTGTGAACTGGCCAGCAAGCTGTGTCACATTGAGCTTGTCGAAATGTTGTCGAAGGGTAATTTGTTTCGTTGGTTTGGTATTATCATTTACCTCATAACTCAAGGGTGTATTAGGCTTACCACAAGAGAAATTAATTAGACCGCTAATTTTATCCGAAAATTGATACCCATGATTATTAAATAAGTAACCTTCGTTATAAGCCGTTTTTATTACTTCATCTTCATTGTTTGTAATAAAACGGAATGATTTGTTCCCAACCACATCCTCCGTAGGATTAGTTAATGGATAGTAGCTCGGGTTTTCAAAAACAAGCGCCATTCGTTTTTCTGTTATACTATTATAATCAGTTGCAGGTTGCACAGAAAGCGCATTGCCACGATTATGAAAGTTGATATAGAACTTTTGATTATCCTCAAGACTTACCGTTTGCTTTAGCTTGGGTTGTTGTTGCTTACCATTAATGAATAATTTGTATCCATTATCACCAAAAGACTTAGAAGGAAATAATGTATAAAAACTTCTGCCATCTTCTGCGCTTTTTAATAAATAGGTCTCGCCCATTTCCTGTAATACACGCTCTAATAATGTGTAAGTGTCTGCCCCTGTGTTTTTATCTTTGTCATTGTCCAATATTAAATTGTACAATTTCATCCCCTCGTTTAAACTGCTACGTTCAAAGATTAGCTCCCCCTTCCCTGAATTTATTTCGTCTTGATAAGCGCTGTCCGTTGAAGATATTTTTACTGTAAAGAGTTGCTTGGTTCTTGCTTTCTTTTTGAAAATTGATTTCCATGTTTGTCCTTTGTCTTCTATAATAATACTGAGTGTTGTAGCTCCGTTCTTTATTTCAAAAGCATCGGGAATGGGCATTGGAAAAATATTGTTCGCTACACGATAAAGATCGTCTACCTTTTTATAGATAGGTACATATACATTATTCAAAGCCAATGCATTATTCTTGCCACTTCGCTTCAGTTGAATATTATAATTCTCCCCTTCCTCAGCACCGGGCACTTCAAAAGACAGACTGTTATTATAAGCAATAGCTTTGTTGCTTAGAGCATGATATTGATTATTAGTAAAGTACGGGTTTTTGCCTCCGGGATGAATGACACTCTTTAAACAAATAAGAGATGCAATAAAAACGGAAAGCATTAGAAAAACAGGCAACCACGTATTTACTTTTCTTTTGGTTCGTTGTGCGCCTCGCAACATTTCTTTGGTTGGAGTGCCGTCTTTTTGCAAGCGGTCGGTAATGAGTTTTGTAATACTTACTTGCGCCAAGAAATAAATAATGCTTGCTGAAATTATGATTGTGAGAAACATAGAAATAGCACTCCCATACAAAAACTGCAACACAGCTATTGCCACTAATAATATAATAAGCGGTATGCGCTTCATTTATAGTTTTTCTATTTTATACCCTGCCACAATACTTTCCTCCACGCCATCGGCTTGCGCATTCTTCAATAACTCTATTAAGGCTTTGAGCTTATTGGGAATGTCATCAGGAGAAGTATTCTTATCTATTCGCGGGAAATCACTTTTCTGATAAGTCGTACTCCCCATGAGCATTTGCATATTAGCCAAATCAAAACTTTGTTTTTTCTCTAATTTAAAACGAGTGACTGCCGTATAATGCGCCATAGCCTTTATGAGTAAAGGCGTTATCGCTTTTAAGTCACGCGCCTCTAAAGCATTTTCTAATGGAACGATTATTGAATTAAAACTTTGTTTGAAATATTGTTGATCAAAATCTAATTGCTGTTGTAAGCTTGTTTTTATATCTGCTAGTTCATTTTTGGTTTTAGTGAGTAAAATATCTTCTTTACTTTGACCTAAATTGGTATTCACTGGAATTGGTTCTTTGTTCATGCGCATTCCAAAAAATAAACCAAGTAGCAGGCCACCCAATACTCCGCCTAAGATACTCAACCAAAAAGTATAATCTAACTTACTTTCATCAACCTCTGTTTCGGGAGTATACATAGGTTCTTCAATGGGTATACTTTCACCTTTTCCACTAAATATTATTCGCTGCCCTTCTAACTCAGTGGCTCTTTTTATTAATGCATTTAATAAATTAGTTTGTGTGTTGCTATCTGCCATTACATACTGACCGTATAAATCTGTTAATTGACTTTCTTCAAAATGCAATGCATTCAAAATAGCTGAAGTGTCTACTAAATTCCTTAATTGTAAATTTTCATTCAATGCAAAACTGTCTAATTTTTCTTTCTCTTGAATTTTCAATTGACCATTACTCACCTCCAACTTTATCTCATGCTCATAATTGGGCAATACTCTTCTATTGTTGTCTGTTTCGTTTTGCGCCCATGCGGTCAGGCTCAAAAAACAACATAGTATAATTAAAATATTTTTATTCATAGCTTCAATTAAAAAAGTAAAGGGTTATCAGGTTCATCATTTTGTGGCAAGCTGGGTGGTACTGTTGACGTTATTGGCGGAGGTGCAATATTCGCACTTGCCGCTTTGCTGTCAATCCATTTTGAGTTTACATCATCCTTCTGCAAACTATACACATATTGCTCGTCCATATAATTTGGAAAGAGCGAAGGAACAATCAAGGCTAAATCAACCGCATCATAATCATGAATATCTTTGAGCGCAGTTATATTCTTCACTTCTCCGTTCTCTAATTGGCGAATTATATAGCCTTTGCTTGTAAAATCAATTTGGGTTTCTACCGGCAATAACCCATTATCAACCACCGAATAATATTTAGAGCCTATCAATATTTGACTATTTTGAAGCTTTTCGGCATTCAGTTTGTGGTCAGCAACTAAGTGTTTTTCAGTCTTTGTAAAGCGTTCTAAATCATTTAGAATAATCGCTTTTAAAGACCACTTCTTTTTTATTTTTTCAGTTATGTTTTCTTTTACCTCTTCTTTATTAAATAGTTGAATTGGATAACCCGTAACATCCGCATTTACTTTGACCGAATTATTAAACACACCTTTAATACAGATGTCTTTTAACTCAGCTCCTTCTAATTGCGTAATCTTGTCATCACCAATACCAAATTCTTTTTTAATACGCTCACTCATGGCATCTGCAAAAGGCTGAAACAAAAAGGTACGTCCTGTAAGCAAAACACCCGCCAAGTCAAAATCCTTTTTATTCTCACTAACCAACTTTAAATAAGTAATTGTCTTTTCTACTATAGCGTTACAAGCATCTTGTACGTAGTTATAAAAATCTGCACCAAAACTTAGTTCCTGTAACAGTTTAACAAACTCACTAAAGTCAACATTATTTTCTATTAAATTACCGAAAGTTGTATCCGCCACTTTGGCTCGGCTCCATTGCTCGTATAGCGCTTCTGTATTTTGGGTTTTAAAATTAAACTTTAAACGTTCTATTTCATTATAGAAAAGTGTCTTGTTCAATAAGTCATCGCCTTGGAGCGTGCCCACAATTTTATCTTGGAGATACTTTATAATGTTTTCATTGGGGTTGCATTGCTCACGCATAAAATGCAAGAGCGTTTCAAAAACAGAGAAGGTCAATAAATTTCCGCCACCCGCAAAACCATTTCTATAAATGGGTTCAATATTATTAATGCTGTCACTGCCTGTTCTTACAATCGAAAAGTCAGTTGTTCCCTTACCCACATCAATAATCATGTAGTCTTTATTCTTAGCTACCGTGTGATTGTTCTTTCCTAGATAACCAACGAAGGATGCATCACTTTCCGATATCGTTGTCACTTCCCAGCACGCGAGGTTTGGAAATTCTTCGGCTTGTAACTCGGCTAATAATTCATCTAAATTCTGTTGAGCATTTTGCACGTCGTTATTATCGTAAATATTAGGTACTAATAGAACCAAGCGCAAGAAACGCTTATCATCCGGATACTTAATATAATCTGTGTGTAGGAAAGACGCTAACACAGTTCGTAGTATTGTGTTATTGAAAATTCCTTTTACCTCTCCTAATGAAAGCTCAGCTTGACCGCGTGCACTTTCCATATCAAAGTGTAAGCTCGAAAGAATATCATGATGTTGATGCACAATTTTTAAATTGGGCAACTGATGATAATGATGAATTAAAGAACTGATACCGCCACTTTCGTTGTCACGCCCTTTGGTGTTGACCATCATCTTTATATTAGTCGGCGCTTCGCACAATGATTTTTTATTTCGTTGTACATCATAATCGCCTGCCAATTCTTTCTTTACAAAAAAGAGCGACTTATAAAACTTTGTTCCTTTGTCTTCCTGATAATAAGTAATGGTATTATCACGAGGCAACATTTTTTTTGTAACATGATAAGCATATACATTTCTGTATAGATTTTCTATTTCAGGTTTTTTTTCTTGCAAATTGCTATCATTACTATAACGTTTCACGGCCATTTGCGAAGCTTCTGAACCAAAATCTAAGGCTACGCCTAAGAATTGGTTCGGATGTGATAAATGTAAATGACAAGTCGCTTTTATATTCGTGGGCACATATTCCACCTCAACTTCTAAGTCAGCCTTGTCCAAATTAAAACTCGATAATTCCTGTATGCACTTTGCCTGTATGCTAATGTTTTTTTCATCCTCTTTGCAAAAAATATTCAATGCTCCTTCTAATGTTCCGAGCTCATATAGGTTTCCATTACTTGTTATTATTGTTTCCTTCTTTTCGATTGTTTCTTCTTCTAAGTCCAAATCATCTAAATCCTCATAACTTATTTCTTCTTTTTGGACTTCCGGTTTTTTTTCAGCAACAACATTCTCTTGTTCATTGGCATCTATTCGAATAGTAATTTTTCTTTCATTCAAAATTGCCTTGAATTGACAATTGCTCAATGCAATATCTTTTTGATGTAATTCAAATGATTTGATTAATTCAATTTTACTAAACTGTATTAAATCAAAGGGAATGAGCGATGGCATTTCTATGATATAGTTTTTGCCTTTAGCCGGATTAGCTTCTAATTCAAGATGAACTAATCGTCTATTATTAATGACACTTTGGAGTGAGTACATAGGATTTCGTATAAATAGGTCAACTAAAAATAGTCGAAATATTTTGCACTACATATTTAGCGTATATAATATTTTGAGAATTATGTTTTTGTTAGGGAATGGTATTTTTTGAACTTGCCTTAAGGCTGTCCTTAACGTGCTCACTTCTATTAATACTGTTCTCAACCTTGTCAAAGGCTTTATTAATCTCATTCTTTATAAAAAAATAAGAGATTATCGATAGAAAAATTATTATGACAATAATAATTAATGGCCTTTTCATTAGTGACACTTAAAATAATCAAAGGGCTCCAAACAATCCAAGCATTTATACAATGCCTTACAGGAGGTCGAACCAAACTGTGAAACCAATTTCGTATTCTTACTATCACAACGTGGGCAGGGTACTATTGCATCTTCTTCTAAGGGATTATCTTTTGTTTTATATTGTGGAGGCGCTATGCCAAACTCTTTGAGCTTACGCTTACCTTCATCACTCATCCAATCTGTAGTCCAACTGGGGCTAAGCACTTCTTCAACTTTTACATTTTTAAAGCCTTGTGCTAATAACTCAAATTTGATATTAGCACTTATCGTATTCATGGCCGGACAGCCTGAATAAGTCGGTGTAATTTTTACTGTAATTAAATCTTCTTCGATTATTACATCACGTATAACACCCAAATCCAATACTGTCAATGCAGGTACTTCAGGGTCGCATACATTTTCAAGTAAAGAATATATTTCCTGCTTATTTACCATTCGCTATTGGGATAAGCTCGTTGTACAAACTGTAACTCAGCTAATAAGAAACCAAGATGCTCGGAGTGCTTACCGTCTTTTCCACCGTTATGATGCCAATCGCCGTTTTCGTCTGTAATGGTTAGTGTTGCCGCTTTTAAAGCTTCGTTGATACTATTATCCCAACGTTCTTTTATTGGGGCTAAATCAGGCGCTATGCGTTGTGCTTGCATTTCTAATTCTAACTTATTTGGTGCAAATAATTCACCGGCATAATCCCACACATCATTCAATGCTTCTTGCATTTTGGCTTTACTTACTTCTGTACCATCGCCTAATTTAATAACCCACCCTTTGCTATATCGCCAATGATAAGTTACTTCTTTAATAGACTTAGCAGCTATGGCAGCTATGCGCTCATCACTACTTTGTTGCAATGCAGTATAAAAATGAAATTGAAAACAATCAAAATAAAAGCTACGAGCAATTGTTTTGGCAAAATCTCCATTCGGTATTTCTACCAATAATACATTTTTAAAATCACGTACATCGCGCAAGTATGGATAGCTATCTTCTGTTTTATCACCGCCTTCTATCTCAGCAGCATATTGATAGAAACTGCGTGCTGCACCAATATTATCTAAGGAAATGTTGCTCAGCGCCATATCTACTTCTAATTGAGGACCATGACCTGTCCATTCGCTTAACCTATGACCATAGATCAACGCATTATCTGCTAATTGCAGTATATAATCTAATTTATTATCTGCCATTACATATGTTTTAATTTGTCAGGCAATTCGTAAAAGGTCGGGTGACGATAAATTTTATCATCCGAAGGCTCATAAAAACTTTCGCTTTCATCGGGATTAGATGCGTGAATGTTTTCACTTTCTACCACCCAAATACTTATGCCTTCTTGACGGCGTGTATATACATCTCGTGCATTTTCAATTGCCATTTCCGAATCCACTGCGTGCAGGCTTCCTACATGTTTGTGATCCAAACCAGCTTTACTTCTAATAAAAACTTCCCATAAGGGCCATTCGCTTTTACTCATAGCTCAAAGATAAGTTATGATTTGATAACCGGCTTGCCAGCAGACAGGTTTGTAGATTCAATGTCCCGATGGCTATCGGGATGATGATGTATTAATTTCTTGTCAGAAGAAGAAATTAAATATTGAAAAAAGTGCAGGTTTCTAAACTGAAACTTTGGCTTGATGTATCGCTGCAGATATTTCTTTGATTAGATTTTCGTCTTTCTCTATAGCATTACCAACTACAATAACTTCGGCACCTGCTTTACAGTTGTTAAAGGCTTTTTCTGGGGTGATAATTCCTCCACCTACGACTAATGGCAAACTTACATGACGCGAAACGTCACGTATCATTTCTTCCGAGATTGGGTTTTTTGCCCCTGAACCAGCATCCATATAGATTAAGTTCTTGCCTTGAAACTCACCTGCCATAGCAGTACATACTGCAATATCGTTCTTATCGGCAGGAATAGGCGCTGAGTTGCTCATGTAGGAAACAGTAGTTGGTGCACCACCATCAATTACAATATAACCAGTACTTAATATCTCCAAACCACTTTCCTTTACCATGGGTGCAGATACTACATGTGCACCTATTAATAATTCTGGGTTACGACTGCTGATCATTGAAAGATAAAGCAATGCATCCGCTTCTTTACTTACTTGATTTGGACTTCCAGGAAATAATACTACAGGAATATTACTTGACTTTTTAAATTGCGTAATACATGCATTTAAATGATTAGTCACCATAAGACTACCACCAATAAATAAGTAATCCACTTTTGCATCATTACATAATGCAGCTAATTCATCTACTTTCTTAAGAGATACACTATCAGGATCCACCAAAACGGCAAAGGCTTTATCACCCTTTTGCTTTAATGCATGCATGCTTTTATGTACGTCTCCCCTAAACATTGATTGGCGCAAAGATATTGATTTTATTGATAATGTCTTAATTGCTTAACGCCTTCTTTTGATATGAGTAAAACAAAAAACCCTCCCGTAATACGGGAGGGTTTGGGTTATTTAATTAAAATAATCTGATTAGTCGTTTACACGAACTTTATCAACGTGAGTAAGCTTATTATTCGTATAAACTTGTACACCATAAAGTCCTGTTGCAATATCATCTAAGCTCACCTTGATGTTATTTACACCAGATTGTGTCTTAGCAATTACAGACTTAACAGTACGACCGCTCATATCCAATATTCTAACTTCTACTTGAGACGCTTGTTGTGTAGAGATATCTACATACAATTTGTCCGTTGCTGGGTTAGGATAAATGTTAGCCGCGCTACCATTCGTACCCCAGATAAGATCTACAACATCAGAATAAGAACTCTGACCATCTATATCAACTTGTTGTAAGCGATAGTAGTTATGACCTGTTTGAGGATCTACATCAGTAAAGCTGTACTCAAGAGCAATATTACTGTTACCATTAGGCGCTGCGCTATTCACACGACCCAATGTAGTAAAGTTTGAACCATCTGTACTGCGTTGTAAGTTAAAGTGAGAGTTATTAATCTCAGTTTGAGTAATCCAAGCTGCATCTGCAACGCTACCGTTTTTAGTAACATTGAAGCTGCTCAATACTACAGGAAGAACTGCATTATTAGGATTAACCGTATGTACATAGAACTCAGAGAAACTAGTTACAGGGAAGGTAATTTCCCATCTTGCATTCGCTGCATCCCAAGTAGCCGTAGGTGTAATCAATGTTGGTGTACCAGTACCTAATGTACCTCCACTAAGTTTTGTTACTCTCATATTAGCTATACCTGCTGCATCAGCTGGACCAGTTGGTAATAAAGGCCAACCATTAGCTGTAGCATAAGTGTTATAATCATCAAAGTCATTCTGTGTTTGATACAAAGTAACATCACCAGGACCTTGATTTGTAGGAGTAATATCGAACCAACGACGAGTATAAGGCTGCATATTCCAAACCTGAACCGTAGAGTCAATCGTTACTTGAGAAGTTACACTTCCTAGTGCATTACCACCTGGAGCATCTTCTACAGCACATACTAACTCACATGTTGGAGTAAAGTAGCTTAGATTAGCACCATCCATATGCATGGCTGTTGCTGCAGTATTACCTGTAGTACTAGTTGCATTACTTGCAGTAGCTTGAGCCAATGTACCAGGACTTGGATTAACAACTGCTATAACAGGAACGCGCGCTCCTTCGCAGCTTGTTGGGGTAAAAGCAACATTCAAAGCGCCAAAATTTACAAGATTAGATGTACTAGCCAATGTCCAATCATTAGCACTATTATTATCATCAAGATTGGTTCTTCTC
This sequence comes from uncultured Chitinophagaceae bacterium, assembly GCA_938017685.1. GTDB lineage: Bacteria > Bacteroidota > Bacteroidia > Chitinophagales > Chitinophagaceae > JAGNRR01. Next base: position 15,812 of record CALIIL010000023.1, read on the forward strand.
CAACCAGCTGTTCCGCTACCACCTACAGTGGTTCCAGACCAATCAACAGCTGTTGCTTGCGGTGTACCTGTTCCAACAACATTGTAGCCAGAATAAGACATAACATCTATTACATTACCATTACCGTCACTTAAGATTACACCAAGAGCTGAGCCAGAAAAAGCCGTAGGTAAAGTAGAAGCTTGGTAATATTGACCAACAACATTAGGTCCTACAGACGTTCCTCTTCCTAGTACAACAGTTGAATTAGGAGCAACAACTGCACCAGCAGGGAAAATAAATGTTCCCGCAGAAGCACCTGTGACTTCAACTTTCCAACCTGAAATATCCAGAGGAGCAAATCCAACATTAGTAAATTCCAATGGATCTTGCACTGCAGAAGGCACTGGAGCAACTGGAGTACTATAACCTAGACTATTATCAAAATTACATACTTCAGTAATTAACAATTTACCCTGACCATCCAATGCTGCTGCATAGAATGTATCCGTTGCAGATATTACTGGAGTAACAAAGCTAGAACCAGTATCTAATGGACTAATATCTGCTAAGTTAGCGTACCAATTAATAGTTGCACTCGCACTTGTAGCCATTAATGTAGCCGAGTTAGGTCCACAAACTGTATCGCTCATACTTGTCAAAATCATAGGATTATTAACAATTACAGTATCTACATCTGTTGAGTCCATATTTGTATTACAAGTAAGAACTGCTCTATAATAAGTAGTCTGTGTTAATGTAGGTGTTGTAAAAGTGGTTCCTCCAGTACCAACATTTGTCCAAGGACCCATATTAGATGTACCTTCTTGCCACTGTATAGTTCCACCAAAATTACCACTAATCGATAGATCACTCGTCCCACTTTGACAAAGAATGTCAAGTGAAGCAGCAACATTACCAGCGATTACACCAACATTATAATTATAAGCTGATGATAATGTATCATTCGTAGCATTACCATCTGCTGTCATTGTAGTCCAAGCATTAATAGTATAAGTACCATTAGCAGTCATATCAATTGTTGCAGCTAAAGGCACTGTTAGCGTTCCTAGAGGAGCTAAAGTACCCGTATTAACTGTTGCCGTTAAAGTTTGAGTAACTGCACCTGTCACATCTCCTGTAACTGTTACCGGATTAACTGATAAGTCTAAAGCAGTAGAACCGTAGTTCGTAATTTCTACACTTACTGTTTCCGCTGCAGAATAACAACCAACCGTTGTATCTGGAGAAATGATTGCTGTAGCTGCAACATCAATTGGAAGTATGCTAAATTCAAAAGCTCCTATATCTGGTGTACTTGTAGAGCGTACACTATCTAAATAATCATCTACAACTCCTAATGCCGCACCTTGATCATTCATAGCAATACTTCCTGGCGTATAATCAGCAATCGCTGGATTAACAAATATTGGATCAACATCTAAATCAGTTGCTGAACCACCTGCAGCAGTCCACGCTGTTAAATCTGCACAATTTGCTGAATTCCAATAACCATAATAGTTAGTACCTCCTGTAGATGTTATATAAACATTATTATTACTTTCAGTACCTCCTGCAGTTGCTTGTAAGTACATTCCGTATTTTTGACCATTACCTGCTCTACTAACAACAATATTGTTGTTTTGATTAAATTGTCCATTTACTCCTGTACCAAACTGTGTAATTCCTCTTGTATCACCACTTGTAGAATTACTATTATCCAACACAATAGTATTGTGTCTTACTGTTAACCAATTGGACGATGAAGAATAAATTCCATACTGTTCATTATTACCTCCAATATCTTCAATCAAATTATTTTCAATGATATTAGAAGTAGCTGCACTTGTTCCACCAACAAAGAAGTAAAAACCGTAAAAGCCTCCTGAACCGCCGGCAGATGAGAAAAAATCGTGAATATGATTTTTCTCAAATAAAGATGTTGTTACACCCGTAGTGGCATAAATTCCATAAGCACTTCCACTTGATCTAGTAGGTCTTGTTATTTCATTTTTGGAGAATAAATAATTTTCATGATACACATTATAGCTTCCGTATAAATAAAAATCTTTGATAGTAGAATTGGTTATTGCATTGCCAGTAGAATATGTTGGGCTAGCACCAACAATATAAGCACCATAATAACCACCAATGAACGAACAAGAGTCAACTACAATACTATCACAACCCTCCACCGCTGATACTGAAGCTGGACTTGCACTCAAATTAGATACAACAAATGCATTAACGTCAAAACCTGTAACCGTTGTGCTTACTTTAAACTCACAATTTTTAAATTTAATATCATTCGCATCGTTCCAAATATGAACTGCATGTGCTCTTAGTGTACCCGTGTTTTCAAAATTGATATCGTTAAATATCATATGATCAGCACCACTAATACGCATTGTATGTCTATCATCAGTTGTGCTGGCCGGGTTAGAAGCAAATGTTACAACTGAACCATTACCATTCCAAGTAATTGTATTAGTTGGTGAGCTACCTGTTACTTCAAGAATATCAAACTCCTCATTATAAGGACTACCAGCAATATTAACATCAAATACTACAGGCGCTGTAATACCACACTGAAGCGCTAAGGCCGCATCAGAGAATGACTGGAAATTAGTCCCTCCAGTTGGTATTGCAGGATCAATAGTATAAGTACCTGCTAGCGAAGAACAAGGTAATATTGCAAGCGGCCCAACCCATGTGCTGGAGTCAGTCGCAGAACAACTTGCTCTTACATATACATCAACAGCATTTAATGATGTCAAACCTGTTAAGTTATAGGGTGTAGTAACATTTATATAAGAAGGAACTCCTGTCGGAGCCGTGCCTGAAGCAATAACTTCAATATCAAAGTTGTTTCCTGGAGCCGACAGGTTAATATCTAACCATGAAACATCCGCACTTGTTGCTGTAATATTGGACGCCATCAAGTTCGTAGGAGCTAAGCAGGAAGGTGCCTCAACCCAACAAATATCATCAATTAAAATATCATTATAAAAGGCATCAGAGGCTGCTGTATTTCTTGCTCTGATTCGAGCTTGTACTGCACCAGTAATCGTAAGTGTTGCCATATCATAAGTAACATTAATCCAAGAGGAATCACTGGCCGCATAAGTAATAACATCATTATTCCAGCTAGCACCATCCCACACATCTACATATAAGGTATTATTATCCGTTGGATTATTCGTATTATTCGATAGTACCCAGAACGAAAGTCTTGGCACCGTTAATGTACTTACATCTACCCGCTCTGTTTCCAATACGGCATCACCATCGGAAGCACTAATATCAGAGAAATCTACCCAAGCATAACGACCTGTTCCACTCGTATGATCAACAGCTCCAGACACTCCGTAATCTGGACCGCTACCACCAGATACATTAGATGCCCAACGGTCAGTTGTTGAAGTAGATTGAGTAGAATAATTATCCCAACAACTAATAACTAGTGGTGGATTATTAGCACCTCCAGAAGTTACTGTATCAAAATCAAAGCAATATGGCAAACCAGCTGGATCACATAGTGTACAAAAAGAACCATTAGTTGGTGACCAAGCACTAGAATCCGTAGAACTACAAACCGCTCTTACCTTATATTCAACACAGAATGAAGATGGTAAAGCTTGTGCATAAGGAGAAGTTGCTGAAGAGACAGTAGGGGAACCTAAGAAGGCTCCTCCAGCTTGAATCAATTCTATTTGCCAAATGCTATCATTCGCATTGCCAACCCAATTTAAATCAGCACCAGAATTGGTAATATTCGTTGCATTAAGCCCAGTAGGCGGCAAGCATGTAGCAATAGTTGTAAAGCTAACCGGTCCTCCCCAGTTACTTGTATCTGATCCAGAACAACGAGCTCGAACATAAACGTCGTATGAAGTATTTTGACTTAAAGGATTAATACTACCCACAGTTTGTGGGCTACCTGTTGAACCTGCAAATGTTGGAACCGTAGCATTCGTTGGAGCAGGAGCACCCTGAATATCTAAGTATATATCATAAGTTGGTGCAGTTGTAGTGTTTGGATCTGTCCAAGAAACATCAACTGTAGTGGTTGTAATGGCACTTGTGGCAATACTAACTGGTTGAATACAACCAGATGGTAACGTATATGAAATTTGAAGATCTTGACGCGCAGAATATACGGCTTCATTGGTTAAATTAGCACAAACGGTACTATTATCATCATTTCGCATTGCTGATAAATTGGCGGACAAACCTGTTGTCCACTGACAAGAAGCACTTCCGTTAGAAATCCATCCTCCATTATTAGAGCAAGTCTCAATGATTAAATTATCTGTACCATTCCATACAATTGGCGATGCAATTGAAAACATATTCCAACCTACTATTGGCTGATAGCCACCTGCTGGTGAAAAAATTGTAGTCATACCAGTTTCCCAAGCTGCGTTTAGTGCAAATGTAGTGGTAGCTGTAGTCTTAATACCTACGTTAAATCCAGTAAGGTTAGGACAAGCATTTACATTAGTCACATTATAGCCTACCGCAGTAATCAAAGCGCCTGGTGTTAATCCAGCAGCTGTTAATTCCGCAGCAGTATAAAGGGACTGATTTTTTTGTCCCCAATAGTAATTTCCCATCGTTTGGGGATAAGAATTCGATCCAGTATTAGAACCAGAATTGGAACCAATAGTGGTTAATGTCTGAGCATTAATCGTACTTATTGCACAAAATATTGCAATAAAAAATAAGAGTATTTTTGTTTTCATATAGAAAAATTTTTTGTTGAGTCCTAAAGGTACAACAAAATTTAATAATAACCATAAAAAAATCCTTCCCGAAAAATCGGGAAGGATTTGTATTTAATTAAAACTTAATAGAAGAGCCCTTTTAAGTTCCCCAGTTGATTAGTTGATTGTAGCCTTCCCCAAATTAGGACAGTGCTAAATTCGACAAAATTGGATTGCTAGCCTCGGAAAAAGTGTCAAATTTTAATTTGATACTTTTTCTGAGGAAAAATTCTCGAGGGCTTTTGTCTCCTAATGATTTGTGCGG
>CALIIL010000024.1 GCA_938017685.1 uncultured Chitinophagaceae bacterium
TTTTTTTTTGAGCTTGAAGCTAACGTTGAGCTGAAAATTGTTTCAATTCTTTTTAGCAGTTATATTATTATGTTTCGGGGAGAGATGACGAAGTTCTAACTTTCAAGTGATGTACGCAAGCACTTACAAAAGGAGTTATTCATAGTTATCAACGAGAAAGCTAATTTTAAAAGTTGTATCAGCTTATTTTTAAAAGCTTTTTTCCACCAAACCCATCAATTCTTTGCCATGTAAATTTTTAGCTATGACCACTCCGTTACTATCCAGAATAAAGTTCGCAGGAATGGTACGAACACGTATATTCTTTAAAAAAGGAGCATCGTCTCCTTTTAAATCTGAAGACTGTAACCAACGATCTGCTCCATCGCGTGTTGCAGCTGCTTTCCAGGCTGCTTCATCACTTTCTAAGGCATAGGCAACAATTTGTAAACCTTGTTCATGATATTCATTATAAAGCGGTACTAGAACCTTACGGTTCTCTAATCTGCAAGGGGCACACCAAGATGCCCATAAGTCAATTATTGTAAGTTTTTTACCTAATACATCTTTGATATGTACGGTATCTTTTGACAACAAAGGAAGTTGAATGTCTGGAAATTTATCGCCGATTAATACAGGTAAATTAGTCGATTCGCCTTTTTTACAAAGTTGTTTTACCCACGGGTGATTGGCTTCATTTTCCTTCCACTTCGTACATTGATTCACTAAAAATTCAGGCACGCGTTCGTAATCGTTTTCTGGACTTACCCATCTTAACGCTACCAATGCCGGCAGAAGATAGGGAGTGCTATCTGCAAACTCCATTAAAGCTGACTTATATTGTAAAAGAGCATGTTCTTTTGCCATTAATTCATCACCGTCTTCAACATTCCATTGCTTATCGGCAAGAAAGGTTTGGTATGCTTCCGCTTTGATATCTCTTACCGCTAACAAAGCGCTATTCAAATCTGAATGATTTTCTATCGTAAAACTTTTTTGAAATTCATCAAACTTTGCTACGATTTGAAGTGGTTCTCCAAATTGCCAAACAACAGGCATATAGTTTGCTTGAATTGGATCATCGGTTTGCAAATAATTGCCTGCTTTCCCGGTAGGTTGTACAGCTAATTCTAACAATACTGGTTCTTTAGTATTTGGAATATTTTGGAACTCAAAACTACCATCCGCATTTACTATGGCGGAGTCTATGACTTTACCTAAATAAGATGCTGCCACATGTTGTAAGTCATCCGGTTGAATTAAGTATATTTTAGTGTTTTCTTTTTCTAATCCTGCTAACGTACCCGATATAGCTGCAGGAGAATTGCACGCCGTTAAACTTAGTATCAATGCGATAAGACTTGCGGTTTTTTTAAAAGGGGTAGTGCTCATTTTAATCAATTTAATACCAATGGTAAGCTAAGTGAAGTTGTAAAAGGGGAATCTGCGAATAGCGTTATAAATAATTTTCATTATAAATGTATTAACCTATATAGTTTCTACAAGTTTAAATTGTAGTTTTTATCTTATTTAAATATTCTCCACAGATTATAAGTGGTTCTAAATGGAAGTACATACACGCCAATGAAAGCTGCCCCAAATATTTTAAGAATGAATGTAATGCAACCGGTATTATCATCCGAACGTGTTACGGTAACTTTAATCGTGTTTGGTTTTTGTTTAGGTTTTAAGGCGTTTATTATGTACCACCCTGAAACAAATCCTGCTGATAAAAGAAAGGGAATATAAGTAGTAATAAAACTTAGAATAGGACCATCGTCAGGGGAAGACACAGAATCGCTACTTATAAATGATTGACCAATTAAACCCGCAATAATTGTTAGTGCTAGTTCCTGAAAAACTGAACTAACTTCTTTTTTTTTCGCTATGCTTTTTTCACCTTTAATAGCTTTTCCTTGTTGAACCTTACAATTATCACAACTAGGTATAGAAAACTGATCTGTACACTCGGGACACATACCTCTTCCGCAACCTTTACATTGTGATACGGCTATTATTTCATGATGTTTATAGCAATTCATAAATTAATTTTGCACCCTATATTTTTTTTTATAAAACAGGAGTTAATAATAGTTTTTAACTAAAAACTTTGTTTATGAAGGCAACAGTTAAAATCAATTAAGTTTTTATTTTTTTAAAAAAATCTAAGTTCGGTTTTAAGATGAATTAACACAAACTTGGATTACTGTTTTTGTAGGAAGTTATTAACGAAAGAGCTAATAGGTTACACAAGCAATTTTAGCGTTGTTTAAAGAATTGCCATTTTGTAAGACACTTTTATACTTTATCATATAATTTGACATGATGCTATTTGATGATTAAGTACATAAACACCAAATCAATACATCCATTAAATACTTCAAATAGTTTTAATTATTATGTAATTTCGAAGGGTCTAAAGACAAGAACTATGGAGGTTAGTAGCATGAAGAGTTATATTAAAGATGTATTAGAAAATATGCCAAGTGATTGGTTGAACCTAACTACGCATAGGTTAGATATTTACGATGAAGAATTGGCTAAAGTTCAGTTCTTAAATCAATTTGAAATTTTAGCAAAGGAGAATAATTCTAGTTCATCTGCACTTAGTAATTTACCTACTGCTTATGATTATATTCGTCTTGGTCACCCCTTGTCTTGTATTTTAGAATGGGCAATCGCGAATTTAAATGATCTTGCACCAGACCAGGTAATTAGTTTTCTATCAAAGACGACTCCTATTTTATCCATCCTTAGAACAAATTTATTAAAGAATAGAAATACGCTTATTGCCTATACGGGAGAACTACCCAGTTCTTTTGATGCCGATGTATTACGTGAGATTTACGGCTATACTTTTGAATTAAAGAAAGTTGATGATATTGCAGATATAGTGGCGTTCAACGGTAGTACTATTTTGGTATCGCATCAAGAAGAAATTTCTGCTTCGGACCTGAATACCAATATTGATTTTTACATAGATATATATGCCCATTTAGGTAGTGTTTTATTGGTTAACGGAGAACAGAACAACACCTATATTTCAGATATTCAACATGTGAGAAGAAGAGAAACTGTAGCCATGACTCCGGCTAATTGTCTTAATGCACTACAATCTTTAGTTAATCAGCCTTCTACTCAAATTCATAAAACAAATGTAGCTGAGAATAAGGCAAAAGTATTAGATGCCATTAGAGATGTTTCTGGCGCCAATACAACGCCATTGGTTGCTTCTAGCGGATTATCTATTCAATATGCTATTATGATGGGCTTGGTTCATCATGCTATTGAAAATCATAAAGGGAAAGCAATTAAAATTGTTGTTCCCCCAAATTGTTATGGTGGTACAAATGATCAAGCAAGACGTGTTGCTGCTTGTAATGATGCTATTGAAATTGTCGATTTACCTGTAGATGGTGATAATGATATGGTGCAAAGTATTGATATCGTTTTGGCTAAACTAGCGAAAGAAGATGCCATACCATTTATCATTGCCGAAATACCAACAAACCCAAGAGTTGAAGTACCAGATATTCATAAATTAAGAGCTGTTTTAAGTGCTAAAAGAAAAACGGCAAGTGGGAGTGAGGCTATAGATCCTGTATTTATATTAGATCAAACGTTCTGCCCAAATGTTCACTTTCTAGGTGATGACGATATTCTTTCATCTGTAAGAACAATTTCATTTGCTAGTGGCTCAAAATTTCCAAGTGGCGGTAAATGCACTGCAGGATATTGTATTGCTAATAAAATAGCGGAACCTTTAATGGATAAAATTGCCTTGCATTTAAGTCTTTGCGATAATGAAGCTACTGACTTACAATATGAAATTTTAGCAAAGCAAATGCCATCAATGATACAGAGAATTCACGATGCATATGTGAATACACTTGATTTTGTAAACTTTATAAAGCAGACGTTACCTACCGCTAAAATCAATTTTGTATCTGAAGAATTGGCAAAAGAAGGATTTACGCCATCTGTTTTTTCATTAGACTTGCCAACCAAAGGTGATAGCCCTGAAGAAAGAGAAACGTACAAACGAGAAATGAACCATAGGCTAATCAACCTAATGATAACCGAAATACCTAATGAGAGTAAATACTGTGTTAGCTACGGACAGTTAAATGGCTGTTACTGGACAATACCGGCAACTTCTACCCAAGGCACCACTAAGGAAGATGATAAGGACTATATAGCCCGTGTATCACTCTCTCCGAATATGGATGTGGAGCTACACAAAAAAGTATTTCTGAAGTTTGTTGAAAGTATGTAAAAACTGTTTGAAAAAGGCTATTCTATATAGCCTTTTTCACGCATCCAATCATCATTGAACATTTTGCCAATATACCTGCTGCCGTGGTCATGAAACAATACT
>CALIIL010000025.1 GCA_938017685.1 uncultured Chitinophagaceae bacterium
CTTGTTAAATTTTTCTGCCATGTATTATACGAAGCCACTGCCATTGGGTCGTTGTCATGAATGGCAATACCAATTACTTTACCTGGATTAGCTGCGATGTTATCTTCCATAACTTTAGCACCTTCTGGGCACCATCCACACCATTCTCCAGTGTTTTCTTCTAGAACTACTTTTTTTGTAAAAGATGCCGGAACTTCTCCAACAGGTAATGCCGCCGTTGGTTCAGTCTCCGTACCGCCGCCTCCGCCGGGTACATAGAATGGATTTTGACCGTCACCATTTGGAACTTCTTTAGTACATGAGCTGAAGCCAAAAACGATTGAGGCGATCAGCATAAGAGATAATACTTTTTTCATTGTTTATTTGTTTAAATTTTTAAATTAATTGAGTTTTCATCGCATGTCAAAGTTTGTTTTAACAGCCCTGAAGCCCCATGTATCCTTTATGACGAATTATTTTATTCAACCCCCTATGCGCCGAACGTTTTTTTTACATTAAACAATGAACAAAGTCTTAATCTTAGTAGAACGTAGATATAGTGGCACTTGTGTCTGTTAAAAAGCCTGAAAAATTGCCCAGTCCACTGTTAATATTATTATGAATAATGACCGGTTCTGTTAAGGGTGTTCTTTTTGTTCTATAGTATTGGCTTGAGCTATAGAAATATTTAAAATAGTTGGCACTAACGGTTCTTACAATAAGTCGGGTTTCTAAATACAAGTTGGGGAAGGATTGCCGGTTGTTTTTGGCAATAAATTTGATTCTCTTGTTTAATCCAACAAATTGCTGATTATCTAGCATTATTCCATCTTGCTTGCCTCCTGTACTTAGGGCAAATGGTTCAGAGGGTGTTGTAATAAAGCCTAATGGATTTTGTTCAGGAATAATCGCTTTGTTGAACCAAACGCCATACGAGTAAGTAGTATCTGTTGGGCCAATGGAGTAGAGTACCCAACGCTGTTGTGCTTTAAGATGAAAATACTGGATTTGGTTATTCGAATTAGATTGTTGCAAGTCTAATTCAAAATTTAAATACGCTGACATTGTATCAGCAGTTGATGGACCAATAAAGTTATTAGCACTTGCACTAGCCGTTGGAATGATATCAGCAGCAGTAATTGCTGGCTTGCCATTTATTTCCACCTCTATTGAATATTCTTTTGCCTTTTGAAACGCTTTAAAAATGCTTGTGTAAGTTCCTACGTTTTGTCCGTTAGTAGGCGCGGTATAAGTTAATCTTTCTATTAAACGATTATCTTCAAATAATAATACATTGGCAGTACTAACGTCTTTAACCGTATTGGTATCGTTTAAATTTTGGCTCCCACTTATTTCTAGTTGGCACGGTTCATTCGTGTTGAATAGTCCATTAATAACATATTGAGTGTCGGCAAATGGCACATTTAGCACGCGCTGTTTTTCGCAAGAACAAAACAGTATTAAAAGCATAATGATGATAATATTATTTCTCTTTATCACTTAATAAAATTTTGTAGGTGAAAGTTGGAATGATTGGAAATAATGCATTTTCCTTATATTCTTCAAATAGCTTATTGTCAAAAACTTGTAGTTGACGAGAGATATAAACGGTGTTAAATCGATTATAAATGTTGTAAATATTTAGATGTAATGAGTGTTGAACCCATTTGGTTGGAATAATATAATTGACATTAATATCCCAACGATGGTAAGCCTCCATTCTTGTATTATTGCGCGCTCCATAATAAATATTACGTGGAGGGTTAGAGGTGTTACCTTGGTTTGTACCTACGGCGTAGCGGCCAACAGGTATACTAATGGGTGTGCCGCTAGAATAAACCCAGCTTGTACTAAAGCTGAGGCGCGGACTAAAAGTATGCATCAAGGCAATAGAGGCGTCGTGCCTACTGTCGTATATAAAAGGGTACTCTATACCATTATTAATTTCTTCAAACTGTCGGGTAGTTTTAGAAATTGTATAGCCAGCCCAAGCTGTTGTTTTACCTTTTTTCTTTCGTGCCATACATTCTATGCCTTGAGATTGACCCGACCCTGTCGTTATTTTTTCTGCGGCATCAATTGAGTTCTGAGTGAGTGATGCTCCTTCCTTATATGCTATTATTTGGCTTAGTTTTTTGTGGTATGCTTCTATATTAAAGCTCCAGTTTTTTTTAGGATTGTAGTTCATGCGCGCCGCGAATTGTCGGCTACGTTGAGGCTTAATATTGTCTGTTGGAAGTATCCATAAATCGGTTGGAGCTCCACCAATATTTGAGTTGGTAAGTAAGTGTAAAAACTGAGCCATTTGTGCGTAAGAACCACCAATATTTAATTTAGGATGTATTGCGTACTGAATATCTAGTCTTGGTTGAAAAGAGGAATAGGTAACATTATTTACATTATATAAAGTTGCGCGCAGTCCACCATTCATCTCTATTTTCTTCCACTGCCATTCATCCTCTACATAAAAATTATATTCATTTCCAATAATTTTATCAATGGAGCTTTGCGTACTGTCAGTAGTTGCTGTAACTACTCTGGATGTATTTTCTGGTTTAAATAAATGGTTTGTTGCTTCTGCTCCAAACCGAAGTGTATTATTTTTATTTATAAAATAACTGAGGTCTACCTTAAGTATTTTATCATTAATTTCTGCTTGCTGGTCGTATTGAAAAATGTCTGGAATGCTATAGACAATACTGTTCTCTAAGAATGTTTTAGTGCGGTAACGAGAGTAAGCTAATGTTACATTTGAAATCATCTTATGGCTAATAATATTTTGCCATCGGGCGGATATTATTTGATTGTTATAATTCAAGTCATTATCATAAACTGATCGCCATTGTAATGTACTGTCCTTTGATATTTGTTGTCTATTATATTTATCAGATCCAGTATATGCGCTTATGAATATTCGATTATTCTTATTGATCTTGTAATTAATCTTGGCATTAAAATCATAAAAATTAAATTGTGATCTACTGCTGTCAGACCCGTAGTAAGTGTCCGAAAGTTGCCAGCTATTCAAGTACAAATCCGTAAAGCTTCGACGATAACTAAGAATAAAAGAACCTTTGTTTTTTTTGATGGGTCCTTCCAATAATATTTTTGAAACTAATGGATTAATTGAGGCGCTTAAATTGTTTTTTTTAATGTTTCCATTCTTCATATTAATATTTAATACCGAGGACAAGCGGCCACCGTAGCGTGCTTTGAAACCGCCTTTGCTTAGCTCAACATTGTTAAGAATATCACTGTTAAAAATGGATAGGAAGCCAAATAAGTGGGTGGGCTTATAAATGGGAATGCCGTCTAAGAGCACAAGATTTTCTTCTGGTGCGCCACCTCGCACAAATAGGCCGCTTGCATTTTCAGTACCACTTTTTATACCAGGCATCAGTTGTAATGTTCTAATAACATCTGCTTCGCCGGCAATGAAAGGCAGGGCATTTATTGTGGTAGGTTGTAATTTTATTTCGTCTGAAGAATGTGGGTTATTTTTTTCGCTAATTGTAACTCCTTTTAAGCTGTTGTTTCTTTTAAGAGCAATATTTAAGCTGGTACTGGCAGTAATATTTTCATTAAAATTTAGTCGTTTAAATCCAATATAGGAAATGCTAAAATCATAATTTCCGCTAGGAATTGTAAGGCTGAAATAGCCATTTTTATCCGTACGTGCGCCAACTTTTTTTAATGGGCTGTATATGTTGGCTCCGATTAGAGGCTCGCCATTGGTGCTGTCTGAAATAATACCACTTACGGTATATTTCTTTTGAACGTCAACTATTTTTTGAAATAGTAATACCTTCTTTTCTTTAATGGTATATCCAATTTCTGTTTTTTTAAACAGAGCATCAAGCGCTTGTTGCAAGGTGGCATTAGAAATATTTACGCTTACATATTTACCTTGTATTAAACTATTCTTGTAGGCAAATGTTATTTCGTAATCCTGTTGAAGTTTATTTAAAACAGTACGCAGGTTAGCGTTTTTTGTAAAAAGGCTAATTGGTTTAGTTGCATTGGATTGCGCTGATAGTTGAATATTGAGAATGATGAAAAATAAGATTATCCAATACTTCATTTGCTAACAACTGTGCCTAATTCAAACTTCTTTATTTTAATATATAAGTAGCCTTTTTGGTTTGAATTATATCTACCTTAAATGTAACTCTTAACTCATTAAGGAAATCATCTAGTGTACTATCATTTAACGTGGTCGAATACTTTGTTTCTAGTAAACGCTCATTTTCAAGCTGGATAGTTACATCAAATCTGTTTTCTATTTGCTCTAATATTTCGCCCAATGGTTTGTTGTTAAAGGTCATATTTCGCACTGGAATTTTAATACTAACATCCGTTGGGTCAAAAAGAGTTGCTTCTAACACATTAGAACCATTGTTATAAGTTGCTTTTAAATTTTTAGTAAGCACTGCATTGTATTCATTATTACCTTCAAAAGCAGTCATTCTTACTTTCCCAGATATACATTGTACAGTAAATACTTTGTCTTTTCTAGTATCTACAGTAAATGAAGTTCCTAATACCTCAACTTTACCTTGCTTGGTATTTATTTCAAAAGGACGAGTTTCATCTCGGGCAATGTCAAAATATGCCAATCCGTCCATGGTTATGATACGCTTGTTTTGATCAAACTCTTGCGGGTAGTTCATAGAACAAGGTCCAAACAGATAAGCTTGTGAACCATCACTAAAGGTTATTGTATCCTTTTCATTACTTTGGAGTACATATTGAACATTGTCATGGCTATCAGAAGTATTAAAAAGATAGTTGGCTCCAAGAACCATGCATATCAATGCTACAGAAGCGGCCAGCGCGTAGGATAGTTTAAACCGTCGTTTTGGCTCATTAGTAACTATATGCTGTTCTATGGCTTGCCAAGCCTTATCGCTATTGGTATAAAATTGCTCTTGCTTAACGCTAATATTTGTTGTAGTCTCTAATACTTGTTTGTATTGAGCATAAGCGTCTACATTCAAAGGATTCTCCAGCCACTTGTTGAGTTTGTTTGTCTCCTCTTGTGTCAGCTTTCCGTCGAGTTTTTTTTGGATAATTTCTATTATTTGTTCTTCCTCTTTCATGCGATATTTAGCTCAATTGGCTAATTTTTCTTTTCTCCTCTTTTATTAATGTCGTTATTTTTAAGTGTGCCCCCTATCATTTGTATCAAAAACACACTTTTTCATTAGTTTAAGTGCTTTTGTCATTTGGTTTTCAATTGTTTTTATAGAAATGTTTAATTCCTCAGCAATTCTTTTTCTAGGATATTGAGAGAATCGGCTTAATGAAAATACAAGTCTACAACGTTCAGGCAGTTTTTCTACACAAGACATAACCTTGTGTTCCATTTCATTATAGTTTAATTTCTCTTGGGCATTGCTTCCTGCACTTGCAATATTAGAGCCAACTTCCAAATGATCAATTGCTGGTTGCCTTTCCTTTTTTCGATAGTAATCATAAGCTTTATTAGTAGCCGCTTTGTATAAATAAGCCCTAAGCGAAGTATTGATTTCAATAGTTGTTCTATTGTTCCAGAAAGAAACAAATATATCGTTAACCAGCTCCTCGCACAGCTCTGGCTCATGAGTTAGTTTATACAAATGCCTTGTCAATTGGGGGTGCATAATGTCAAACATTTCTTTAAATGCTTGAGCATTCCCATTTTTTATTGGCACGATAAAATGATTGCAATCTGTTGCTTTCACTTCGTAAAAATAGGGTCAAAGTTTACGAATGCAATATTTTTAATAAAAATAGATATTCAATTGGGGGGTGATTATTAAACCAACGACTTAATATGTGGTGTATTTTTTTGTTGAAATTTAAAATACCAATCTTAAGCAGTGAAAGGTAAGATTTGTGCTGTTTATAGAAATGTTTATAGGGGAGACCAGTCAATTCAATTTGTTATCTAACAGTATTGAATGACTGGTTTTATATTTTGTAAAAGTCGTTTATTAAAATTGTGGAAACCTTCCAACAAATTCTTTGAATAGAAAAAGGCTAGCACTTACATTTGTACTCGTCTCACTTAAAGTGAAGACATTTTTTAACCTCTCGTCGCACTATTATTGAGCTTCGAGCTAAAAAAAAAATGCCTAAAGACAACTCCATCAAACATGTATTGATTATCGGCTCTGGTCCTATCGTGATAGGCCAAGCTTGTGAATTTGATTACTCTGGTACCCAAGCCTCTCGCTCATTAAGAGAAGAAGGTGTAAAAGTGACCTTGATTAATTCTAACCCTGCCACGATTATGACTGATCCCATGATGGCGGATAAGGTGTATTTACTTCCACTAGAAGTAGAAAGCATACAGCAAATCTTGGAGGAAAATCCTGACATTGATGCCGTATTGGCAACCATGGGAGGACAAACAGCCTTGAACCTTGCCAAGGAAGTTAATGAGCTAGGCATTTGGGAGAAAAACAATGTCAAATTGATTGGCGTAGATATCGATGCGATTGATAAAGCCGAGGATAGAGAGAAATTCCGTCAGTGGATGATTGAACTAGGCTTTAATGTAGCAAAAGCTAAAACAGCTAACTCATTCCTAGAAGGAAAAGAATTTGCACAGGAAATTGGTTTTCCATTGGTAATAAGACCATCTTATACACTCGGAGGAACAGGCGGGGGCTTTGTTATGAACAAAGAAAAGTTAGACGAAGCGCTTAAAAATGGTTTGAATGCCTCTCCAATATCTGAAGTATTAGTGGAGCAAGCTGTACTAGGCTGGAAAGAATTTGAGTTAGAAATCTTGCGCGATAGTGCAGATAACGTTTGTATTATATGTACGGTGGAGAATTTTGATCCAATGGGTGTACATACTGGTGATAGTATTACGGTGGCTCCTGCCATGACGTTGAGCGATACAGCCTTCCAGAACATGCGTAACATTTCTATAGAAATGATGCGTAAGCTCGGGAATTTTGCCGGTGGTTGTAATATACAATTTGCCATGAATCCTGAAACAGAGGAGCTAATCGTAATTGAAATTAACCCTCGTGTATCTCGTTCTAGTGCATTGGCTAGTAAGGCTACGGGTTATCCCATTGCAAAAGTAGCTGCGAAGCTGGCCTTGGGTTATAACCTGGATGAATTAAAAAATCAAATTACAAAAACAACATCAGCTTTCTTTGAGCCAACCTTGGATTATGTAATTGTAAAAATACCGCGTTGGAACTTTGATAAGTTTAAAGGTGCTAACGATACCTTGGGCTTACAAATGAAAGCAGTAGGTGAGGTGATGGCGATAGGTCGTTCGTTTAACGAGGCCATGCAAAAAGCTTGTCAGTCATTAGAAAATAATGCAGTGGGCTTAGGTTATTATGGTAAGAGTTTAATGAAGAGTGATGATCTCTTGAACTATTTACAAAAACCAAAGTGGGATAGAATATTTAGAATTAAAGATGCCTTGATGGCTGGCTTGAGTGTTTCTTCTATATCCAAAGCAAGCCATGGTATTGACCCTTGGTTCTTGAATCAGATTAAAGACTTGTGTAAGATTGAAAAAGAAATAGCTGAGTATAAAGTAGATACCATTCCCGAAGATCTGATTTGGACGGCTAAGGAAAATGGATTTAGCGATGAGCAAATGGTGCGCATCATGAACCAGAAAAAGAAGGAAGACGAATTCTATGCAAGAAGAAAGTCTTTGGGTGTACAACGTATTTTTAAAATGGTTGATACTTGTGCGGCGGAGTTTAAGTCTACCACACCATACTTCTATTCTTCTTTTGAAAAACTACCAAGTGGTAATGCAAACTTTGCTACAAGCAACGAAAGTATTTCTACGGATAAAAAGAAAATTATTGTATTAGGTTCTGGTCCAAATCGTATTGGGCAAGGAATAGAATTTGATTACTGTTGTGTGCATGGCTTACAAGCGATACAAGAGTGTGGTTACGAAGCCATCATGATTAACTGTAACCCCGAGACGGTGAGTACAGATTTTGACATGGCTGATAAATTATATTTTGAACCAATATTCTGGGAGCACTTATGGGAAATCATAGAGCACGAAAAACCAGAAGGTGTCATTGTGCAATTGGGCGGACAAACAGCATTGAAATTAGCTGAACGATTAACTGATAGAGGTGTAAAAATTATTGGAACATCTTATGAAAACTTGGATTTAGCCGAAGATCGTGGTCGTTTTTCTGATAAACTAAAAGCATTAGAGATTCCATACCCTGAGTACGGAACAGCCGTGGATGTTGATGAAGCTATTGCGGTTGCAAACAAAGTTGGCTATCCTGTTTTAGTGCGTCCGTCCTATGTTTTGGGAGGACAGCGTATGCGTATTGTTTTAAATGACGAAGAGCTAGAATCGGCAGTTGTAAGTTTATTAAAACACTTGCCGGATAACTTAATATTGATTGATCACTTCTTAGACCGTTGTCAAGAAGCTGAGGTGGATGCAATCTTCGATGGAGATGATATTCATATCATGGGTGTAATGGAACATATTGAGCCTGCTGGTATTCACTCGGGCGATAGTAATGCTGTATTGCCTGCCTTTAATCTTACGCCACTGATTGTAACCACCATGGAATATTATGCCGAGAAGATTGCAAGAGCATTGGACATTAAAGGTCTTATCAATATTCAGTTCGCTATTAAGGATGGCAATGTATATGTGATAGAAGCCAATCCGCGTGCATCGCGTACTACACCATTTATTGCGAAGGCGTATGGTATACCTTACTTAAATGTGGCTACGAAAGTAATGATGGGCGAAGCTAAATTAAAAGACTACACCTTTGAGAAAAACATGACGGGTTATGCAATTAAAGAACCGGTATTCTCCTTTAATAAATTCCCGAATGTAGATAAGCAACTCGGACCTGAAATGAAAAGTACAGGTGAAGCGATTCGCTTTATTAAAGATTTGACGGATCCTTATTTCCGTAAATTGTATAAGGAGCGTAGCATGTATCTGAGTTGATAATATAATAAATTTGATTTATGCTTAAAGAAGATGTCACTATTAATGATACTACAGAAATTGCGAAGAAATGTTTGTTCACAGGTATAAAAGTAAAAGACTACGACAGAGTAAAAACTAATGAAGGAAAGCCATTAATTAAATACAAAGTAGAAATTGGGCATTATACGAAGCACTTTATAGTTTGCGAAAAATGCTTTGAAAAAACAAAAAATTTAATAGATAAAAACCAAAACGCTATTCATTCTCATCTTTTAAATGGATTTAATTTTATTGATGAGGATAAGAATATTCTAGATGGAAAAGAAATTCACTATAAATCCATTGAAAATTTTATTCAAACAATCCCCATCTTTAAAAACCCAAGCGATATACTAAATAATATTTTCATTAAAATAATGGAAACTGGTCTAAAAGAGCATAAAAAATATTTTTTACCATTATTTATTAAAAACAGTCAATCGTACTTGCTTTTTTATTTGAACTCTTCTGATGAAAAGGAATTATACCTAGAAACACTTCATGAGAAAAAATTGATTTCATGTACCAAGTTGGCAACAGCATTTACTATCGCGCCAACTTATCAAGGATTAATAAAATATTTAGAGATTACTGATGAAGGGACCAAGAGTAACAGGTGTTTTATCGCAATGTCATTTGATGAGGATGATTTAATTCTTTTTCAAAAAGGGATATCTCCCGCCTGCAGTGAATTAGGTTTTAATGCAATTCGTGTGGATCAAGTGCATCCAGAAAGTGATCAAACAATTAATGATCTCATAATATCAGAAATAAAAAAGAGTAAGTTTTTAATATCCGATTTTACTAAGCATAAAAATGGTGTTTATTTTGAAGCTGGATATGGTTTGGGAAGAGGGAAAAAAGTAATATACACTTGTCATGAAGATTACTTTGATAAATTACATTTTGACGTTAAACACTTTCCAATATTAATTTATAGTTCTCCAGAAGATTTGAAGAAAAAGTTAATTGCCAAAATTGAAGCATTCATTCTGGATTAATTAGTTATCCCTCCGCTATCCTGAGTTTACAACTCAGGATAGTTTAGTCTGTACAATATATAGTTTAATTCATTAGCTTTGGTTCTGACGAAACATGACAAAGAAATCAATTGAAAAACCTTTACTTATTATTTGTGGGCTGGCATTGCTCGTTGAATTACTAGATGTATGGTGGTCTGGTATTTTGTTAGTCATGATTTTTTGTTCGCTGTCGTTTTTCTATATGTTGTTTTCTGTATTGCCTGATAATGAAAAAGTAAATACTAAAAACTTAAAGAATCTTGTATCGAAGGGATACAGAACAAAATCTTTAATAAATCTATTTGGAGGTATTTGTCTTGCGTATTTAGCAATAGGAATATTAGCAAAAGTGCAAATTTGGTGGTGGGCGAATAATGCACTCCAAGTATGTATTGTATTCGGTATTATCCTTTTAATTGCAGCTTTAATAAAAAAGAATAGTTGGCTAAGTTCTCGTTTAGTTTTCTTTTTAGGTGTTGCTACTATTCTTTACTTCATATCTAATGAAACCATCATAGAGTTTAAGTACAGGAATAATCCTGAATATAAGAAGGAGATTTACGAAAGTCTTGAGCAAGAGTTAAAGTAGCTAGATTGACTCTTATTTATAGCTTGTTTGGTGCAAACGTTAATAGGAGGCACTTACTTCTTCAATATTTTCATAAATGATATATACAATATAGCTCCAAAAAATAATATCAGAAATACTCCTAGTGTCCATAAATATTCGGGCTTCGTCTTAATAAGTGCGTTGCTACCATAATTATTAGCTTCGTCAAGGTAGTGTACAAAAAAGTGTGTAATCGATTTGATTAATTTTACTTTCAAAGCAAACAAACTTGTTGTGGGAAGTCTGTCTGTCTTTGGAAGTTTTTTGTTTTTGCATAGTAAATATAATTTGAGTTTGTTTAATGAAATA
>CALIIL010000026.1 GCA_938017685.1 uncultured Chitinophagaceae bacterium
CTCCTAAAGAATACTTTCGGGCTTTATTTAAAAATCGTTTTCTGCTTTAACAGGTACACCTTAGGAATATATTTTACTAATTTAAAAATTATAGCACTAAAAATAAGACGTTTTTAAGGGCCGACTAATTAAAAGGAAAGCTATTTATCAAAAATAACTCATCTATTTTTTCCATCTTTACGCCTCCGCATCCATCTGACGAAAAAATAACCATAAATAAGACCTGCACCCATCCAGAAAATAAAACTTTTGATTAAGCCAGCTTGTGTAATCACTTCATCAGTAATCCATGGATAAATTACCCCCATAGATAAGAACATAAATACGCCCCAGAACAATCCTTCTAAGAGCCAGCGATAAGATGCGTTTATTTTAATTGACATAATTTAGTTTTTACAATTCCACATTCTCACCACCTCGTATTCTACCTCTATCATCTTTAATCAGTTTGCAACAAGCATTTTGTGCATCATGCTCAAAGAACAACCACCAATCATTGTCAAAGGCTTCAGGAAGGATTGCTTCCTTTTCATTAAGCGTTTCCAAGGGTTTCATATCATACCCCATAACCCAAGGCATGGATATATGAGACTTAGCAGGAATTAAATCGGCCGTATATAATATCCATTGCCCATTGTAATTTATTACGGGCAGCATCATCGATTGGGTATGCCCATGAACAAACTTAATTTTTATATTATCTGTAAAGTAAATGTCTTGCTTTTCTTCAATAAACTTGAGCTGTCCACTTTCTTCTACGGGCAATATATTCTCTTTCAAAAAAGAAGCCTTCTCACGTGCGTTGGGGTTCATCGCAAGGTCCCAATGTTGCTTTGTACTCCAATGTGTAGCATTCGGAAATAATACAGTTCCATCTTTTTTTACCGCACCACCACAATGATCAAAGTGCAGATGAGTAAAAAAAACATCCGTAATTTCTTCGGCTTTAAAACCTGCTTCACCGATAGACTCCATCAAGGTTTTTCCCGAAGGATAATAATAGCCAAAGAACTTTTCACTTTGTTTATCACCCATGCCCGTATCAATTAATATCTTACGATCGCCCTCTTCAATCAACAAAGAACGCATGGTCCAGGTGACCATATTATTCTCATCAGCCGGATTATATTTATTCCACATACTCTTAGGTATAACGCCGTGCATAGCACCGCCATCTAGTTTAAATTGTCCTGCATCTATTATATGTAGTTTCATAGTTTTGGTGTTTAGGTGTTGAGTTGTTGAGCTTGTCTAAAAATTTGTCAGTTCGAGCGGAGCCGAGAATTACTTTCTTCCTTTTTAAGTAAAGTTAATAATATTAGTAAACCAAGCACAAAGTATACCATTAATGCTAAGGTAGATTGTCGCATACCGCCCATCCATTGGCTAACTAAACCAAAGGTTAGCGTACCAATGACAATCCCTACTTTCTCACACACATCATAAAAGCTAAAGAAAGATGCTGTGTCTTTCATCGTATCTGGCAACATCTTAGAGTAGGTACTGCGTGATAAACTTTGAATACCACCCATAACCAAACCAACCACAAAGGCTAAGCCATAAAACTGATAGGTACTGCGCACTAAATAAGCACCCGCACAAATCCCAATCCATATGAGTATTAGAATTAATAAGGCTTTAATATTTCCGATCCCTTTAGATATTTTGGCAAAGGACCATGCACCCAAAATAGCTACGAGTTGTATGATCAAAATGGTAATAATCAATTCGGTCGATTCCATTTTTAATACATCCGTACCAAAATAAGTGGCCATGTACATGACCGTTTGTACGCCCATATTATAGAAGAAAAAAGAAAGTAAAAACAATTTAAGCTTGGGCATATGCGCCAATTGCGCAATGACCTTTCTTAACTCTACAAATCCATCGGTTAGTTTATAATGCGCTCCATTACTTTTTACATTGGGCAAGCTTCGAAAAGTAATTTGTGCAAAGCCCATCCACCAAAGACCTACAGCAACAAAAGACCAACGCATAGGCGTTAGGTCTGGCTGATACATCATGACAAAAGCTAAAGACACAATCATTAAAAGCACACTACCAATATAACCCATAGCAAATCCACGCGCACTAATCATATCCTGTTTGTCTTTGGTAGCGATCTCTGGCAGGTAGGCATTATAAAAAACTAAACTGCCACAAAAACCAATAGAAGCCAAGACCGAAAAAGTTAAGCCATAATACACACCCGTTTCTTTAGTAAAAAAAAACAACGCAATGCAGGAGAGTGAACCTAAGTAACAGAAAAACTTCAAGAAGCTTTTTTTATTCCCTCGACTATCTGCAATACCAGAAAGGATAGGTGATAAAAAAGCAATGACTAAAAAAGACAGCGAAATTGAATAGGCGGCAATATCTCCGCGCTTAAACAGTTGACCAAAAACACTCACCTCCTCGGCAACCATAACCGAATAATATATCGGAAATATGGTAGAGGTTATAACTAAGGAATAAGCACTGTTAGCCCAATCATAAAAAGCCCATGCTCTTATTTGTTTTGTGTCATTCATGCCGAAACGTATGCACTAAAATAGCTTTTTTTATCTAGTGAATAAATACATTCCCTATCAACTTATTGGTTATGACACCATACCCACAAATTAAAGGATCTCTAACACACGCTCAATCGGTCGGCCAATAACCGCTTGATTACCATGAACCACAATCGGGCGTTCTATTAATTTAGGGTTAGCCACCATAATATCAATCCACTCTTTATTGCTGTATTCTTTATCTTGATAGTTTTCTTTATACATGGCTTCCTTTTTACGAATAAGCTCAAAGGCTGTCATACCTAATTGATCCAATACAACACTTAGTTCTTTTGCCGTAGGCGTATTGATAAGGTATAAAACCACTTCAGGTTCAACACCATTTTCTTTAAGCAAGTCCAATGTTTTTCTGCTCGTAGAGCAACGTGGGTTATGATATATTTTCATGCTTTTCGTTTATAATATTCTATTGATCTTTTTTAATTAAATAAATCCCTCCTAAAATTAATAGGATAAAACTAACGGACCAATTAATGGGTTCATTAAAAACAACGCCCCAACTAATAGCCACAAATGGAATTAAATAAGTAACCGAACTGGCAAAGGAAGAACTCGTTTGTTTAATTAATCTATTAAACAACATAAGCGCAATAGCAGTGCCCACAATGGCTAATATAGCTGTATAACCCACCGCAGGATAGTAGGTACTGTCCGTAATTTTAAGATTAAAATCAGTAAATCCCAACACGATTAAAGATGGAACCAACATGTATAGCAGAGACACCGCCGTTATTACAATGGACTCTATTTGATCTAATTTTTCTTTTATAATATTCAAGCTGAGCGCGTAACAAATCGTGGCTATTATTACCAGCATAACCGCCATATAATCTACAGATTGAGATGCATTATTACTCTCGCTAAAATAAATTAAAAGCAAGGTGCCAATAAAGCCCATCAGTATGCCTATAATGCCTTTTGTCTTAACCTTGTTATGAAATAATAATACGGATACAATTAAAGAAAAGATAGGCACCAAAGAATTAAGCATACCAGTCTGTGAGCTCGACAATGTTTTCTCGGCATAAGTAAATAAGAAAGCAGGCAAGAAATTACCCAAGAGCCCCACGAGCATAAACCACTTCCAATCTTTAGAGAAAAACAACTTCCGTGATTTGTATACAAAGGGAGAAACAAAGAGTGCCGCAATAATCATACGCAAGGCACCTACTTCGCTCGCTGTAAGCAAGGTGGGCGCATCTTGGCTGTCAAACATAGCGCGATTCATCAGTATAAACGAGCTGCCCCAAATCAGCGCCAACACTAATAACAACAGCCAATTTTCTACTTTTTTATTCATGATTTAAATGAGTACATCCCAATAAGTATCGGGAGCACAAAGGTAACTTATCATACTATGCCAGTTGGCTTTATTGGTTGTATTTACGAATAATCAATTAGAAAAGAAAAAACACCAAGGATCCCAAGAGATTGGGTTTTATAAGAGCAAGCATGGCTTATATGATTAGCTTGTCCTACTTAAAAGCATTTGATGAAATCATTATTATTTACTTTTGCAACAACTAGCTGATAGATATACTTTATGCATCAAATTCTCACTGAAATATTCAAGGATACTTCCTTCACGGAATCAGAAGAAGCACTTATTCTAAAGAAGCTAAAAAAGAAAACACTTATTAAAGGTGAGTTTCTTTTAAAAGCAGGTGACAGTGTTAGAGACTTTTTCTATATCCATACGGGATGCTTAAGAACTTTCTTTGTTGATGATAGCGGCAAGGAACACACGCTTCAATTTGCCGTTAAGGGTTGGTGGATTAGTGATTACATTGCCCTATTTGGAAGAGGAGACAAGTTAGCCGTATCAAATATTGAGTGTATAAAAGATGCGATTATTTATGGTGTTTCCAAAAAAGACTTTGACACCTTACTTATTGAAATTCCTTTACTCAGTCAAATTCATATTCAAAATATGGAATATTCGTACGCGCATGCTCAAAAACGAAAACTAGAAAGTTTAACCCTCAGCGCCAAAGAGCGTTATAAAATCTTCGTACAAACGTATCCCAGCATAGAACAAAGCGTAAAAAACTATCACATTGCATCTTTCTTAGGCATCACCAACGAGAGCCTGAGTCGCATCCGAAAAGAAATAGCCAGCGAATAGTTTCTTACCATACATCAATTTTTAGCAAGCGGTCGCTTACTAATTTTGTATTTCAATAAAAAGAGAAATACATTCTTATGATAAAAAAAATACTCATCGGATTAGCAGCCATATTATTCATAGCCGCCATTGCGATATACATTACCACAAGACCTAAACTAGAAGCTGATGGTTCTTATAGCCCGTCAAAATTAGCGCTTATGCTAGGCACGGTTGATGTAACTGACTTTGAAAATGTTACCTATGAAAAGTATCAAGGGAATAAGAAAAAAATACTAGTCGTTTTTACAGAACAGAAAAACCTCAAAATGCAGAATGATAAATTGTTTTCTACCGGTAACCATCCCATAGAAGCATTATTACCTATGTTGCATTTGAAAAATGCAGGCTTTGAATTTGTAATAGCTACGCCAACAGGAAAACCCGTCGTATTTGAGATGTGGGCCTTTCCTAAAAAGGATGAAAATGTAAAAGCCATTTACGATGAATTAAAAAGCAGTTTTGAAAACCCAATGAGCTTAACTGACTTCATCGGCACTTCATTTACTGATACGGCATCTTATGCTGCGGTATTTGTTCCTGGCGGACATGGTGCTATGATAGGCATCCCTGAAGACCAGAACGTAGGTAAAGTGTTGAACTGGGCACATCAAAGTGATTTGTTTACGATCAGTCTTTGTCATGGACCGGGTTCATTCTTATCGACTACATTGAACGGTCAGGCGTTTATTTATAAAGGATATAAGATGGCGGTATTCCCAGATGCCATTGATAAACAAACACCTATGATTGGTTATTTACCAGGCGATATGACTGCGGGCGTAAGCGAAAGATTGAAAAGCCTAGGCGCTACAATTGTAAATACCGAATCGGATAAAACAGTGGTTGCAGATAGAAAACTAATCACTGGCGCAAGTCCTTTAGCTTCGAATGAATTAGGCAAGTTGGCGGCTAACACATTATTGGAAGCATTAAAATAAATGATACTACTGCATACACGAGCGGTTTAGGATTTTCCTGAACCGCTTTTTTTATGCCTCTCAAAGAAAATAGTTAGCACACCTCCTGTATCTTTCCAACTATCAAATGCTTAGTATTTCTTTGCACACCTCTCCCAAAGCAAAGTAGTCTAAGATATGTATCCTAAACAAAAGCAACAGACACCGCAAACAGAAACTCCATGAAACAAAAAATCGTATTTATCTTTATTCTCTTACTTATGGCTACTTCAATAAATGCACAAAACAAACTGATCTACTTAGGCGACCCCATGTGCTCTTGGTGCTATGGCTTTGCGCCCCAATTAGACCAATTGGTACAACAGTATAAGGGCAGCATGGATATTGAATTAGTATGCGGCGGGCTACGACCTTATAACCAACAATCTATCAATGAATTAAAAGATTTCTTAACGGGTCACTGGCAAGAAGTCCATGACAGAACGCAACAAGCTTTTAATTATGATATACTCGATGCCTCACATTTAAAATATGATACCGAGCCCGCTTGCCGAGCGGTTGTTGTCGTACGTAATATGAGTCCCACGAAGGAATTTGAATTTTTCAAACTGATTCAAGCAGCCTTTTATTACGAAAATAAAAGCTTGGATGCCGTAGCAACCTACTATCCCATTTTAGAAAAACTAGGCTTAGACAAAGCCGTCTTTACCCAACGATTTAACTCAGCCGAATATAAAAAATTAGTGCAGGCCGATTTTAAACGAGCGAGCGAGCTAGGCGTGCAAGGCTTCCCCTCTCTCCTATTAGAAACAAATGACCAACGAACCGTATTATCCCGAGGCTATACGACCGCTGAGAAAATAGAAGCCTTGATATTGGCTGCTTTGGAGAAAAAGTAAAGTCCTAAGCATAGAAATCCTGCGCACAGATTTTACTTGGCGAAGCTCCAGACCCCAACGCTTTTGTAACCAAATACAAAAGAAAACCAACAAAGAATTTAATTAAGTACACTCCTTGATAATAGTGGCTGGATTGTGGAGCGGTTGGAGTGAGGTATTTATTTATATTTGGGTTATACATGCGCATATACCTCAGATTGGGTATATATGCGACACTCGGTAAATAGTGAATTTCGCATATAAGGATGTTAGCTGTCATTACAAAACAAACCACCAAACAATAATTAGATAAATTAAATATGGAAACATTTATAGCTTTTTTTGACATCTTAGGTTTTAAAGAGATTGTAAACAATAACGATTTAACTGAATTGAAACGTTTGTTTGAACATTTACTTAGAGATACCCAAACAGCTGTTAGTGGAGAAACATATATGCAATTAAATGCAAGTACAATTGTACCTGATTTGAAAAATCAAAAAATAAATTGTCTTCATGTATCAGACAGCATTGTGTTTTGGACAAATTCGAATTCAGAAGAAGATTTTAAGGAAATTGTTTCAGTTTGCCATTCCTTTTATTGGAGAAGTTTAAAAACCACATTCCCATTACGTGGTTGTTTAACATATGGTGAAATTGACTTTAATCCTGACACAATAAGAAGCACAGGTGGTGTTAATTTTTACAATTATTCATTAATAGGAAAAGGGCTTGTAGAAGCATATCAGAAAGCAGACACAATTGAATATGCAGGTTGCTTATTAGATAAACGAGCAATAGGAAAAGTTAGCGACAAATTAATCAACGACTTGATATACGACCAAAAGATTTGCATGTATAAAGTTCCTTTCAAGTCAGGAGATAATTATGAACACGTATTCAGACCTATAAAAGGAAACCACAATGACGTTTCATTTCGAAACACAGCAAATGGAATAAAAAGTTTATTTACCTACGCTTCCAAAACAGATATTGACAAAATGCCTGAAAGTGTAAGGAATAAATTAAATAATACAATTGACTTCATTAACTATTTTCGAGAAACCGATAATGACTTAAAAAGACCGGAATAGAAAAACGAACAGCTAACAAGAGCTATAAGTAATGCGGGCATTGTAATAACCGAAACTGCACGAATACTAAACCGCCAAAGCTACGCTTTGGCCTTAGGAAAAAATAAAGTAAAAGTGGAGCTTTAGCTAACAACATTACAGCTTTGAGATTGTGCTCCATAAGTCCGCACTACTCATAGCCTTAACCGTTGTGCGTCATAAAAATTATATAGAATTATGGGATGGAAAATTTATGTTGTTGCAGTACTTAACGTAGGTAGTGTTGATATTGACAGTTCCCTACTTGAATCAATGGGATTTCAAGGATTTG
>CALIIL010000027.1 GCA_938017685.1 uncultured Chitinophagaceae bacterium
AACAAATGTAAGAATTAGTTACAACAGCTTACTCCAATGTCATGCTGAACTCGTTTCAGTATCTTCTGCAAGCTGAGATATCAATTTGGACAGAGGATGCTGAAATAAATTCAGCATGACAAACGCGAGAAATAGGCAGACTAAGACAAAATTGCCTCCACACCAGGAAGCGACTTCCCTTCGAAAAACTCTAACATGGCGCCGCCACCTGTGCTTACATAGCTAACCTTATCGGCCAAGTTAAATTTATTTATGGCTGCCACACTATCGCCACCACCAATTAATGAGAACGCTCCTTTGGCTGTAGCCTCTGCAATAACTTCCGCAATCGCTTTTGTTCCTGATTGGAATTTCTCCATTTCAAAAACGCCCATTGGACCATTCCAAAGAATGGTTTTAGAGTTCATAATCACTTCCGAAAAAGTTTTTACTGCTTGGCTTCCAATATCTAATCCCATCCAACCCGCTTCAATATTATCATTGGTTAACTCTTTAGTGTTCGCATCATTTGAAAAAGCATCAGCGACTACACTATCCTGAGGAATTAATAATTGTACTCCTTTGTCTATTGCTTTTTGCATAAGTTCACCTGCTAAATCAATTTTATCATCTTCACACAAAGAATTACCGATTTCATTTTCTTGCGCTTTTAGAAAAGTATAAGCCATGCCACCACCAATAATAATATTATCAGCAACGTCTAATAATTTTTCGATAATTAATATCTTATCGCTCACTTTGGCTCCACCTAAAATGGCTGTAAAAGGTTTCTCTGCTTCTTTCAAAACTTTGTTCGCATTCCTAACCTCAGCATTTAATAATGTCCCAAACATTTTATGCTCCTTATCAAAATTCTGAGCAATAACCGCTGTAGAAGCATGTGCGCGGTGCGCCGTCCCAAAGGCATCATTTACATATACATCGGCATGCTTAGCCAATGCTTTGGCAAAGGTTTCATCGCCAGCCGTTTCAGCTGCATGGAAACGTAAATTTTCTAACAACAATACTTCGCCTGCTTTTAAGTTAGCACTTGCTTCCCAAGCTTCAGCGCCAATACAATCATTCGCAAATTTTACATCATGACCTAACACTTTTGATAAATGTGCTACAATATTCTTTAAAGAAAATTTTTCTTGCACAGCACCTTTAGGTCTACCTAAGTGAGACATTAATACCACAGCACCTCCTTTTTCCAATATTGTTTTAATAGTTGGCAAGGCGGCTTGTATTCTTGTATCGTCCGTTACTTCTAATGCATCATTTAATGGCACGTTGAAATCTACACGTACTAATGCTTTTTTTCCGGCAAAGTCGAAATCTTGAAATTGGCTCATGTTTTTATTTTTTATTTATAAAAAAAGCACTGTTACATTTCGACAAGCTCAATGTGACAGTGCTATAAATTTAGTTATTATTAATTAAGATATTTTACTAGCAAAGTATTGTAACGTTCTTACCAACTGGCTTACATAAGAATTCTCATTATCATACCAAGAAACTGTTTTTACTAATTGAGTATCTCCTACTGTTTGTACTTTAGTTTGAGTTGCATCAAATAATGAACCAAAAGTCGTTCCGATAATATCGCTACTTACGATCTCATCTTCTGTATAACCGTAGCTTTCGTTAGCTGCTTCTTTCATTGCTGCATTAATCTCTTCAACAGTTACTGTTTTATCTAATACTGTAAATAGCTCAGTTAAAGAACCAGTTGGTGTAGGCACGCGTTGTGCAGCACCATCTAAAATTCCTTTTAACTCAGGAAGTACTAAACCTATTGCTTTAGCGGCACCTGTTCCTGCAGGAATAATATTTTCAGCAGCAGCACGAGAACGACGCAAGTCACCTTTTCTATGCGGAGCATCTAATGTATTTTGATCATTTGTATATGCATGTATTGTAGTGATCAAACCCGTTTTAATACCAAACTTATCATTCAATACTTGAGCCATTGGAGCTAAACAGTTTGTAGTACAAGAAGCACCAGAGATAACTGTTTCAGAACCATCAATCACATCGTGGTTTACATTATATACGACTGTTTTTAAATCTCCAGAAGCCGGCGCAGAGATTACAACACGCTTAGCACCTGCGGTGATGTGCGCTTCTGCTTTTGTTTTATCAGCAAAGAAACCTGTGCACTCTAATACCACATCTACGTCGTGCTTTCCCCAAGGAATTTCAGCCGGATTAGATTGTGCATATACGCTTAACTCGTCACCATTTACAGTAATAGAATTATCAGTATGCGTAATCTCATGATCAAAACGCCCTTGAGTAGTATCATACTTTAATAAGTGAGCCAACATCTTAGGAGCAGTCAAGTCATTTACTGCTACAACATCAATTCCTTTCATGTTATAAATCTGACGGTAAACTAGTCTTCCTATTCTACCAAAACCGTTAATTGCTACTTTAATATCGCTCATAATTATATTTAATTTTCTAAATGAGGTGCAAAGGTAGTTAGGGAAAGAGAATTGACCAATAGACAAATGTGAAAAGTCTGAACAAATATTTGGCTATAAAAAGATTAGATGTTTATATTTGCATTCCTTTTAAAAGGCCGCGTTCGTCTAACGGTTAGGACACTAGGTTTTCATCCTAGCAATAGGGGTTCGATTCCCCTACGTGGTACAAATTAAGAAACCCCATTTTATGGGGTTTCTTAGTGTAACACAGGTTCGTTTTAAAGATTGAAATGAACAAGCAGAAAAGTATTGGCCCCGTAGTTCTCCCGATAGCTTTCGGGAGGATTAGAATATCAGTTAGTATTATTGCAATTGAAAGAATAATTTGGCC
>CALIIL010000028.1 GCA_938017685.1 uncultured Chitinophagaceae bacterium
TGAACAAAGCGGAACAGTCAAGGAGATAAAGTCTTATCAAATAAATAGTGTAAATAAAGAAGAGTGCTTCATTGCTTATGAAGGACAAGGAGAGGCTATATTGTATGCGCGTTCTTTTAATCCATTTACCTATAAGTATGAGTGGAAGGATATTACACCATCCATTGTTCGAGAAAAAAAAGCAAGTATTAAAAATATAGTTGTTGTAGATTCTTTTTTTAAGCAGCTCAAAGTGCTTTATGAAAATGGGGAGCAAGAGGTGCTCAACCTCTAAGACCCAAGCAACTTAATGAATGGGGCTTCCAACTTTGGAAGCCTTTTTTGGTGATACGAATATCAGTTTGCCGTCTGCATCTTCTGTCATTAATATCATGCCTTGGCTTTCAATGCCACGCATTTTCCGTGGGGCTAAATTAGCTACTAGCGTTACTTCTAATCCTATGACTTCCTCCGGTGTATAATGCTCTGCAATGCCACTTAAAACAGTTCTTTGCTCAAAACCTAGGTCTAGTGTTAAGTTCAATAACTTGTCTGCCTTCTTTACTTTCTCTGCTGCGATAATCTTGGCTGATCGTAAATCTATTTTAGAAAAATCATCGAACTGAATTTCGTCTTTGATTGGATTTGTATTGGCTGCTTCTGTTGGTACCTCACTTTCTTCATGAGCGATTGCATTGGCATGTAGTTTTTCCATTTGTTGTTCTATTTGTTCGTCTTCAATTTTGGCAAAAAGAAGTGTTGGCTGATTTAAGCTATAGCCTGTTTTTAATAATTGTATGCTGCCTGCATTTTTCCATTCGAGCATTCTATCTACCACTTTCATCATGCGACACAATTTTTGAGAAGTGTGTGGTAAGAATGGATTACCTAATATAGCTAGATTGGCACAAAGTTGTAAGCCTAGGTGTAGGCAGTTGTCAATACTTTTTTGATCATCTTTCTTTTTCCAAGGTTCTTTTTCTTGTAAATATTTATTTCCTTCTCTAGCTAAATCTATTAATTGGAATAAGCCTTCACGGAATTTGTAACTGTCTATACTTTCTTCAATTGCTTTTTTACTTGTAACAATTTTCTCATATAGTTTATCGTCTAAGCTATCTTTTATATCCATATGAAATGGAGGCACTTTGCCACCGCATAATTTATGCATCAGCACAAATACACGATTAACTAGGTTGCCATAGATGGCTACTAACTCACTATTATTTCTTTCTTGAAAATCTTTCCAAGTAAAATCATTGTCTTTGTTCTCTGGCGCATTGGCACAAAGAACATAACGCATAACGTCTTGCTGATCCGGAAAATCTTCTAAATATTCATGCACCCACACGGCCCAATTGCGGCTTGTACTTACCTTCTTGCCTTCAATATTTAAGAACTCATTGGCTGGCACATTTTCAGGTAATATATAATCGCCATGTGCTTTGAGCATGGCAGGGAATATAATGCAGTGGAATACTATATTATCTTTCCCAATAAAATGAACGAGTTGCGTATCGTCTTTTTTCCAGTAGTCTTCCCAATGCGGCGTTAGTTCTTTGGTTGCCGAAATATATCCAATAGGTGCATCGAACCATACGTACATTACTTTGCCTTCGGCATCGGGTAATGGAACAGGTACGCCCCAATTACTATCGCGTGTCATAGCACGGCTTCTTAGGCCCTGCTCCAACCAACTTTTGCATTGACCATACACATTGTTTTTCCATTCTTTATGATCTTCTAATACCCATTGTTTTAACCAGGCTTCGTAATTCTGTAAGGGTAAGTACCAATGTTTTGTTTTCTTTTTTATAGGAATGGAAGAGCTTAGTGCGCTCTTTGGGTTTATTAATTCTTCAGGGCTTAAGGCTGAACCGCAGTTTTCGCATTGGTCTCCGTAGGCATTTTCATTACTACATTTTGGACAGGTACCTGTGATGTATCTATCGGCTAAGAAGGTCTGTTTTTCTTCATCGAAATATTGTTCACTCTCTTTTTCTTCAAAAAGGTTCTTGTCATATAAATCTTTAAAAAACGCTTGTGCGGTTTCGTGATGTTCTTTATTACTTGTTCGCGAGAATATATCAAATGAAATACCAAAGTCTTTAAATGAAGTATCAATGATTTTATAAAAATCATCGACTACTTGCTGAGGTGTTTTATCCTCCTTCATAGCGCGTATTGTAATAGGCACACCGTGCTCATCCGCTCCGCATACAAACTTTACATCTTCGCCTTTGGCGCGGAGGTAACGTACGTAAATATCGGCAGGAAGAAAACATCCTGCTAAGTGTCCAATATGTACTGGGCCATTGGCGTAAGGCAAGGCGGCAGTAATTAAGTGTCTTTTAAAATTCTTAGGCATTAAGTTTGCAAAGATAATTGATATCTTATGCAAAGTCCTATTGATTTCTTAAAAGCTGGTGATACTATTGGAATAATGTGTCCTGCTGGCGCGGTGTCTTCTGAAAAAATGGAAGCCATGTATATTCAACTCCGTAAATGGGGGTATAACCTCAAAATTGGCAAGACGGTGGGTAGCAGTTATTTTAAATATTCGGCAACGGATGCTGAGCGATTAAAAGACTTGCAGCAAATGCTGGACGATAAGCATATTAAGGCCATATTGTTTGGCCGTGGAGGTTATGGCTGTGTTCGTATTATTGATGATTTAGACTTTACAACGTTTAAGAAGCATCCTAAATGGTTATTGGGCTATAGCGATATTACTTGCTTGCATGGACATATTCATAGCAATTATAATATTCCTACTATTCATGGGCAAATGAGTGGCGGTTATCAAGCCAATGATTGGGATCAAGACAGTATTGATAGTATTCAAAAGGTGCTTAGTGGTGATAAAATTGATTATGTAGTAGCCAGTAGCGCTATGAACCGTAACGGACAGGCCGAAGGTCAATTAGTGGGTGGTAACCTAGCATTGATTAGTGATTTAATTGGCACAAAAAGCGATATTGATACCAACGGTAAGATTTTATTTATTGAAGAAATAGGGGAGTATGCTTATAATATTGATCGCATGATGTGGCAATTATTAAGAGCCAGTAAGTTAGATAAACTGGCTGGGTTGATTGTTGGTGGCTTTACGGATACACAGGATAATGAAACACCTTTTGGCAAAACAGAGAAAGAAATTGTGTGGGAAAAGGTCAAAAACTTTAAATATCCTGTTGCTTTTGATTTCCCAGTAGGTCATCAAGCTGAGAACTTAGCCTTGAAAATTGGTGTGCCTTATAAATTTGAGGTAGGAGCTGATGTAAAACTAATTGAGCTTTAATTACGCTTGATTGATTGGAAAGATAATGGTAAATACACTTCCTTGGTCTATCTTACTGTCTACACTAATCTTGGCTTCATGTAGGTCTATGATATTTTTTACGTAGGTTAGTCCTAATCCAAATCCTTTGACATTGTGCTTATTACCCGTATGCGCTCTGTAGAACTTTTCAAAGATATTATTGACTGTTTCTTTCGTCATGCCAATACCATTATCTATAAACTTAATGTGTAATGATTGTCCAAAGTTCTCAGTACGAACTGTTACTTCAGGGTTCTCCTTAGCATACTTTAAGGCATTATCCATGAGGTTAAAGATAATATTGGAGAAGTGTACTTCATCCGCCTTAATTATGTAATTGCTAGCCAAAAGCTCTTTGTGTAGTGTTGCATTAATTTCCTCGGCTCGTAATTGTGTATTTTCTATCAGCTTTTCAATAATAGCATGTACATCTAGTTCTTTTAATTGCAGCTTTACATCATCTTTTTCAAGCTGCGCTGCATTAAGAATACGCTCTACCTGCTTATGCATACGCCTGTTTTCCTCCTTAATGATACTGGTATAGTTCATTATTTCCTCCGGGTTCTGTATGACCTTATCATTGCGCAAGGCATCGCTAGCTAGTTGTATAGTTGCAATGGGCGTCTTAAACTCATGTGTCATATTATTAATAAAGTCAGACTTTATTTCTGATAGTTTTCGTTGCGTAAGCATAGTACGAATGGTTAAGAAAAAGGCCGCAATAATAATAGAGGTGAATATAATAGCACCAATAAGCATGAACAATAATTGGTTCATGAAATATTTTTGTGGTTGAAGTATGTACACAAATAATGTCTCAAATGTTGAGGAAGTGCGACCGGAAATATTTATTTTAAATAAAGATGGATCATCTAAATATTCGGTTCTGAAACCAGCGCTATACATGATAGGTGCCGCGGCTTCATTAATAATATTGTATTCGAACTTTTGCTTAATACCATTGTATTGAAGTTCTGTTCTGATTAAGTATTTAATTTCTGGTCGCGTAAGAATATTAGGCGTGCTTACATCTTTTTTAGATTCGGTACGTGCGTTATTCATAAATCCAACGCCACTTTCTTTTCGAAACACAATAGAGTCTTTTACGCTCTCTAAGGCCGTCTGTACTGATTGCTCATACTGATCTTGTTTTAAACGAATAGCAGAGCTAATCCACTGTATTTGTAACACAATGATCCCGATTAATGAAATAATCGTAAGCGTAATGATAATGGGAAACAGTCGTTTCATTCCATGCAAAAATACTTTCTTACTTACTGCTATTAACTATTTTAAGTTTTTATTTATAACTACTTATTCTCTTTTAACTAAATTTGTTATTGAATGAATGTGCTTAATCTAAAATTTACAACTGGCTTGACCCCTGGCGCAGGAACCATATTAATTTCGGAGCCAACTTTACCCGATGAGCATTTTCATCGTTCTGTGGTCTACTTATGCAGTCATACTGAGGATGGAAGTCTGGGTTATGTATTAAATAGAAAGCTGCAAGACCCTTTGTCATTTTTTATTGAAGGCTTAGATGAGAGTGCCATGCCCTTGTATGTTGGTGGTCCCGTTAATTTAGAGAGTATACATTTTATTCATACGAAAGGCAAGTTATTAGGTGGTGAGTTGGTTAAGGATGGTGTATATCATGGAGGAGATTTTGATTACGCTCTTTCTTTGATTAAAGACAACAAAATAGGGGAGGAAGATGTTAAATTTTTTCTGGGTTACTCCGGATGGGACAAACAACAGTTAACAGAGGAGATAAATGAAAAAAGCTGGCTTGTTGCTCCCGCCAAACAATCTTTTCTATTTGACAATTCTGACAAGAACCTTTGGAAAGAGGCTATCTTAAACTTGGATGATGAATACCACGATTTATTAAAACTACCCGCTAACCCAGGTATGAATTAATAATATTGTTCTGTAACTAGGTACTTCTGAACATAATCTTCAACTGCTTTTTCTAATGTTGTAAATGCATGCGGGTAACCAACATTTTTTAATTTACTCATATCTGCTTCAGTAAAGTATTGATAGTTGCCTCGAATATCTTCAGGAGTATCAATAAAGCTTATGTTGCTTGGTATATTCATAGCAGCAAATACAGCTTGTACAAGGTCCTTAAACGTACGGGCAACACCTGAGCCTAAGTTATAGATGCCGCTCTTACATGCGTTATGTGCTAGCCAATCAATGACTTGTACAACATCTTTTACATACACAAAGTCTCTCTGTTGCTCACCATCTTTGTAGTCTTTATGATGAGATTTAAAGAGTTTCATGGCTTGTGTTTTTTGTATTTGATGATATGCATGGAATATTACTGATGCCATGCGACCTTTATGAAATTCATTGGGTCCAAATACATTAAAGAATTTTAGTCCTTGCCATTGCGAAGGCTTTTGATCTTGTTGGATAGCCCATTTGTCAAATTCATTTTTGGAAATGCCATATGGGTTCAACGGTGTAAGTTTATTGATATTATGATGGTCATCTTGATAGCCATACTCGCCATTGCCATAGGTAGCCGCGCTTGACGCATAGATTAAGGGTACATTATGCTCCGTACAATAGTTCCAAACTCTTTTTGAATATTCAAGATTGAGTGCTTCATGTATCTTATAATCCATTTCGGTGGTATCTGTTCTTGCACCTAAATGGATCATGCGCTCACTTGAAAAGTCATTGATATTATTAATAAAATCCTGGCGGTCAATTTTTTGATCGTTACTAAATTGAGATGTGTTGGCATCCTTTTTATGTTTGGAAAAATCATCAACCAATAACAATTTATAGTTTTGGCTTTGTAAATGTTTTGCCACACAACTGCCAATAAAACCAGCCGCTCCAGTAATAATAATATCTGTATTCAAAGTGTGTTAGAGGTTTTTAAATAATTGCAATATGTCTTCTTTTCTGTTGCGACTTACTGGTACTTGAACATTATTTTTTAATACTATAAAGCCACCGTCTTTCTTATTATACTCTTCAATAAATGTTTTATTTACTAAATAAGATTGATGCGAACGAATAAATCCAAAAGGAGACAGTACATCTTCAAAATGTTTTATTGTTTTGGAAGCTGTCGCTTTTTCTCCATTGACTAAATAAATGGTTGTATAGTTGTCGCTGCTTTGACAGTATAAAATTTCTTCGGGCTCATAAAAAATAATTTTATCATGAAAAGAAACGGCAATCTTATCAGCATTGTTGGTTACAGGCTGGGTTTGCTGTATGAAGTTATTTAATTGGTCCTGAAAATTGCTTTTGCTTTTCTCCGCTCTAAACTTTTTGATAGACAATTTTAAATGTTCATCATCAATAGGTTTAAGCAAATAATCCAATGCCGATAACTTAATGGCCTTAAGCGCATATTGGTCAAAGGCTGTTGTAAATACTACATAAAAAGGCCTGTGCTCTAAAGATTGTAACAGTTCTATACCTGTTAAGAAAGGCATTTGGATGTCTAAGAATAGTAAGTCTATTGTATTAGACTTTAGGTAAGTTAATGCTTCTTTAGAAGATGAGAAGGTTTGAACGATCTCTAAATATGGAAACTGCTCTTTAATAAGGAATTCTAATACCTCAATACAGTTTTTCTCATCGTCTACAATTACTGTTTTGTATGTCATTTGATTAATTAGTTGAGTTTGATTTGGTAGCCTCTAAGATAGGTAATGTGATATTTATTTTAGTACCTATTGCCTGTTGATTTTCATCTTTTAGATCAATTACTTCTACTGTGCCGTTCAAACCATCTTTATTACTCATTAGTTTAATGCGGTTGGCACCTAGTTGCATGCCAAATGATTTTCCATGACTTTTGGAGCGTAATTTTCTTGCTGCTTCTTGTCCAATACCGTTATCTATTATTTGTATTTCTAAATTCTCTTCGTCTTTCTGCCGCAATACTATTTCTATACGCTTGGCGCCTTCTTTATGTAATAAGCCATGCCAAATGGCATTCTCAATATAAGGTTGTAAGAGAAGTGACGGTATAGCTATGTTACTCGCATGAATGGATAGGCTTGAATCAATATTAAATGAAAATTGGTTGTCAAAGCGCATACTTTCAATTTGCATGTATAATTCTATAGTTTCTAACTCTTCTTGCAGGCTTATAAACGGAGTAGATGAATTGTTTAAGATATTTCTTACCAATTGAGAGAACTTAACTAAGTACTTTCTTGCATTGGTATTGTCATTCTTAAGAATAAAGTTATTAATTGAATTAAGTGAGTTAAAAAGAAAGTGCGGATTGATTTGTGCGCGTAATGCTTTCATTTCAACCTCTGCAATCTCTTTGGTATACTCACTTTTTATTTTTTCTTGTGCTTTAAATTGGTTGATTCTATTCCTATAAATGAGATAAATGATTAATAAGATTGCCAATGCCATTAATAAATAAAACCAGATCGTTTTATAAAAAGGAGTTGCAATCTCTATTTTAAGTGATGCGTAATCTTCGCCCCAGTATCCGTCGTAGTTACTTGCTTTTACTCTAAACTCATAACTGCCAGGATTAAGGTTGGTGTAAGAAGCGTAGGTACGGCTTTCGGCTTCTATCCAATCTTCGTCATAACCAATTAATTGATATTTATATTTCGTTTTTTCAGGTATGGTAAAGCCAAGGGTGTTGTATTTAAGCGAAAATGAATTTTCTCTGTACTTAAGTTTTAACTCCTTGATATAGGGTACTAAGCTCTCCGATTCTAATTCATTATTAAATATTGAGAATTCTGTTATTATTGTATTTGGTATTTTTTGATTAGGCTTTACTTCTTGTCCTTGAAATATATCTACGCCGTCTACTCCTCCAAAGGCCAAAGAACCATCTTTAAGCTTGGTAAATGCTCCGGTGTTATATTCATTAGATTGTAGCCCGTTACCCAAGTCGTAGTTAAATACATTGGGGAGTGATTTGCCAATTTCATTTGCGCTAGTCCATTCTAAATTGGTCAGTCCTGCGTTGGAACTAATCCAATACGACTTGTCAGACTGAGCTAATATGCCGTAAATCACATTGTTTTTTAATATAGTTTCACTTGATAAATGTTGAATAAGTTTGAACTGTTGATCTAGTATTACAAGACCCGAACCATCTGTTCCAAGCCAAATGTTTTTGTTGGCATCAATAAAAATACTTTTAATAGAAATGTCATTGCCTTTTTTACTTAATTTAGAAAATACTGCTTTAAACTTTTTATTTTTTCTGTCAAATTTAAACAAGCCATTTTCTAAACCGAGTAGAATGGAATTGTCAGCCAATTGATGCATGCATCTTATACCATTATCATCGAATATTGGATAATCTTCGGCGGTGTATTGTTCAATACTTTTTGTATCAAGCTGGTAGATATTAAGACCATTATATCTCGTGCCTATAAAGACTTCCTTTTTATTATTTGTTAATAGGAATGACCAAATGTCTCCGTTAGATATATTGCTAGTCGTGCTACCTACGGAAATTTGTCCAATTAATCTTTTGGTATTTAAATCAAATATGCCCACGCCTTCACCATTAAACCCTAACCATAATTGATTGTTTACGCGAAGCATTTCTATTATAAAATTGTCTCCATTCGGAAGTAAGTTTTCAGTATTGTAAAAACTGAAAGCCTTTGTCGTTCTGTTAAAATTTACCAGCCCACTTCCCGCTGTAGCGAACCATAATTCATTATTATTTCCTTCAACAATTTTGCGAACAAACTTGAGACTATATAGATCGTTTTTGCCTTCTTTTTTCAGGGCCGAGAATTTTTTAATACTCGGGTCTAGAATGTCAATTCCTCTGCCATCATAACCAATCCAAAGAACACCACTTTTGTCTTTTTGAAGGGATAAAGGATAATTAGCTGATAAGTTAAGTTCTTCATCACGTTGTTTAAATTGTCTTAAGGAATTAGTGCTGTAATCGTACACAAATAGACCTTGGCCATATGTGCTGATATATAAGATATTCTTCGTTGCATCTTGATGTAAGTCATTTATCCCTAGCAGTTTTAGTTTTTTTCTGTTTATCTCGCTCGTTATTATCTGTTTTGTTTTAACGTTATACTCTAATAAGTCTGCACCAACTGAAGCTAAATATATGATGTCATTATCTTTTTGTTCAATTTTTTCATAGGTTGTAAAGTCGTTGGCAAATGGGTTTGTAATAATTAGCCACTTTTTGTTTTTGGTATTATATTCATAAACATGACCTGCCGAAGATGCACAATAGATTGTACTGCCAATGTAGCGCAAGTCAAAAATTGTTTCACTTGAACTTTTCAAAGGAATGGCTGATGTGATTGATAGAACCGTTAGCTTATTTAAATCTATTAGTTGAATTCCATTATTTTGGGTAGCCAGCCATGCGGTTTTATCGTCTTTGCTAGTGAGCCAAAACGGTTTAATATTCTCAAGCCAATCCTTCTTTATGATCTTGCCAGTATGCGTATTAAAAATACAGAAACCGTTACTTGTATTAAGCCATAAATGTTCATTCTGATCAGCAAATATTTTAAAGATTTTAGAAGACGGGAGTGAGTTAGTATCCTTAATTATATTTCGAAATACTTTAAACTTATAACCATCAAAACGGTTCAGTCCGTCAAAGGTTGATATCCAAATAAAACCATTCTCATCTTCCGCAATATCAGTTATTACGCATTGAGATATTCCGTCTTTCAGGTTAAGGTTTTTTACAAATATTTTCTTTGGCGTGAATTGAGCAAATGAATAGGTGCTGCCAAATAATAATATTGCAAAAAAAAGAATAGTAGGTATTCGCTTTGCGGACATGATTATATCAATAAAGGTACAATATTGTATAGTAATTTGATTAAAGAAAAACTTCTTCTGTAAATGACTTAAAAACAAGGATGTTGTTTTATCCATATTGTTCTTCATTTATTAGCTACAACACTTGCCCTAATGATATACAATAACTTCCTTTAGCTAAAGGACCAATGCATTGAATCAAAATCCTATATTTGCGGCATGAAACCTGGGAAGAAAATTATTACATTAGATGAATTTACTATTGAACAAACACGCTTGTTTTCCAAAGCTACAGGAGGACTTTCGACCTTGCTTAGAGATATTGGCCTGGCCAGTAAAGTGATTAACGAAAAGGTAAATAAAGCAGGACTAGTTGATATTATTGGAGCTCAAGGCACTGAGAATGTGCAGGGTGAGCAACAAATGAAGCTCGATGTATATGCCGATGATATAATGATTCGTGTGTTAAAGACCAGTGTAGATTGTGCGGGTATAGCTTCAGAAGAGAATGATGATTTTATAGCTTACGAAGATGAATATTCTTGTAATGCAAAGTATGTAGTACTATTTGATCCTTTGGATGGGTCATCGAACATTGATGTAAATGCTAGTATTGGAACAATATTTTCTATTTACCGCCGTGTAAGTCCGGTAGGGACACCAGTTGTAGAAGCCGATTTCTTACAAAGTGGCCGCAAGTTGATGGCCGCTGGTTATGTAATTTATGGTTCTAGTACCATGATGGTTTATGGTACAAAGCTTGGTGTAAATGGTTTCACGCTCGACTCTTCCATTGGGGAGTTCTGTTTATCTCATAAGGATATGCAAGTACCTAAGGATGGAAAAATATACTCAGTAAATCAAGGTAATACAGCAAAGTATGAGCAAGGGTTAAAAGATTATCTTACTTATTGTATGGAAGATAATGAGGATAAAAAAGCCTTAACCCACAGGTATATTGGCAGTATGGTTGCGGATATGCATCGCACTTTAATTAAAGGCGGTATTTTCTTTTATCCCGCGGATCGTAACAATGCAACAGGTAAGTTGCGCTTACAATACGAGTGTAATCCAATGGCTTTCTTAGCAGAAATGGCTGGCGGGAAAAGCTCAGATGGCGAAAAGTCTATATTAGATATTGAACCTACTGAGTTACATCAGCGCGTACCAGTATTTATAGGTTCTGAAAATATGATGGACAAAGCCTTAAGCTTCATCTCCTAAATTATATTCTATTTCATACCAAGCCTTTAGTTGTTGTATAAATGGCTCTTTATTCTTTTCAGGAAAGAGTATTTTACAACTCACTTTATTATCGAATGACTTGTCTATAACTTGACCATTTATGTTTTTTATAAGATAGTCAATCTCACTTTGTTTGTCAAAAGGGAAGTGTAGCTCAGCACTTATTTCAATTTCTTTTACAATGATCTCAGTATCCAGAATAGCTTCTCTTGCTGCGGTTTTATAAGCTTTTTGCAAGCCAGCTACGCCCAATTTTGTGCCGCCAAAATAACGCGCTACAGCCACAAGTACATTGGTTATTTCAAAACTTTCAAGCTGTCCCATAATTGGTTTTCCCGCGCTACCGCTTGGTTCGCCATCATCATTCATTCTAAAATTATTGCCGGCGGTGCCTAATTTATAGGCATAGCATACATGGTTAGCTTTGGCA
This sequence comes from uncultured Chitinophagaceae bacterium, assembly GCA_938017685.1. Lineage (GTDB taxonomy): Bacteria > Bacteroidota > Bacteroidia > Chitinophagales > Chitinophagaceae > JAGNRR01. The sequence goes on from CALIIL010000028.1 coordinate 11,754, forward strand.
TGCTCAGCTTGTAATTTATCCAAGTGAGTTTTTATTTCTGCTTCACTCATCACAGGATATGCATAACCAAAGTGCTTGCTACCTTTTTCTTTAAATAAAGAATGACCCTTTTTAGACAGTGTGTTATAATTCATTAGCCCCCTAAATATATTAAAATGATTGCTACTAAGGTTAAAGCTAGCCCTATGTAGTTCTTTGTGTTTAGCTTCTCTCTTAAAACGATAATGCCAAATAAACTTACGACCGCTAGTATACCAATATTATTAATAGGAATAATGGCTGAACTACTAAGATCTTTATATTGCAATGCTTTGATAAAGAAGTAAATAGAAAAGTAATTAGGGATGCCTAATAAGAGGCCACCGAGTAAATCGCGATAGTGCACTTTTGCTTTCCCCACGATGATTAAATATGACAAGTAAATAGTGCCAGCAATAGCTGCGATAAAAAATAAGCTAATGAGATAAAGATTAGAATTATTCGTATTTAAAAAATTGAATTCTACATATTTCATTATCGTGTCAATCAAACCACTACCAAGAAATATTAGAATAGGGTAAATGAACAAAGCGGCTTTGCCTGTGCTGGCTTCTTTATTTTTTATGGTGGTTAAATACACGGCAATTAAGGCTACAATGATCCCCATGATTTTAAAAAGAGTTATTTCTTCTTGGTAAAGTATTACTGAAAAAATAACTGGGATGGCTAAGGATAATTTGTTGGCTGCCTGGGTTATAGTAATCCCAACCTTAACCGATGAGATGGCTATGAAGTTAAAAACGGTAATGAATAATAGCCCAATAATAAAAGCGTAAGCACTCCAGTTGTATGCTAGTAGTTCAGTGGATATTGGAAACTCGCCTAAGAATATTGAACCGGTAATAACGCATACCCAATAATTAATAGCAATCGCTGCCATTTGATTGACTTTGTACTTATCAAAAAACTTAAATATTATACCAATATAGGCATTGAATAATATGGATAAGACTAAGAATAACATGCGTTAAATTCAGCATTTGAATAATATATATGCTTGTCTGAGCTGATCATTTTTTCATAATTAATCTTAGCATTTAATTGGGGCGCCCTTGTGCCATAGCTTATCATCTTATTGGTATCAATAACAAGTGCTTCATCCCATAAATTATTGTCAATAAACCATTGAAGTGTTTTAGAGCCTCCTTCAATCAATATGAAATAAATCTGTTCTTGTAATAAACGTTCAACTATTTTAATAGGGTCTTTATCACAGGTTATGAAATGAGTGTTTTCTTTTACGGCATTAAGATGTTCATTTATTATGATAGTCTTAATGCAGTTGTCGTGTATATGTAAATTACTATCTAAGCTGGCTTGCCAGTCTATAATAATTCTAATCGGTGAGTTACCTTTTACCAAACGTGTATTCAATTGCGGGTTGTCTATTCGAGCTGTGTTGTAACCTATTAATATACCATCTGCTTCACTTCTCATTTGATGCACAAGAATATCCGAGAATGGGTTCGATAGCTTGCTTTGTTTTTGTTTAGCGGAGATAAAACCATCTTGGCTTTGTGCCCATTTGAGTTGGATGTATGGGCGTTTTTTTTCTTGTATTGTAAAAAATATTTTATTCAAAATGCTACACTCTTTTTCAAGAATGCCTGTTGTTACTTCAACGCCTTTTTGTTTAAGTAATTCTACACTTTTACCATGGGTGGCAGGATTAATATCAAGTTGACCAATCACTACTTTTTTTATACCAGCTTGAATAATGGCTTGTACACAAGGCGGTGTTTTACCATAATGAAAGCATGGCTCAAGACTAACATATAATGTGCTGTTCGGTATGTGTTGAACATTGTCCTTGCTTACATTGTTTAAGCAATTAACTTCTGCGTGGGCTTCGCCAAATGTTTTATGATAGCCCTCTCCAATTATTTTATTATTGTATACTAGCACCGATCCCACTAGAGGATTAGGTCGCACATGATTACCTCCTAGCTTAGCTAGTTGTATACAACGAGCCATATATATATCATGCGTTGGTAACATTATTCTTCAAAAGTAAGTCGTTGCCGTCAGTTCAAACCCTATTTAAACCTCAACTTTTAATTTCTATTAATAACTGCTTAACTCATTTGGCTTTTATTAGTAACTCCTTAGCACAAAAGTGATTTTAATACTTACATCTTTGCCTTACTTAAAAACCATAAGTATGAAAAAAATTATTTTACTACTACTATTAGCTTGTTCATTAAACCAATTGCAAGCGCAAGATTATTTAGGCCTTAGCACAGGTAACTATGCTGGGGTTCATGGCTTGTTTTTACAGCCCGCCAACGCAGCAGATAACAGATTTAAGTTAGATGTCAACTTAGTTTCAACTTCATTTAATTTTCAGAATAACTTTGTTGGATTGACAAGAGATTACTTTGTAAACAACCGTTTTTCGTTTAAAGATTTTGAAAATTACGACGACTTCAAGCAAAAAGTAATGCGTAAAAATGATGTGAGTGGAAACAATGTATATTTAAATATTAATAATAGATTAAACTTACCATCTATCTTATTGACTACTGGTAAAAAGTCTGGTATTGCTTTGAACTTTCAATCAAGAACTTCAATTGCTGTTAATAATTTAAATCCAGATTTAGCAGAGCAAGCTTATGAAGAGTGGAAAAATACTCCAACACAAGGGACGCCTTATAATGCAAATGGATTAGATATATCTGCACTTAATTGGTTCGAAGGTGGCTTAACTTATGGTCGTGTATTAGTAGATAATGATAAGCACTTTTTCAAAGCAGGTGTAACTGGTAAGTATTTAGGCGGTATTTCTTCATGGTACTTCAAAGCTGATGACTTAACTGTAACAGCTAGACAAGATTCATTAATTGATGTACAAGCCAATAATGTTAAGTATGGTCATAGTGCAACAAATATTACAAGTCAAATTTCTAGAGACTATCGTCCTGATGCTTCAGCTATTGGTTATGATGTTGGTTTAGTATATGAGTTTAGAGGTCGCTCTGACAAATTTAAATTTTTGAAGTTTGATAGAAAAGACGAAGAGGTGGTAAGCTCAACAAGAAGAGATAAAAATAAATACACATTGAAGTTAGGCGTGTCTTTATTAGATGTTGGTGTGCTTAAGTTTAAATCAACGCCATTGGCGAGAGACTTCTCGGCTAATGTAAATGGATTAAACTTAAATACAATTATGGTAAACAATGTACCTGAGTTTGATACAACCTTAAATAATATCAATGGAGTTAATTTTACTGGAACAGCTGGAGAAGAATATTCAGTGGCGCTACCAACTGCCTTAAGTGCGCAATTAGATTGGCATTTGTTCAAAGGTTTTTATGTAAATGCGATGGCTTATATGCCATTCTCTGGATTAAATAAAAATGCAGATTACAGAGTGTTTACACCTAACTATTATGCTGTTACGCCAAGATGGGAGAGCCGTTTAGCTGGTGTATATGTGCCAATTGTTATGAATAACTATAAGAATGCTGAGAATAATATTAGCGCTGGTGCAACTGTAAGACTTGGGCCATTATTTGTAGGAACTTCTAATATCCTTACTTTATTAAAACAAAATAACATCCAGCGTGCTGATGTACATGCAGGATTGAAAGTGCCTTTAGCATTTGGTAAGCCAAGTAAAGCTACTCGTTGGTTCAAAGACATGACCACTAGCAAAGAGATTGAAACAAAAACTGTTGAAAAAACAGTCATCGTTAAAGATGAAGCTGGTAATGATGTTGAGAAGAAGGTCATTGTAGAAGAAAGGGTAAATAATAAAGTCGAGGAAAAAGTTGAAGAGAAATCAACACCACAGCAGCCAATTCAGATTATAATTAATAATTATAATAATGGAGAAGGAAGCAATAAACGTCAATCAATAGATGTTGATCCTGTAACAGGAAAAACAAGTGAAAGAACTATTATGGTTGATGAAAATGGCAACGAAGTGGATGTCCAAAGCACTGATATGAATAACTTGCAAGATCAAATTGAATATTTGAAATTCAAGTTGAAGCAAAAACAACAGTTAATTGATGAAATAGAAAATCAAAAAAACGAAATCCAAAACGGTACTTATAACGAAGAAAGTAAAAAAAAAATTAAAGAATTAAAAGAGGCTTACCTCTTCGATAATTCTTTTACACCAAGCGGAGCGCAGTTGGATTATTCCAACCGCTCCGCTTCTTTTATGCGTACTCAATTATTTAACCTGCAAAAGGAGATCCTTGATTTGGATAACGATAATACTAGCCTAGATAGAAAAATGGCCGTATTGACATCAGATACTGAATCACTTATAGAAGAGAATAAGAGTAATAAAGCAGTTGCTACTTATTATCAAGATTTGAATAGTGATTTAACGGAAGTAAGAACAATGGGACCTAAAGAAATGAAAGGACCAGCCATAAAGGAAGTAGCCCGTTACCATCCAAGTTATGATAATAGTATAAATCCAGTAGGTGTTAAAGTAGATGTTGATCCAAAGAAAGTGAACACACCAATCCGCAGAGAAAGCTTAGAAGCAATAAGAAGTTATAGTACAGCTCCCGTTCAATATAATATTGATACCAATTCTTTAATGACTAAAACAGATGCTCAAAACTTAATGACTAAAAGCGAGTATCAGAATTTAAGAAAAGAGATGGTGCTATTAAAAGAAGAAGTAAAGAATACACAACGTGCAGAACGTCCTCGCCGTCGTTGGTCATTATTCGGGAATGGTGGTAATAGAACAACGATTAACATTGATTCTTCTCGAAATATTGTTCAGGATGTAAAAATTGTAAGAGATACAATATATGTGGACCGTCCGGTTGAAAGAATTGTAACAAAGATCGTAAGAGACACTATTACAAACACCATTGAGAAAAATAATATCATAACGAAGACCGAAACGAAAGTAGAGAAAGTTGAGGTTGACAATACGGTAGATAATCTTTTAGGTTTGCCTCCATTATATGTTTTGTTTGATTTAGGTAAGTTCTATATCAAGCCAGTTTATACTAATAAGTTATCTTTTTATACAGAACAGTTAAAGAAGTATCCTAACCTTAAAGTACAACTGACAGGTCACACAGATAATAGTGGTAATGCTGCTAAAAATCTCATACTATCGAAAAACCGAGCAAAGGCAGTAAGTAATTATTTAGTAAGTAAAGGTGTAAGCCGCGACAGAATTATTACAGTAGGTTTAGGGTCTAATGATCCATTGGCAGATAATAAAAGTGCCTCTGGAAAAAGCCAAAATAGACGTGTAGAATTACAGTTTATTAAATAGATATAGATAAAAATTTTCCTCCTCACGAGTGGCTTCATTATTAAATGAAGCCATTTTTTTGTCCGCTAGTTTTGGCTGTAGTCTGTTGGCTATAAGTATGACCTTTTTATTCAATGCTTGCCCAAGACTATCTGAGAAGTGAGCTAATTCCAAATCATTAAAACCAACAATACGTTCTTTCGTGTATTGAATAAAATCAGTTCTATTCGGAGATTGTGGGTAATACATTTTCTTTTTTAATAAACAGCCAATAGGCGATGCGCAATAATCGACATAGCCTACAAGTTCGTATTGAGTTAAGTCTTTTTCTTTGAGATATGAAGTTACATGTTCAATTTGGCTTACGGGTTGTTTCCAATCATATAGCATTATTTTACCACCAAGAGCTAAATGAAACAATGCAATAGGAAAGAGTAAAAAGTATATTTTTATATCTGCCTTATGTTCTTGTAAGTATAACCAAGAGCATATTAATAACATAAACCATATATGCCCTGAGTGTCTTATATATGGTTTGAACAATAGAAACCAGAAGACGAAAAAGCCAAGACAACTAAAGAGCCAGAGCGCGGCTGTTTTCTTATCTTTTCTGAAAATGAAAAGCGGTATAAGCACGATACTTAAGAATATAACCATCGAAAAGAATAGATTGTTCAAACCTAACTTACCTAGAATAAATGATGGCTTAAGTAGTCCTTCGGAAAATGCCAATAGTTGGATATGTAGTTGCGACCAGGTCCACTGCAAGTCATAATGCATATCTACATTAGTAGCATTAGGCTTTATATCAATATAGAAGAGTGCGGCATAACACAGTAATATAAGCGTATGTATTGTAATCGTTTTGTATGACTTTAGTTGATCCTCTTTCCATAAAAAATATACATATAAGAGACAAGCGATTATGAAGGCATGAATATTAATAAAGCCTGCTAGCAATAGTAATATGTAAGGCAAGTGCCTAACTTTTTGAAGATAGAGAATTAAGCTTAATGTTATTAGAAAGAGTGCGGGTGTATAGTTTCGTTGGAGTATTGCATATTCATAACCAAAGAAATAGCCCAAGAGTAAAAGTACTTTGAATCCAAAGGAAAAAGGAGACTTGAATATTAACAGGAAACCTAAACCAAAGGTAAATATAAGGTGTACAATATTTTGCACTTCAATATTAGCATAGAATTGCTTGGCAATAAATAATATAAAATACCACCCAATAGGGTGCCCTTCATAATCAACATTGTGCCAAAGATCTAGGAGCGTATTGCTACTCTGAACGATATACCACGAATGTATCTCATCGCGCCATAACTCATGGTGGCTATTTTGTACGACTATAAAAATGATATAGAGAACAAACAGCAGTATTTCCTTCCAGCGTTTCACTTGAAGTCAAAAGTGCAATAAAATACTGCAATAATAAAATCTAAATCTGTTGACCTTTCATGGCGTTGGCCACGGCTTGATCCATAACACGCTCTGCATAAGGTCGTGATATTTCATTTAGTGCTTCAACTTTTAATTGAATGAGATCTTTGTTTTTCTCGTTGACTGCCACTTTTATCGCTTCAATAGCTTCTTTGGTTTGTGCTACTTCGGCATCCGTTATGAAGGTTTTATGCTTTACTAAGAAGTCCGTTGTTTGCATAATAAGCTGCTCCGCTTCTGTACTTGCTTCTACTAAAGCGCGTGTTCCAATATCTTCTTTAGCATTTGTAAGTGAAGCCATAAGCATTTGTTCAACTTCTTCATCGGTCAAGCCGTACTGAGGTTTTACTTCTATGCTTTGTTCCACGCCAGAGCGTAACTCTTTGGCATTTACTTGCAGTATACCATCTGCATTTAATGTAAATTTAATCTCTACCTTAGGCAGACCTGCAGGCATACCAGGAATATTACTAAATTTAAAAGAGGCCAATTTTCTATTGTCACTTACTAAATCTCGCTCGCCTTGATATACAGCTATATCCATGCCGCTTTGTCCATCTTTTTGAGTTGTATATTCTCGGCCAGCTTGAGTCGGTATTTTGCTATTTCTTGGGATCAATACATCCATTAAACCGCCCATCGTTTCTATTCCAAGGCTTAAAGGCGTAACATCGAGTAATAAAACGTCTTTAGTATTACCGGCCAATATATCAGCTTGTATGGCTGCTCCTAGCGCTACTACTTCGTCTGGATTAACTGAGGTGTTTACTTCTTGCTCAAAAAAGTCAGCGACCATTTTCTGTACCAATGGCGTACGAGTAGAACCACCTACCATTACCACCACATCAATTTCTTTTTTAGTTAGTTCACTGTCTTGTAAAGCTGATTTACAACGATCAATTGTTTTGTTTACAATCGGTAAGATTAATGCTTCAAATTCACTTTTTGAAATGACTATTTTTTCTCCGGCAAACTCACTTGAGAAATGATCTGCTTTACTCAATACCTTTTTAGCTTCTTCGCTTAGTAAACGTAATTGTTGTGTAAGTTCTTTATTGGCTAATAGTTCTTCTTCATTTAATCCTAAGTCCGCAACAAATTTATTGAATAGTGCTTTGTCAAAATCATCGCCTCCTAAATAAGTATCACCATTTGTACTTAGTACCTCAAATACGCCGTTGGAAATAGTCAAGATAGAAATATCAAAAGTGCCACCACCTAAATCATAGACGGCAATATTTTTTTCAACCGAACTATCCGTGCCTATGCCGTAGGCTAAGCTCGCAGCTGTAGGTTCATTAATAATTCTTAATACTTCTAGGCCTGCAAGCTTCCCAGCATCGCGTGTTGCCTGTCTTTGCGCGTCGTTAAAGTAGGCTGGAATAGTTATTACGCACTTGCTTACATTCGTTTTTAAGATATGCTCAGCACGCTGTTTTAACTCGGCTAATATAAATGACGACAATTCAATAGGGGAGTAGAATTTCTCACCAACTTGAATTTTTACTAATTCCTTTTGTTCGTTATCAATTATTTTATAAGAAAAGTAATCTGCATTTTCTATGTCTCCATAAGTTTTACCCATGAGACGTTTGATACTGTAGATTGTATTATGAGCATCTGTCAATAAATAATCTTTGGCATCAGTACCAACAGAAATACTTTCTCCAAAGTGAATGATGGAAGGCACAATGGTTTGTTGGTCTACCTCTTTTAAAGCTACAGCTTTTTTAGTATCAGGGTGTATAACAGCTATTAAACTGTTCGTTGTTCCTAAGTCTATACCTACAATTATTTCTTCTTGCTGGATTGTTCCAGTGCTTATGTTAATCGGGATTTTTGCCATAAAAAATTATCTTGTTGTTGGACAACGATAGGTTGGAAGTCTAAAACTAAGTGATGCTTGTACCATAAATATTTGGTCGCGCGTAGCACTAAAACCGCGCTGGCGACCTTCTATTCCAATAGGTGTTTCTGTAACCTCACCAGAACGGTCCTGCAATTGAGAAGCAGGCGTAGGGTAAGGAGAGTTTGGGTCATCGGGAAATAATGCTGCACCTACATAAGTTGCGCTTACATCATCTAAGTAATCAGTGGTCGTTATTCGGTTCGTTACTTCCAAGCCAAAGGTTAGCCCCTTAGCCACCCAGTATTTTATACCTATACCAATGGGTAAGCTTACGGCTGTTTGGCTATAGCGCCTATCGGCATATTGCTCATAGGCTTGACCTTCAGTTCCTAAATCTCTTAAATTTACCTTTCTCCCTTCAAATTCTGTGTAAGGATTATAATTAAATATACCTAGCCCTAAGGATATGTAAGGAGTAAAACGGTGATCAAAATCGCCAATGTCGTAACGGAAAAAATTAAAGTCTGCAATAACGGCCCCTTCAATAATATCAGATTTAAAATCTAAGTTGCGTTGTTGTTGGTAAAAGTTAGTCGAATATTTATCACTAAAACCTACATGTGCGTAGGTTCCTTGAACACGCAGCGCTATGTAGCTACCAAAGTTATACTTAACGAATAAGCCACCGCTTTGGCGGAAATAATCAAATTTGTACTCTTGGTTAAGGTCGCCAAAATAATTGGCCCCGCCACCACTAATACCAAACTCTAAGGCTTTGTAATACACTTGTCCCTTGGCTAGGCCAAAGGTGCTGATCAATATTAATGAAAGGATTACTTTTTTCATTCACTGCAAATTTATGCAATTTGACCACAAAGCCTAGATTTTGAGTTGTTATAGTCTATTTAAATCATTTAAATATTACTTACTCAAAACCACAGCCATCTCCCGCCAATCCTTAGCAATATCATCATCATGACGATTACACTGTGCAAATGGGGTATAATGCACTTGATTATTCTTAATACCCAACATTTCTTGACTGCGGCCTGCTAGCAGTTCTATTACGGCATGGTAGCCCAAGCGGCTGGCGAGTATGCGGTCATTTGGTGTAGGTGTACCACCGCGCTGTATATGACCTAGTATGGTAACGCGTGTATCAAGTTCAGGTATTTTTTCATTCAAATACTCATCTAGCTTATTCGCTCCGCCAAATTCGTCACCCTCGGCTACAATAATAATATTGGTCATTTTTTTACGAGCACGGTTATTGGATATGTCTTGGATAATTTGATCCATATCCTCTTTTAATTCAGGAATAAAAATATGTTCTGCCCCACAACTAATACCACTAAACAATGCTAAGTGCCCTGCATCACGCCCCATTACTTCTATTAAAAAAATGCGGTCATGCGCTTCTGCGGTATCTCGCACTTTGTCAATGGCATCTACAGCTGTTTTAAGCGCGGTATCAAAGCCTATGGTAAAATCCGTACCATTTATATCATTATCAATCGTCCCAGGAATACCCAATACAGGAATATTATGTTCTTCAGAAAAAAGTGTTGCACCTCTAAAAGTGCCGTCTCCACCAATCAAAACTAAGCCCTCTATTCCGTGCTTTTTTACTTGTTCAAAAGCCGTTGCGCGACCGGCTGTCGTTCTAAATGCTTCACTGCGTGCGGTCTTTAATATGGTGCCGCCACGCTGTATAATATTGGATACATCTGTTGTTTTAAGCGGGCTAATATCACCTGCAATTAAACCTTGATAGCCTCGTTTTATACCATAGACCTCTAAGCCATTATTAATGGCTGTGCGTGTGATGGCGCGTATCCCAGCATTCATACCAGGGGCGTCGCCGCCGCTAGTTAGTATTCCTATTTTATTCATCGGTTGTATCGTCTTTAATGATTTTATTTAGTTTCAAGTTTTTGATAATGCGTTCATCTTTTTCTAAGGAAATGATGTCCATAACTTCTTGCGTTTTGTCTTCATTTTTTAACTCTTGCGCCATCATATAAAGATTGAGCAGCGCATTTAATCGCACCACACGACTATCATCTTGGGCAGCGTATTTTTTAGCCGTAGCCCAATATTTTCCTTCAGGAAATCGCTTAGCCCAGACCGCATACTTCGATAATAATCCCGCACGCTGACTATTAAAAAAACGCGGGATATGATAAGCAAAGAACTTTTCCTTTTCGGCTTCTCCTCCTTGAGCATACACTTCGGCAACAGCCATGAGTAAGTCGCCCTCTACATCTGATGCTAACTTTTCGGCCTGGCGTAAAGCAATATCTTTATTTATTTTGTACAAGCCCAATAAGCCTGCGCCAGCTACAGAGTAAGAACGATGCTCGCTCCAATTGGTAAACTCATCAATTAATAGTGTCTTTTTGTAATCGCCTAATATTTCAATGGCTTTTGCCTTAAGTACGTTGTCACTAGCACTCTTGGCTAAATTAAATATAGTATTTTCTGCTTTGGCTCTTGTCTCTTCTTGTTTCCAATCGGTTCGGTCTATAGCATAAGTTACAATTTCGGGCATGGTGTCTTTTAATACTTTTAGTAAAAAGTCATCGTCAATATCTAGCGTTTTTTCTTTAGCATAAATGCTTTTGAGCGTTCTTATTTTCATGAAATAATTACGTGCTGCCGAGTACTTGTTTTTAAGCATTTCTGTACTTTCTTCTTGCTTTATTTCACCAATAAAAAGACCAAAAGGGTCAGGGAATACATAATCACCAACCGAGTTGGAGAAGGTGGTACGCGTTTCTTTTTGTTTAATATGAACAGTGCGCACTTCACTGCCAGCCGGTGTCGAAAAGTATAAATCAAGATCAAATTCGAAGAGCGGTTCTTGCGTTTGTGTTATTCTAATGCTCGTGCCCACCTCATTTGAAACCGTATCAATTTGTAAGATAGGATGCCCACCACGCATATACCATTGGTTAAAAAATGGTCGTAAGTCCTTACCGGTTGTTTGTTCCATAGCACGTCGGTAATCATCTATTTGTACTGATTGGTATGCGTTCTTTTCTAGATAGTTTTTAGTCCCTGCAAAAAAAGCTTCTTCGCCCAAAGTAGTTCTTAGTAAGTTTAGTACGCGCGCACCTTTTTGATAGGTGATGGCGTTGAACATGTCGTCCTTTTCTTTGTAATAAAAATTAATGAGCGGCTTATCATTGAACTTAGAATATCTCAGATACGACTGCATGCTCTTGTATATTTTTACGTCTGTAGCGTGCTGCCCGTATTTATGTTCGAGCCATAACTGCTCCCCAAAGGTTGCAAATCCTTCATTTAAAGTCAAGTGGCTCCATGCATCACAGGTTACCAAATCGCCAAACCATTGGTGAAATAACTCGTGCGATACTATGCCCTCGTTATTATTGTCCAAAAGTTCGCGCTCGTTTTTATGCACGAACTCTCCGTGCAGAGTTGCACTTGTATTCTCCATAGCGCCGCTAACAAAATCATGGACAACGACTTGGGTATATTTTTCCCAAGGGTAACTTACGCCTAATTTCTTAGAATAAAAATCAAGCATTTCAACTGTGTTCGAAAAGATGCCACGTGAGTAAGGGTTATATTTTTTTTCTAGAAAGTAACTTACTTCTTTATTATTCCAAGTATCTGTTGTTTTTTCAAACTGCCCAACGGCCATCATAACAAGGTAAGAGCTCATCTGTTTTTTTACTTTCCAGTGGTATGTTTTCTCTTTATCGTTTTCATTGGTTGTTATTCTGATAAGCTCACCATTGCTCAATACATTTAATGTATCTGCCACAGTAATGTGTAGGTTAAAGGTGCTTTTTTCATGTGGCTTATCAACGGTAATAAACCAATGCGAGTTAGCCTCTGTTTCACCTTGTGTCCAAAGTTGTGTGGGCTTAAATGGTTCTTTTTTATCGGTATTTATAAAGTACAAGCCTTTGTCGCCACTTATGGCTTTGCTGCCACCTAACTGACCTTCATCGGGCTTGGCTTTGTATTTAATATATAATTGGCAGGTGTCTTTGGCAAGTATTGTTTGTGTTGGTGTTATCAATAGTGTGCCACCTTCATTAATGTATTTAGTCGCTATTATTGCACCATTCTTTTTTCTTAAACTTAGTTTTTCTATATCGATATATTTTGCATCGAAGCTTAGATCTTTTAGATCATAGAAGTAGGGTGTGAAGTTTATTGTTTCTTCTCCTAAGCAATAATGATTTTTCCAGTCAAATGAAACAGCTAAATCAATATGTAGTATGTCAATCTTTTTTTCTGGTACTAATTGTTCTTTTTTAGGTTGAGCTGAGATGTTTATTTCTTTCATTTGAAGCTTAACGGGCTTCGCTTTTTTTTGCACCTTACCAGCGCTTAGAAATAAAAGGGTGAATAGCATGAAGCTCCAATGTCGCATTGGACAAATTTAGCGGAAAGCTCTTTATTCTTATGTAAGTTTGTCTAAAATTAATATTATGCAGTATTGGTTAATGAAATCGGAACCTTATAAGTACAGCTGGCAACAGTTAGTGGAGGACAAAAAAACCTTTTGGGATGGCGTACGTAACTATGCAGCCCGCAATAATATGAAGGCCATGAAGAAGGGTGATTTAGTTTTTTACTATCATTCAAATGAGGGTAAGGAAATAGTTGGTATTGCTAAAGTGGTAAAGGGGCATTACCCTGATCCAACGATTGAGGATGATCGTTGGGTAGCCGTAGATATAAAAGCTGTTAAAGCAATGAAAACGCCTGTAACCTTAGCCATGGTTAAAGCCGAGCCCAAATTAAAAGATATGGAACTAGTTCGCTTAATGCGCTTGTCTGTTGGAAAAGTATCTAAGAAAGAGTTTGAGCTAGTGCTTAAAATGGGAGATACAAAACTTTAAAAATCTTCCAAGTCTATATCATCTTCTTCGGGTATAAATACTGGAATGTCAATGTGGAAGGTGGTTCCTTTACCCATTTTTGTTTCATAACTAATATCTCCACCTGATTTATTCATAATATCTTTACTCATAGCCAGTCCAAGTCCTGAGCCTGAACTCTTGGTCGTAAACTTAGGTTCAAATATTTTTTGTGCAAGCTCTTCTGGTATACCATCACCATTGTCTGATACTGATACTCTGATCATATTTGTTTTAGACTTACTTACTGTTAATGTAATATAAGCAGTTTTGTTATCGGGAACAGCCTGCAAGCCGTTTTGAATAATATTCGTTAATACTCGTATAAGCTTTACCTTATCTACAAATACAGTTATGTCTTTATCAGGTAGTATAAATAGGAATTCTGAATTTTCACTATCGGTATAAATCCCTGTGGATGATTTAATAATTTCTCTTAAGGATTCTTCTCTTGCTTCGATGTCTGACATTTTAGCAAACTGTGAAAAGTTACTCGCAATACGCGTTAAAACTGTTATTTGTTCTAATACAGTTCTTGTCATGCGTACTGTTTTTTCTTTAAGATTTGGGTCGTCTCTTTTGATTGCATTTTGTAGCGTTTGTAAGGACAAACTCATAGGGGTCAAAGGGTTTTTTATCTCATGCGCAATTTGTTTAGCCATTTCTCGCCATGCTGTTTCACGCTCACTTTTAGCTAATAAAGCTGTACTGTTTTCAAGTTTCAATAGCGTTCTGTTATACTCTTTAACCAATAGTCCAATTTCATCACTATAAGGCCATTCGAGTGGTTTGTTTGTTTTAGTCAAATTAATTTTTGAGAACTGGCTTACAATGGTTGTAAAAGACTTGGTTAATTTTCTTGTGATAAAAAATGCAATAACACTTGAAAGGAGAAATATTAAAGTGTAAATATTTACCAATGATATGATTAAGCTGGCTATTTCTCCTTTTGTTCTGCTTTGGGCACTTAGGTTAGGCGTTTGTAATATTGCCATGGGCGTGCCATCGGATGAACGCAAATAGTTGTAAGATGACAAGTATTCGTATTGCCCCAAGCATTCTTTACGAATCGCATTCTGGCTTGGGCTATTCTTTAGCTCATACCAAGCAATGGGGTTTATTTTCTTTGTATAAATTTTGCTCTTTAACTTTTTTCTATCCGTTGAGTATAATAAATCACCTTTGACGGAATAAATGTTATAGTCTTTGTTCAACGATCTTTTATTAATTTGAATGGTACCATCCTTGCTTCGTGAACTATCAGGAGTTACTAATGTTTTTAGAAATGCTGATGCGTTTAACATATCTGAAAGTTCCGCCCTGGCTAAGACAGTGTCTTGTTTTATAGCATTTTCAGATCGCATACTGTAATAATATATGGATATAAAACCAATAA
>CALIIL010000029.1 GCA_938017685.1 uncultured Chitinophagaceae bacterium
TTCAACTGTTTTTCCGTTTGGAAAATCATGCCATCAGCTTCGTTTAATTTATCAACTTCAGCACGAACTTTCATATCCTCTGCTTCGTTGGCTTTAGCTTCCGCTTTCATTTGCTCAATTTCTTCTTTACTCAAACCGCTACCAGCTTCAATACGAATGTTTTGAGATTTGCCCGTTCCTTTATCCTTAGCACTTACAGATAAGATACCATTGGCATCAATATCAAAGGATACTTCTACTTGTGGTACACCGCGTGGTGCTGGAGGAATGCCGTCTAAGATAAAACGACCTAATGATTTATTATCCTTGGCCATCGGACGCTCTCCTTGTAATACATTAATCTCTACACTTGGTTGGTTATCAGCTGCAGTGCTAAAGGTTTCTCCTTTATTGGTTGGGATTGTCGTATTGGCTTCAATTAATTTAGTAAATACGCCACCGTATGTTTCGATACCGAAAGAAAGTGGAGTTACATCTAATAATAGAACGTCCTTAACTTCTCCAGTCAATACACCCCCTTGGATACTTGCTCCGATAGCAACAACTTCATCCGGGTTTACTGAGCGGTTCGGCGTCTTGCCAAAGAACTTCTCAACAACCTCTTGAATTTTAGGAATACGGGTTGATCCTCCTACTAAGATTACTTCGTCAATATCACCTTTGTCTAATCCAGCATCTTTCAATGCTTTACGACAAGGCTCTAATGTGCGTTGTACTAAACTATCAGCTAGTTGCTCAAATTTTGAACGGCTTAGTTTTTTTACTAAGTGCTTCGGTACATTATCAATAGCAGTGATATAAGGTAAGTTTATTTCCGTTTCGGTAGAAGCAGATAACTCAATCTTTGCTTTTTCAGCAGCTTCTTTCAAACGTTGCCAAGCCATTGGGTCTTTACGTAAATCTACATTCTCATCCGTTTGAAACTCAGCCGCTAACCAATCCATGATTACACGGTCAAAATCATCACCACCTAAGTGCGTATCTCCATTGGTACTTTTTACTTCAAATACACCATCTCCTAATTCTAGGATAGAGATATCAAAGGTTCCACCACCTAAATCAAATACGGCAATTTTCTGATCTGTATCTTTCTTGTCCATACCATAAGCTAGTGCTGCTGCAGTAGGCTCATTGATAATACGTTTTACTTCCAAACCAGCAATTTCTCCTGCTTCTTTAGTTGCTTGACGTTGTGCATCGTTAAAGTATGCAGGAACAGTAATAACTGCTTCTGTTACGCTTTGTCCCAAAAAGTCTTCAGCTGTTTTCTTCATTTTCTGAAGGATCATGGCTGAGATTTCTTGTGGCGTATATTTTCTGTCGTCAATTTCTACGCGAGGCGTGTTATTGTCGCCTTTTACCATTTTATATGAAGTGTCTTCTGCGTCGGCTTTTACCTCATCAAATTTGCTTCCCATAAAACGCTTAATACTCATAATCGTTTTTTGCGGATTAGTGATGGCCTGACGTTTTGCAGGATCTCCAATTTTACGCTCACCATTTTCCAAGAAAGCTACAACCGACGGTGTGGTTCTGCGTCCTTCATCATTTGCAATAACTACTGGCTCATTTCCTTCCATTACGGCTACGCAAGAGTTGGTTGTTCCCAGGTCAATACCAATTATTTTACCCATTTTATTCTGTTTTTATAATTTCTATTAGCTATAAGTCAATGATTGTGCCATTAGAAATAAGTAGGCACATTCTGTCAGTTGTGCCGAAATTATGGCATGAAGCGTTGGTTTTATTGGTGTTTTTGGCGGAAATGGATGTTTTATTTGAACTGGAAGCTCCGTACTATAAGATATTAGTAGATAGTAAGCTATGAATAGATAGGCCTGGGTTATAGGTAGTTGCTTGAAATTATTAGTAAATTTGAGTATTGCAAAAGAATATAATAGACCATTTAAATAAGAACTTGTTGATGCTTAATTTTATTGAGATACTATGCGTTGATAAATGGCAAAACCGAGTAATTGATATTCAGCGAAACTGGCTTGATACAAGCAGTTATGTTGAATTTACTTTTAATAATTTATGTATTGATATTTTATTGAATAAATCGTCAGGTTACTTTAATATCCAAAACTCAAATAAGGAACAGGTTGCCAAGGGGTTAATTAAGGAAATTAATATTTCAAAACGTTTTCGTGATTTTCTTTTATTAGAACCAATTTGTTCATCAGGAACCACTAGCTACTGGAGTGTTTCTGAAGATAAAATTAATTTTCATTCTACAGTTGTTTCTCTTGATGAATTTGAATTTATATCTACATTTTTGAATGCACCTAATTGGGAGGGGTTACTAAATTACTTTACTTTACCATTGCCTATTAAGATCGCCAAAGAATTATTTGACAATTTATTGAATGATATTTGTAAAGGAAGGGTAAGCAAGGATTTTATCAATGAGGTTTTTAATATAGAAATTAATGAGATTAAAACTCAGGAATTAAGTCAAATTGGTGTTTTATTATATTAACTCTTGGAGATTGTTTACATGAGAGTATCATACTATTCTCTCATCAACTTGAAAGTACGAAATCCATTTTTTGAGTACACTTTCAATATATAAAGCCCATTGGCCAGATTATCAGGCGATAATGAATAGAAGCCTGAGACTTGGTCAATGGAGGAGATGACTTGTCCTTCCATTGTATAGAGAGTGATATTATATTTTTCATGGTCTAAATGGAGAAATGCCTTGCCCGTGCCTTGAGTAAAAGCCAGTGTATTGCTTATCTTAAGTTGTTCCAAATTATTTGTAAGGTTCTGCGTTGAAGTCGCATAACAACTCCCAGTCAAGATATTCTTTTGTTGAAAGTGGGTGCAAATTGTTGGCACATTCACGCCACCATTTATGACACTATCCGCTTGAAGCATATAGTATGCCGCCGCAGGAAGAGTAGAATTATCTGTGAGATAGAAAAGCGTTTCTAACATTAAAGCATCGGTTGTGTTGCGTCCGAGATCGGCATAAATGTTTTGCATGGCAGTGTTCCATATATTACCATAGTCATAAAGCCCGCCAGGAAATGGAATGGCATAATTGGCCATCACAACAGCAGATCGTCCATTAAAAAAAGTATTGTGCCCGTCCCAAGTAAATACATCTTGCCAGCGGAAATTGGATAAGTTGCGCGAGTATGATGTGCAAAAGTAATCGCCAATCCCTTCGTCCAAACCTTTACGCTCATTGCTCATAAAGCCATTGTTGTTGGCACTCCAACTTATACCATGACCATATTCATGTATAATTACATCGGCATCTTCGGCATCATCGACCCCGCCCGTTCCAAAGGTTAATGTAGGTGCGCCGCCATTTCTATTAAATACAGAATTGTCTCCGCCAAATTGTCCATGTGCATCAGCCTCAACTTGTAGCTTCATTAATGTATCATAACCCAAGCTGGCAATATGGTTATGGAACTCTCCTATATGATAAAGTATCATACACTCTTCAAAGCCTGCTTGGCTGCGATCAAAATTAAATTGTGGCGTGCTCAAAACCGTGGGTGCAATACTGGGTGCTTCAAAGTCTATAATTTTTACTAAGCTATTTTCTAAGTAAAAACTATCCGTGATGTTGTCATAAGTCGCTTCAATGTTTACAGGTATATAAGCCGCATTCATCCAAGGGGCGTTCATATCATTATTATCAATGTAAATGCCACCATAATTTTGATTTAAGAAAGTCAATGGGTCAGGAGAGAATACTTCGGCATTGATAAAGGTATCAATATTGGCTCGGCGCAAGTGGTCCCAAGCTTGGTATTCTTGATTGTTTTTGTCAATCAATTTTGATTGGTCATTTGATTTATTCCACGCTTGCTGTAATTGCATCAACTCATATCCGTTTTCTTTTTCTACCAATACATTCGTCTTCTTTTTAATAGGAATAGTGTTATCAAAAAAAGTCGAAGTTGGTTCTTGCCATGCGCTAGCTTGTCTTAAAATATCGCTAGCCGATATTTTTTCTAAGTTTCCAATATGGGTACTAATACTAATGATGTTATTTTTTTTATCCGTACTAACTTTAATATATTGTCCAAATAATGGATGCCCTTGATAGAGAATATCGTAGGTGTAGTGATTAGAATAGGGGCTTGCTTTTTGAAATTGAAGTGCCAATGTAATTGCCTCAATATTTAATTCATTGAAGTTACGTTTGATAAAATCAGTTTGCATTGAAATATTCTCAGTTGGGAACACATCCTGAATGTGATGTATTTTATCCTGCGCGCTTACATGAATAGTGCATATTATTAATAAGAAAAAAAAGACCTTTTTCATCACCCTAAAGTTAATTGTAAATCCGTTACGGATTGTTAGCCTTAGGTCAAAAAAAGTGAATTACTTTTTACGTTTTTCGTTCTTGGCTTTAAGCGCCTCAATTAATATAAATTCATCATCATTTAATTGGCTTTCGTCTATATCCATTTCGCTGTTTAGGCTTACAATGCTTTCACTGCTCAGTTTAAGATAGGAGGGTAGGGCTGCATTCATAACATCTCCTTCGCTACACATATAATAGCTCGCCATCCATTCCCAGAATTTTAGCTGCTCATTGGTTACAATGGCTTCTTTGTCAATGATGGAGCGGATTGGTTTTACTTGATAGCCTTCAGGTTTTTCTTGATGCACATTTTTTACAATGCCGCTATATATTTTATTGCGTCCAAAAGAAACTTCTACACGCACGCCCACTTTCATACTGTCTTGCAACTCTAATGGCACACCATAAGTGAAAGTTGTTTTTAAAGGCAGTGGTAAAAGGATATCTACGAACATTGAAATGTAAAGTTAGTTAGCAATGAGTAATTTCCTCGTCGGACGTTAAATCATGTTTATTCTGCATGTGTGATATAGATAAATGGATATCCGTAGCCAAATGAATAGCATAAAGGGGTTACATCATTTAATGTTCGCGCTCTAAATTCAACATTGATCCTTGTGCCTGCCACTTGAAGATGTGCAGGTAAGTTTTAATTCGTAATATGTATAGTCGTTATTTGGGCTGGGTAAGTTCTGAACTGTGCTATCAAACTTGATTAAAAAAGTAGTTTCGCCACAATCAGCAGGATACATGACAGTAGCATTGGGTTGTTTAACATCAATAATTTCCGGCTTGCTTTTATTACAAGCTTGAAATACTAGTATAGTAAATAGTATAACAATTAAAATTTGAAGCTTTTTCATTCCTTTTAAACGAATTTAATATTTTATTATTGTCTTTACCCAAAACTCTCCTCCAAAGTCTTTTTCATAATCGAATAAAAAGTAGATCCGCTAGATGAACTATAATTATCAAGTTTGAGATCTAGTTTTGGCGTGATGTTATTGTAAGGATTGGAGTTGTAACTACGTGGCTGGGTTAATTCTTATTGCACTTGTTGGGCACGTTTCAGTATCGCTTCTTCTACCTCAATTATATCCGTATATTTTATCTTTTGTAAGAAAATAGGAATGAGTTTTGTTACATTTTTGTCAGGCGTTTTTGTAAGAACTATAGAATTATTCCATACTGTTGATTCTGACATTAGTAATCCGGTGCCTTTTAGAAAGTAGTAGGAGCTATTAGCATCCATTGCTTGAATGTTACTTTTAAATTTTAGTATTACAGAATAATTCATATCACTGATATTTTTAATTAAAATAGAATGATTGAATTCCAAGTTAATACTATCGCTATCTACTATTAATAAGGCACTATCTGTTTTGTAGTTAACGAGGAATGAAGATCCAGACGAGTATTTATAAATTTCTATATCGTTTTTAAAAGTAGTTTCTAATTGCTCATTTAGAAAGCTGTTATCATCTTTAAAAGATTTTATAAATTGAACTTCCTTCTTAATTGAATTTTTTTCATTGCAAGATAAAATCGCAAATAGTATAATAACTAGAAGAAAATCTCTCATGTAAATTATTTTTCAATTAGGCTCTCCCCAAATTCCCAAACACCCTCAACACCTTTCTCACGGCAATAATTCAGACAAGCTTGCATGTAGTCTTGTGTAAATTCTTTGGTTGTTTTTAAATCTGTTTCAGGGTTTATTATTATTGGGGGTAAAAATACAGCACGTAATAAACCTGGCGTAAAGTTTGTAAATGTCTTTGGTGGAATACGATGCACAGTATCTAAGAATAAAACGGGCTGTAAGTCAATCTGTGATTTTATGGACAAGGTAAACGCACCATCTTTAAAGCGCAACAATTCTTGCTGCGGAACATCCATAAAGGTGCCCTCGGGATACAATACAATAGATATACCTTCCTTTAATTTATTGAGCATGGTTCGAAAACTTAATGCACTCGCTCTAGCCGAACTGCGATCTACGGTTATAACAGCCATTTTGTACAAAATGCCAAACAGAGGAGCCTTGGTTACCTCAACTTTGCCTAAGCCTTTGATATAAGAAGGGATAGCATTGTACATATTGACCGGGTCAAAGTAAGATTGATGGTTGGCTATAAAAATATTGGTTTGATCAAAATTAACTTTCTCGCGGTTGTAGTTTCTCGGAATGATGCCGCAAAGAACAGACCAAGTGAAGGAATAAAATTTTAATAAGTAGTGCGCTATCTTACTACTCGTTTTTTCTTTTAATAATGAACCGATAATAATGATGGGCGCACCAGGCAATAGCAATATCACAAATACAAGCATTACATAAATGGAATATATAAGCTTTAATATTTTCATGCTTGTCTTATGCGTTTATTAGTTTTATGGCTTCGTCAATTGTAACGATTTGTTTATCACCAGTTATAAAATTCTTGAGTTGTACTTGCGCATTTTTCTTCTCGTCTTCACCAAAGAATATTACATATTCAAAACCTCTTTTGTTGGCATACTTGCTTTGCTTATCCAATTTTTTAGCATCAGGAAATATGACCGTTGGGATATTAGCGTTGCGCAATTCTTTGGCTATAGATAATAAGTCGGTGGCGTACTCTTCGCCAAAGTTAATAAGCAGTACTTCTTTTTGAGACGTTATATCTGCGGGAAATACTTCCAGCTCTTCCATAACATCATAAATTCTATCCACGCCAAATGATATGCCCACACCGGGCACATCCTTTACACCAAATAGACCCGTCAGGTCGTCATAGCGACCGCCACCACCTATGCTGCCCATTTGCACTGTGGTAGGCTTTACTTCAAATATACTGCCCGTATAATAATCCAAACCGCGTGCTAGCGTAAAGTCAATAGCCAAAAATGAGCAATGGGTCAGAACGCTTTTTAATTCACCAATGGCTTCTTTAGCTAATTCGTTCTCGCCAAATAATTGTTCAATGCTTTCCAGTTTTTCATCGTTCGTATTGAGCTGTGCCGTAGCCAGGTATTTTTTTATTAGATCAATATTTTCTATTGAGAAACCTCTGTCGCTTAATTCGATGACTACTTTTTCTAAACCAATTTTATCTAATTTGTCTATCGCTACTGCCAAGGCGGTAATTAATTGTTCATCGCCGCATTGTTGCGCAAGTGCCAACAAGATTTTTCTATTATTAATACAAATGCTTACGGGGATTTGTAATTGCTCAAAAACATTGTGATATATATTAGAAAGCTCTACTTCATTTAATAAAGATTGACTGCCCACAATATCAGCATCACATTGAGTAAATTCTCTATAGCGACCTTTCTGGGGTCTATCAGCACGCCATACATTCTGTATCTGAAAACGCTTGAAGGGCATAGCCAACTGACCATGGTTCATAGCTACGTAACGTGCAAAGGGAATGGTTAAGTCATACTTTAATGCACGCTCAGTAAGCTTCGGCTCGTTTTTGCCTAAAAGAACATTGTCAAAAGCAGCTTGGGCTTTTTCGGCCTTTTTGTCTAATCCGTTGTTTAGGATTTTAAAAATGAGTTTGTCTCCTTCTTCACCATATTTTCCCATGAGCGTCTCTAACTTCTCAAAAGCAGGTGTTTCTAAAGGTTCAAAACCGTGTAAGGTGAATGCCGTTCGTATTGTTTGAAAAATAAAATCACGCTTACGAATGCTTGCTGCACCAAAATCTCGGGTTCCTTGTGGGATAGAAGGTTTCATCAAATTTAATTGCTTTAGGCTACAAAAGTAAGCCCTTAAATTAGTAATTGTTAAAGTCTGGCTTATTTGCTCTTGAAAACTGGCAAGTACTCCACAATTGTGGAGTAATACGACCTTGCTGAGACGCAATTCATATAAGTTTTACCTATATTTGAGCCTTATTTGTTATTATGAAAAAAGCATTAGTTGCCTTTTTATTTTTGTGCGTTTCATTCCAAGTTTTTGGACAGGACGGTTCTGTAAAAGGCTTTGTATATGACGCAACGAATGGAGAGCCATTGGGATTTGTTACTGTAGGTGTTGTTGGTACAACACAAGGGGGCAAAACCAACAATGATGGTTTTTTTAATATTACAAAATTACCGGTGGGTACTATAAGCCTTCAAGTAAGTTACTTGGGCTATGAAATTGCAAAGAAAGAAATTAAAACAAAGGCTAATTATACGGTAAGTACCAAAATATATTTAAAAAGAAAAGCGCGTACACTAAAAGATGTAGTGATTAAAGCAAAGAAATCAGAGAAGAAGTTTGATACACGAGTTGGTACAACCAAGATTACACCTAAAGAGTTAAAGATGATGCCTAGTATTGGTGGTGAGCCAGATATAGCTCAGTACTTAAGTGTTATGCCCGGTGTTGTGTCTACAGGAGATCAAGGTGGTCAATTATATATTCGTGGTGGTTCGCCTATTCAGAATAAAATATTGTTGGATGGCATGACGCTTTACAACCCCTTTCACTCCATAGGGCTTTATTCGGTTTTTGAGACTGATGCAATTCGTAATGCCGAGGTTATGAGTGGTGGTTTTGGTGTTGAATATGGCGATAGAACCTCAGCTATTGTGGCGGTTACAACCAAAGATGGTAATAAGAAAAAACTTAGTGGAAAGATTGGTGTGAATCCAATTTTGGCGAAAGTCTTTTTAGAAGGTCCCATTGGTAAAGGGCAAAAGGAGAATGGAGAGTTTAAAGAAACCTCTACAACTTTTCTATTTTCATTAAAGCATTCTTATTTAAACAGAACCTCATCTGCTCTTTATGGTGGGTTGGGTGAGCCCTATGCTACCAAGCTTCCTTATCAGTTTACCGATGCTTATGGTAAAATAAACTTGAGCTTTAATAACGGAAGTAAATTTTCAATATTTGGCTTCAATTTTGATGACCGAGTAAACTTTGCCGGGGTAACAGATTTAAAATGGAATAACTGGGGACTTGGTACCAACTTTACCATAACACCAGAGGGTTCTAGTTCTTTAATTAATGGTGGTGTTTATTTCAGTGATTATAATATTAACTTAGAGGAAGCTGATGGTCTGCCGCGTGAAAGTGCCATTAATAGTTTCGAAGCTAGAATTGGTGTAACTACTTACTTTAAGAATTACTCGGAATTGAATTATGGCGTTGAGTTAAGTGCCTTTAATACAGCCTTTAAATACTTTAACTTTATTGGGTTGCCAATAGACGATGGTTCTGGAGGAAACTCTACCACTCAGCTGGGCGGTTTTGTTAAGTTAAAAAAGAACTTTGGAGACAAATTAATTTTTGAACCAGGACTACGCTTGCAATATTATGCTTCTTTGGATGTGTTTAGATTAGAACCTAGGGTTGCTGTAAAGTATAATATTACGGATAACTTTAGATTTAAAGGATCAGCTGGTATGTACTCTCAAAATCTATTTTCGACCAAGTCGGATAAGGATATTGTTAACTTCTTTAGTGGTTTCTTAACCGGTCCGGATGTTGATATTGCTGATTTAAGCGGCAAGGTTGCTGATAATAATATTCAAAAGGCATATCACTTTATAGCGGGTGTTGAATTTGAAGTAGACAAGTTAGATTTTACAGTGGAGCCTTGGTACAAGAATTTTAATCAGTTAATTGCGCTGAATCGTTATAAACTTTTATCAACGGATCCTGATTATTTAATTGAAACAGGTAAGGCCTATGGTGTAGACTTTACAATGAAATATGCGCAGGATAGAATCTATCTCTGGACCGTTTATTCATACGGTTATGTTGATCGTTTTGATGGCATTCAGTCTTATCCAACACCATTTGATAGAAGACATAATGTAAATGTTGTTGCTTCTTATACTGCTGGCAAAAAATATGACTGGGTATTATCTGCAAGGTTCAACTACGGTTCTCCTTTTCCATTTACAAGAACACAAGCCTTTTTTGAGCGTGTAGACTTCAGCAATGGCTTGGGCACAGACCTGCTTACTCAGAATGGAGGTTTTGATATTTTATATGAAGGCGATAACATTAATGGAGGTCGTTTGTCTCATTATCATCGTTTGGATTTATCAGCTAGCAAGAAGTTTATATTCCAAAATAAGACAACATTAGAAACAAGTTTTGGTGTGTCTAATGCTTATGACCGACAAAATATTTTTTACATAGATCGTATTCGAAATAATCGCGAATATCAATTGCCAATCTTTCCAAGTTTTGGAATTAATTGGGCCTTTTAATCAATTATACAATACTCATACACACACATAATTTTTACTTCCTTCCCTACTATGAATTGCAAAAAACTAACCATTTTATTCTTGTGCTTCTTTATTGCGCAATCAGTGCAAGCTCAGTTTTCATTACGCATAACTGAAGAGCATGAAAAGTTGAAGTCGGCAATTTCAAATTTTGAATTAGGTCATTATCATCAAACACAGCAAGATGTAAAGGATTACCTAGCCGGTCTTAATCAAAAGACTGATCAGGATATTTATACCGCAACGGCTCACTTTTATGATTTAATGTCGGCCATGGGTCAAGGTACAAAAGGCAGTACTGCAGCCCTTGCGGATATGTTATTAAATACGCCTTATGCTTCTTTGCAACAGTATGGTTATTTTAGGCTAGCCAAATATTTATTTTCTCAGCAAGATTATGTGCAGGCTATTCCTTTTTATGAAACAACAGATATTACTTACTTGAGTAATCAAGAAATATCTCAGCGAAATTTTGAGCTAGCGTATTGTTATTTGCTTAATAATCAAATTGAAAAAGTAGGTCCTTTGTTCAATACAATTAAAGATGTACAAGGAGAATATTATAGCCCAGGTAATTACTATAATGGTGTGGTTGCTTATTACCAAGGCGATTATGATGGAGCGCTCAAAAGTTTTAAATCAATAGAAACGCAAGAGGCTTACCAAGAGGTTGTGCCTTTTTATATAGCCGAATTAAACTATTTAAAAGGAGATAAGAATAAGGCCCTGAGGTTAGCCAAAGCTTATTTAAAAACGGATAAGGAAAAGTATAAAAGTCAAATGGCGCAATTAGCCAGTCAGATTTATTTTGAAAAAAATGATTTTACAAATGCTAAAAAATACATAGACGAATCGGCGCAAAAAGGCGAGTTGTATGATGATGACTATTTTAGATTGGGATATACTCATTATCAAGTAGGAGATGTTGCTAAGGCTATTACTTATTTTGAAAAAGTGAAGCCTAGTAATAAGTCAGTAGGTACACAAGCGCTTTATTACTTAGGCTTATGCCAGCTCAAAAATGGTGAAAAAGAAAATGCTTTGAACACCTTTGACTTGGCCATGACTGCTTCAGATATTGGCGATTTAAAAGAGGATATTTCTTTTAACGCAGCAAAGCTTACTTATGACTTAGGAAAAACAGTAGAGGCAGAACAAAAGCTAGATGCGTTTATTAATGTCTATCCTTCTTCGAAATATTATAATGATGCGGTTGAAATGTTGGCACTATTAACGATTAAAGAAAAGAATTTTGACAAGTCCATTACTACCTTAAACAAGTTAGGTAATCTAACCCCAGTGTTTCAAATTGTATATCAAAAAGTTAATTATGCTAGAGGTATTCAAATGTTGAAAGATGGTAATGCAAGCTTGGCTATTCCTTATTTTAATGAAGCGACAAAATATCCGGTAAATGAAGACATTAACGGTTTGAGTGAGTTTTGGAAATCAGAATGTTACTATCGTTTAGGTCAGTATCAAGATGCAATTACATCGGTTAATAAATTTATTAATAAACCAGGTCGCGGGAACAACCCGGCCTTATTAAAAAATGCAAGTTTGAGTGGTGCATACATTTATTATCATTTAGATGATAAAGAGAATATGACGCAATCTTATGTGAATTATTTAGATACTGTAGGTGGTGCTCTAACCGTGCAAAATGTTATTGATGATTTGGACACGATTAAGCCCAACTATGTACCAAGTCATATTCCTTTTGTAGAAACCAATCCTTATATATTTATTTATAAGATGCCTACACAGAATGTTGATTTTGTGTACAAACCCAATCCATTGCAGCCAATAGCTTTTGGTAAAAGAACCGCATTGCCGAACAATAGAAATTTTATTAAAGCAACTTATGGCAATTTAAATACCACAAGATTTGACTTAGGATATGATTTATCAGACGACATTGGTCAAGATTTATATTTGAATATTGCGCATCGTGCATCTAGCAGGAAGAATAGCTTGCAGCAAGCATCTCAGAACAGCTTAACACTAACACACAAGCGTGATATTAAGCAATACAGACTAACTGCTACATTAGGGTTAAATAGAAATGTTGTGCATACGTATGGCATATCAGGTGCCGATGACTTTTTTAAAGTTAGAGGATCGGAGCCTGCCAAAATCCGCTATTTTAACCCAACGATTACGGCAGAAGTAAGTCCTATTTATGAAAATAAACTCGGCCTTAATTATAGCTTGCAATTAGAAACAGGTATTTATAATCGCGCTGTTTTTGCTTCGAATCAAATCGGTTCTAACGAAATCAACTTTAGAGTGTTTGCTCCAATAAGTAAAGCCTTAGGAGAAAATGGAACACTGAATATGAATGTTCTTTTGGATGCAAATAATAATGCTTTGAAAAATCCAGGATGGGCTAGTCCTAATTATAGTACGAGTATTTTTGCATTACAGCCTAGCTACGAAAGAGATTGGAAGGATGTAAAAATATCAGTAGGACTTTATCCAACTTTTGGTCAAGAGGTACACTTCTTGCCTAATGTATTTGCCAGAAAGTTTATATCTCAAATTGCTTCGTACGCACAACTTGGTGTAGAAAGCGAATTGCAAGTAAACTCATTTAAAAACCTATCAACGCTGAACCCTTGGCTTTCCCCAGCCAATAATTTGGCACAAACAAAAAGAACGCTTTACTACGCCAGTTTGAGTGGTAGTATGAAAAATAATTTGAACTTTAACTTCAAAGCAGGTTATGGTCGTATTAAAAATATACAAGGTTTCATCTCAAGCGAATTTGGTAATAATGGAGATTTTTACTTACGCTATGCGGATGTAAATATTGTATCTCTTCAAGCACAGGCTGAGTATCATATAAATTATAATACCAATGCTGGAGCTAGTTTAAGTTACGAGCCAGTTCTTGGAGAGACTATTAGTCATTACGTACCCTTACAATTTGATGTGTACGCCAAGTATGTCTATGATAATACATTATTGTTACGTGCTGATTTATTATCACGTTCTGGAACAACAGCACTTTCTACAGATGCTTCTGAAACTAAATTGTCAGGTGCATTTGATCTAAACTTACATGCCAACTACTTGATTAATAATCGTTGGAGCGTATTCTTGGAAGGTAATAATTTGCTCAATAACAAATATCAACGCTGGAATAACTACCCTAATTTTGGTTTAAATGTTTTGGGTGGTATTGTTTATTCTTTTAATAAATCGTTATCAACAGCAGGTAAGAATTTGCAGATAAAATAAAACGAACTACTTTTAGCAGCTCATGATACATGTTGAAGATTATATAGGCGGTTTCTTACTTAAAAACCATTACTGCACGTTCCCTAGCTTAGGAACATTGGATTTGAAGAAGAAATCTGCATCTTATGATGGAGATAATTTGGATGCTCCGGAGTATCAATTAACATTTACTCCAGTGGGGATTATTGACGATGCATTTCCAACGTACATTGCTGATAATGAAAATGTTAGCATAGCCAAGGCTTCAAACGAAATCAGAGATTTTAGCCAGAAAGTAAAGGCTAGTTTACAAAAAAGTGGTCGTTACGAGATTGATTTAATTGGTTCCTTTTTATTGAAAGATGAAACGGTAATCTTCAAGCAAAGTTCAGACTTAAATCTTGGCTACACACCAGTAAAGGCCCAACCCATTACGGAAGAGAGTGCGCCTGTTACAACTGAAGAAAGCAAGCAAGGGAGTGATTTTAACTTAGAATATACACATGCTGATAGCGCAGTTTCAAAGCCTAAAAGCTCGGTTATTATAAAGTACTTGATAGGTTTATTGTTACTTGTGGGATTAGCAGCAGGAGCTTATTTTGCCTATAATTTTATTAAAGACCAGAATAGTAATAGTACACCTAATGAAGAAGCAAGTATTGTTTCAGACCCAGAGGAAGTAGTATTGGATGCCAATGATACCACATTCAATGGTGATGAAGCATTGGTTATTGATAATGCGGAAGCTGATGATGCAAATGCCGCAGAATCAGATAATGCAGCAGCAGTAACTGATACGACCGCACCGGCTGTACAAGGAAACGAAATGAACATTGCAGTGACTTCGTATCCTGATAAGAGTATTGCAGAAAGCAAGTCTAAGAAGTTAAACTCTTACGGTAATAAAACATCGGTCATGACTATTGATGGTAAAATATGGCTTGTAATCACGGCCTCTCACCCAACAAACGACGTTGAAGCCCTTAAGGATTCATTAAGAAGGTTTTTTAACCCAAGCGGTTCTCCATTTGTTGTAAAATAAAAAAAAGACTATATTTGCGCCTCGAGCGAGTGGATAAAGGGAACGATACGTTCCCTTTTCTATTACTCAAAATGTAGAGATACGATATGAACATTGAGGAAACATTAATTAATTGGTTAAATGATTTTATTAAGGATACAGACTTATTCTTAATATCTCATAAGGTTACACCTACCAATAATTATAAGTTTTATATAGATGGTGATACAGGTTTTGCATTGGATAGAAGTATTGAAATAAACCGTAAAATGCGCCGTTTTATTGAAGATGAGGGTATATACCCCGATGGAAACTTCTCATTAGAGGTATCTAGTCCGGGTGTAGATGAACCATTAAAAATGCTACGTCAATACAAAAAGAATATTGGCCGAATGGTCCTAATAGAGATGATAGAAGATGAGCAAGAGCATGAAGGACGTATTATGGCGGCAAATGAAGAAACAGTAACAATTGAAAAAAAAGGCACTAAAAAGCAAGGAAAACAAACAATAGATATAAATTATACAGATATGAAACAAGCAACTATTCAAATTGAATTTAAAAAATAAACATTATGGCAAGTATAAATTTAATTGATTCATTCGCAGAATTTAAAGAGGCAGAGAGCATTGACCGACCAACCTTAATTAAGGTGTTGGAAGATGTGTTTAAAACCGTGCTTCGCAAAAAATATGAAACGGACGAACCCTTTGATGTTATTGTAAATGACCAAACGGGTGATTTGGAGATATTTCATAGAAAAGAAGTAGTTGCTGATAATGAACTAGAAGATATAGTTACTCAAATAAAATTGACTGATGCTCTAGCTATAGATGAAACATACGAGATTGGTGATGAGGTGTATAAGGAGATCAAAATGGTTGACTTTGGCAGAAGAGCTGTACTGGCTGCGAAGCAAACTCTAGCTGCACGTATCAATGATTTAAAAAAGAATATTTTACTCGATAAGTATAAAGAGCGCGTAGGCGAAATAATAAGTGGAGAGGTCTATCAAATATGGAAGCGTGAAATCATGCTTTTGGATGATGACGGAAACGAATTAATCCTTCCTAAATACGAACAAATACCTTCGGACTACTTTAAGAAAGGCGAGACAACTCGTGCCGTAGTTAAAGCAGTAGAATTAAAGGGAAATTCTCCCGTGATTATTTTATCTAGAACGGCTCCATCATTTTTAGCTAAGTTGCTAGAAATTGAGGTTCCTGAAATCTTTGACGGACTTATTTCCATTAAAAATATTGTACGTGTACCAGGCGAAAGAGCAAAAGTTGCTGTGGAAAGTTACGATGATCGTATTGATCCTGTTGGCGCTTGTGTTGGTATGAAAGGAAGCCGTATCCATGGAATAGTGCGTGAGTTACGTAATGAGAATATTGATATTATTAACTACACGAATAATATGCAATTATTAATCACTCGATCACTTACACCTGCCAGAATAAGCAGTATGGAGATTGATGATGAAGATAAATATGTAGAAGTATTAATGCCAGCTGATCAAGTATCATTGGCTATTGGTAAGCGTGGTGTAAATATTAAGTTAGCGCAAGAGCTTACCGGATATAAAATTGAAGTATTTAGAGATGATGTAGACAGTGAGAGCGAATATGACGTTCCATTAAGCGAGTTCTCAGATGAGATCGAAGGTTGGATTATTGAAGAATTGAAAAAAATTGGTTGCGATACCGCCAAAAGTGTATTGGAGATTAGTGATACAGATTTAATAAGTCGTAGTGATTTAGAAGATGAGACGATTAAAGATGTAAAATTAATATTGAAAGCAGAG
Organism: uncultured Chitinophagaceae bacterium; assembly: GCA_938017685.1. Taxonomy (GTDB): domain Bacteria; phylum Bacteroidota; class Bacteroidia; order Chitinophagales; family Chitinophagaceae; genus JAGNRR01. The sequence goes on from CALIIL010000029.1 coordinate 16,606, forward strand.
TTCGAAGAAGGACAATAACAACGTATATTAGACAAACAGAAATATGGCTAAAGGCATAAGATTAATGAAGGCGGCGAAGGAATTTAACATCGGTAAGGATACCCTTGTTGAGTTCTTGAAGGGCAAAAACTTTGAGGTTAACAATAGCCCCAATACAGTACTATCCGAGGATATGTACGAAGAGCTTATGTTGGAATATGCTGCCGATAAAGCTGCTAAGAAGAAAAGTGAAAAGATCAGTTTGCAGGTTAAGCAAATTGAAAAAGAAAAGAAAGAAGCTGCAAAGGAAGTAAAGCCTGAACCAGAAAAGATTAAAGTAGAAGAGCCTAAAGTCGAAATTAAGATTGTAAAAGAAGCTCCGAAGCCGGAGCCTAAGCCAGAGCCAGAACCTATCGAAACGCCTAAGGTTGAAAAATCGGTTAAGATTGACAAGAAAAAAGAAGAGCCCAAAGAAATTACGCGAGTAAAATCTGAAATAGCAGCTCCGAAGGTTGTTGGTAAAGTAGATGTAAACAAACCTAAGAAGAAGGCCGAGCCAAAAGAAAAGTCAGTGCCGGCTGCCAAAGAAGTTAAGGTAGAAAAAAAGGTAGAGTTTAAAAAAGATAAAATAGAAGAGCCAAAGCAAGTCATTACCAGTATGGATAAGGTAAAGCTTGAAGGGCCAAAAGTAATTGGTAAAGTTGTTATTAAACAAGAAACACCAAGACCGAAGAAAAAACGTAAACGTATCCCAACAAAAGATCAAAAGTCTACGGATAGATCTAGACCAAATAAGCCTTGGCAGAAAAAAACTGATAAAGCTGAACCAGGTGCAGTTGTTGATCCTAAGAAAATTGAGCAGCGATTAAAACAGACCTTGAATAAACTTTCAGGTAATTATTCGCGTAAGCCAAATAAAACAATACGTAAAGGGCGTAAAAAAGACAAAGCAGATCGCTTAGAAAGAGATTATGTTAATCAACAAGATAATGAAACAGTATTAAGAATAACTGAGTTTGTTTCCGTATCCGAGTTAGCTAGTTTAATGGATGTTGAAGTAACAGATATTATTAGCGCATGTATGTCTTTGGGCCGTATGGTATCTATTAATCAGCGATTAGATGCGGAGTTAATTGAGATTGTAGCTAGTGAGTTTGATTTTGAAGTAGAGTTTATTGATGTAGAAGAAAAAAGTGCTGAAGAGTTCTTTGAAGAAGATGCCGAAGAAGATTTAGAACCACGATCACCTATCGTAACCATAATGGGTCACGTAGATCATGGTAAGACATCTTTGCTAGATTATATACGTAATGCAAGCGTAGTCGATGGCGAGGCTGGAGGAATTACACAGCATATTGGAGCATACGAAGTAAAAACAGAAAGTGGGAAGAAAATAACGTTCTTAGATACTCCTGGTCACGAAGCCTTTACGGCCATGCGTGCGCGTGGTGCTAAAGTAACAGATGTTGCTATTATTGTTATTGCTGCTGATGATGCAGTGATGCCACAAACAAAAGAGGCTATCTCACATGCGCAAGCTGCTGAAGTGCCTATGATATTTGCTATAAATAAAATGGACAAAGACGGAGCTAATCCGGATAAAATTAAAGAGCAACTTTCTACAATGGACATTTTGGTTGAAGATTGGGGTGGTAAATTCCAGTCTCAAGAAATATCGGCCAAGAAAGGATTAAATATTTCTGAATTACTAGAAAAAGTTATTCTAGAAGCCGACATGTTAGAGTTAAAAGCTAACCCGAATCGTGCGGCCTATGGAACAGTTGTAGAAGCGTCCTTAGATAAAGGTCGTGGTTATGTATCCACCATATTGGTGCAAAATGGTACAGTGCGTGTTGGAGATATGCTAGTTGCTGGTCAGTATTATGGTCGTGTAAAAGCCATGACTGATGAGCGTGGTAATCCAAAAGAAATAGCTGGACCTAGTGTTCCAGTGCAGATTTTAGGTTTTAACGGAGCACCACAGTCCGGTGATAAATTTAAAGTATACGAAGACGAGAACGAAGCAAAAAATACGGCCAACGAACGTGAGAAAATATTGCGCGAGCAAGGTATGCGCACCAAGAAGCATATTACTTTGGATGAGATTGGTCGTCGTTTAGCATTAGGTAACTTCCAACAGTTGAATTTAATTATTAAAGGTGATGTTGATGGTTCTGTTGAGGCATTAAGTGACTCATTACAGAAGTTATCTACGGATGAAATAGTTGTCAATGTGATACACCAAGCAGTGGGTCAAATTACAGAACGTGACGTATTATTAGCTTCGGCATCCGATGCGATTATCTGTGGTTTCCAAGTAAGACCATCGTCACAAGCTAATAAATTAGCGGCTGAAGAGAATATTGAGATACGCTCGTACTCAGTAATCTATGATGCTATTGATGAGATTAAGAGCGCCATGGAAGGAATGCTTGAGCCTAAAGTAGAGCAAAAAGCTACTGCACAAATTGAGGTTAGAGAAGTATTTAATATTACAGGTATTGGTAAAGTAGCTGGTTGCTTTGTAACCGAAGGGAAGATTAAGCGTGATAATAAAATAACGATTGTACGCGAGGGTATTGTAATTTATAACGGAGAATTAGGAGCCTTGAAACGCTTTAAAGACGATGTGAAAGAAGTAGTTGCAGGTCAAGAGTGTGGTTTGAGTGTTAAGAAATTTAATGATCTTAAATCAGGCGATACTATTGAGGCTTACGAAGAGATTGAAATTAAGCGTAAGTTGTAATAGTGATTTAGTCAATAATATTCCAAAGCGGTTAGATTTTCTAACCGCTTTTTTTATTGAATAAAAAAATACGTCTTGGCTATACTTTTACTCCTTACTTTTGCCCTAAGCCTTTATGAATACAGCTGTTATCATTATAATTATTTGCGCGGTATTTCTGTTAAGTTATTTCTTTGATATAACCTCAAAGTTTACTCGTGTGCCTTCTGTTATATTATTAATGGGAGTAGGCTTTGGTATTGCACAATTATCTTCTAAGTTCGGTATTGAACTTGTGGATTTTAATAGTGTGCTTCCTATTTTAGGAACCTTTGGTTTAATTCTTATTGTATTGGATGAGTCCTTTGATTTAGAATTGAGTAAGGAACGTATACCCATCATGCGTAAGTCATTGATTGTTGCGGTATTTCCCATGCTTATTTTATGCGGTTTGTTTGCCTGGGGCTTTTTTTATTTTCAATCAGTTTCATGGCATTCAGCTGTTGTTAATGCTATTCCTATGGCCATTATCAGCAGTGCAATAGCTATACCTAGTGTGCATTTACTTTCTAAAAGTTTAAAAGAGTTTGTGGTATATGAGAGTAGCTTGTCTGACATTTTTGGCGTGGTGTTGTTTAATTTTTTCGCATTGAATGAGGTGTTTAATGGAGCAACTTTTTTACATTTTGGTTTTCAGTTAATACTCATGTTGGTTATATCATTTGTAGCCTCTATTCTGTTGTCAGTATTACTTTCTAAAATTGATCATCATATTAAGTTTGCACCAATTGTAGTGCTTGTTATCTTGATTTATGAATTGGCTAAAATCTATCATTTGCCATCTCTTATTTTCATTTTGTTGTTTGGTATTTTCTTAGGTAATTTAGATTTGATTAAGAATGAAAAGTTTAAAGCTTTATTACATCCAGAAATTATGGATCGGGAAGTTAAGAACTTTCGTAAGATTGTAGCCGAGGGTACTTTTCTAATGCGCACTTTATTCTTTGTGGTCTTTGGCTATTTAATAGATATGCAGGAGCTTATTAATCCAAGCACTATGCAATGGTCTGTAGCAATAGTTGTTGCAATATTTGTTGTTCGGGCTATTCAATTAAAAGCAATAGGCTTGCCTGTATTTCCGTTGGTATTTGTTGCACCGCGCGGCTTAATTACTATTTTATTATTTTTATCTATACCCACAGTATTTAGCATGGAACTGGTTAATAATTCTATGATTATACAAGTTATTATTATTACGGTATTAATTATGATGATTGGTATGTTGTTTTATAAAGCTCCGGTGAAGGTTGAAGCATTAGAAGAGGAGGCTTCTTTTTTTCCTAAAAAAGTAATTGAAGAAGCTTTGGGCGATAATAACGAAGAAGATCTATCGACGATAATTGAAGAGTAATTAGTCGTCCCTTAAAAAGAGCAGGAGTTGAGTATTTATGCACATTTAGAGGCTAAAATGATGAAAACTAGTATCATATAATTGCAAGTTATTCTTTTTTTTCGCTAAAAACCTTGTCAAATGTATCGAAGAACTG
>CALIIL010000030.1 GCA_938017685.1 uncultured Chitinophagaceae bacterium
TTGATGCTAACTGGATGCACTCTCACGTATTCCGTGGCACAATCACAGCTGATGCTGGTGACCCAATCGAATTAAACTCTTCTGACAAATACACTAAAGTTGAATTTGCAGGTGTTGATATAAGTTCTTTCAAAATAGCAGATAAAGCAAATGCTCATGTAGCTGCTTTTGTAAATGATAATTCTGGAGCGCGTGACGTATTAAACGCACAAGAAGCTAGCTTCAATGAAATTAAGAAATGGGATTAATCCTTAATTATTTTTAATAGAACGCTCACCTTTATGGTGGGCGTTTTTTTTGGATTTTCTAATCCTATTCATTCTATTTTTTAATCGAAACCCAGAATAATATTTTTTTACTAAAAAAACCAATAAGCACTTAATACCATAGACTACAAGTTTGCAGCATGCAAATATTTAAACTAAAACTCAATATTCTTAGGGGTTCAGGCAAATAAATACGATATATTATGTAGGTAATTCATCTTAATCTGATCAGTAATTTTTTTACCTCACCTAATTTTCTAATAATCTAAATAATAAAACTATGAAAAAAGTATTAGCAATCTTCTTAGCAACAACAATGATTTTAGCCATCGGTTCTTGCACCAAACAAGCTCCCAATGGTGATGGGCAATAAGTATTTTATGTTCCAGACCCAGGAAGTGCAACTACTGAACCAGAACCAACAACAGTACTTCCAGTTGGAGATGCACCAACTTCATTTACAAAAAAAATAATTATAGAAAAAATGACAGGCGAATGGTGCGGAGGGTGCCCAAGTGGAGGAGTGACTATCGCTAGCAACCATTTTTGAATTAATTGAATGGACCGTAGCCGCCTTAACTGATAGCGAAACAGGGGAAACCTATGTTGCTACACAAGGTGATGTGTGGGATGCGCATAAGGATATTGCGCTCGCATTATTGGGATGTGCGATTGTGGCACTTGCTCATTATTATTGGCAGAAAAAAAAGACCTTTGAGGTTTTACGAACCTCAAAGGTCTAATGCCTATAATCGTATACCTAATGCAAATGGTCTGCGATCAAGACCGCCTTGCCCTTGCATGGTGTACATTGATTGTAATGAATAAGTACCATATATTTTTATAACACCTGTAACACCCAACTCAGCAGTTACTTGAGTCATCCAATCATTTATTCCATAATTACCGGCCTCTTTTTCGCCGTAGAATTTCGTCCATGATTTAAGTTTATAACTTCCTATTACACCGGCTCCTAAAAAATATCTGTGTCCTTTTTTCTTGTTGGAATTAAATCGAAGCATAAGTGGTATGCTTACATAGCTCACTCCAAATTTATTTTTTTCTTTTCCGGTTAATCTTGTAGGATCTGTAATCTCTTCAAATTGTGGAGTTATAACAGTAAGGTCATTAGGAAATCCATTATTATGTCTGACTTGAGAGTCAAATTGATAATTAAAAAACTGAAAACCTAAACCTGTTTCTATCTGTACATTATGACGGGCAATATCTTGTTTTAACCAAACAGGCCAAAAATTAAAATTAATAGACTTAGCATTTCTTAATTTTAAATCAGATGACGCAAGATTGCGCATATTTGAATCTGTTTGAACCAATTGCTGATAATTTACTCCTGTTTTATATTCTGTATTATCAACAATATTATTAATCCCAAAGTCAAAGTGCATGCCAACATGTAGTTTTTTATGCTTCTTTTTTTTCTTTTTTAGTCTATCACCAATTTCGAAACCATGGTTACTAACAGATAAGATCGTGCCCGTTTTGTATATTTTTCTAATATATAAAATATTACTGTCAGCATCGACTATCACTTTATCGTGCTTATCAATAAGCTTAATTGAATCGAGAGCAGGCCAATTTTTATTTTTATTGTACTTAAATAGAATAGTCGTATCCATTATTTGTGCATTTGAATAGAAAAAACTCATCATAAAAATTGTAATGGTTAGTATAATTTGATAAAATGTTGATTTCATAATTTTAATTTTTAATTAGCTTGTGCCGCTTTAGCGGTATTTAGTGTAAATAATTTTCGCTTGCCTATACATACTGTAATTGGCGTTTTTTTAATGGTTCTAATTTTATTAATTCTATCTTCTACTTTCGTCACTACTTCATTTAGTTTCTCATGTATAAGTGGGTTTTTATCTGCACTTATCGTTATTATATTTCTTCTTCCTTCGGTTTTAGAAGCAAGCTCATTCGTTGGGAGGGCTGGTGCTTGTGCAATTATACTTTTCAACTCCTCTTTGGCCTCTGGTAAGTACTTTTTAGGCTCGGGCTTATTATTAGATTTTTTTGCTTGTACTATTACTTCTTTAAGTGGCAGCTCAATAGGCTCTTTTGATTGCACTATTTGCTCTTGCTCTTTTTTTACTAGAGCTTCTTTCTTATTCAAAACTTGCTGCTTTACAATCGTTGGTTTTACTATGGCTTTCTGAACTTTTTTTGGTTTTGTTTGTGCCGGTGCTATTCGTTCCTCTTCATCCGTTTTTACAACAGTTTCAATTTTTTGAGGCTCAACTTTTTGCTTTGGGCTTAATTCTTTTTTTGGTTCAACGACTTTTACAAGCGTGCGATTTTCAACCCCATGATTATTTCTAAGCCATGGAATAATAACAATGGCTAAGAGAATGGCTGCAGCTGCAGGCCACATTTTTTTCCAAAGAATAAATGAACTTTCTTTTTTTAATAAAATCTCTTTCTCTTCAAAGGTTACCTCTTCATCACTTACAAACAGTAAGCCTTTATACGCATCCAATTCTTCTTTAAGATCTGGATTATTTTTGATAAATAATTCAAATTCTATTACCTCAGTAGCATTTAACTCGCCATCAATATAGGCCACCATAAACGCTTCGTAATTGTCCCTACTTATATTCATAGTGCTTTACTTTTTTGGGGTGACTGAATAATTTCTTTTAACTTTTTTCGTGCACGAAACAAATTAATTTTTACTTGACCTTCTGTTACATTTATAATCTCAGCTATTTCGGCATAAGAATAACCTTCATAATCTTTAAGCAATATCATAGAACGTTGCAAGGTGGGCAAGAGCGTTAATGCTCGATGCATAATTTCTTTATAATCATTAACTGATGCTACTGTAATCAATGCATTTTCATGATAATCTTCTACATATAACATGCGACCACTTTTACGATAAACATCAATGACTTGATTGTGCGCCACTTGAAACAAAAAGCTTTTAATCTTTTCATTGCTTACGTTGTCCTTGTTTTTCCAAAGTGCTTCGTAACAGTTTTGTACTATGTCTCTTGCAGTTTCCACGTCTTTATTTAAGTTCTTTAAGATGAAACGCAACAGCCGATCCGAAAAGTCTTTTACAGCTTGGTTGTAGCTTTTAATATTCATCTTACTCTTATATATCGTACGAGGATAGATAAAGTTACAAGAAATTATAAATTTTTATTTTTTAAGCACTTTACCGTCTAAAAATATCAAAAAGGATGAGCAATTGCTCTAACGTATAAATGCATATTTTTGTATGTACAAGTGCATTTATAATCATTAATACGTATTAGACAATATGATACATATTTATAATTACTTAACATGTTTATATGACATTAATTTGTTACTTTTAATATAAGTCATATAAATCTGTAACGCTTGCCTACTCAAGCTTTACTACAGTCCTGCATGCACATGATAGAAAAAGAAGAAAAAATAAATAAACTACATACAATGCTAGTCCATTGGAATGATTGTAATCTCAACGGCTTAGCCTCTTTATTATCTAGCCAAGTTGAGTTAATAACCCCACCGATACAAATTGGCCCCGTGCCACTTGGTGGGAGAGAATTAACGGGTATACATCATGTTTTAAAATTCTGGAAAGAGTTATTTAAAAAATTTTCATTTAGCTGTAACAACGCTAGAATAATAGATATTAGAAATAATATTACGACCGTTGTTATTGATTACCCTGATATTAAAATGAGTGCCAAATGCAACTTGCAATTTAATAAAGAAGGGCAAATAAGCGCCATGCACTTTTATAAAGTAATGGAACTAGGATTAGAAGAAGAAGCCAAAGCAATACCGTTAATGCTGCGTTTATTTGGCAATAGGATTAAGACGAGGTTAAGCAAGTAGTACAATTATTCAAGCTTTCATTTTTCTATCCCTTAGTTATTATAAAGAACCTTAATTTTTTCAATAACTGCCAATAGTTCAACTTTGAGTTTAGCATCACCATAATAACTAGCGCATTCAATTCTAAAGTTTTCATTTGGCTCATAATAATCCAAATCATAAGCAAGATCTTGTAACAAAGAATTGATTCTTTCATCCAAGCTAAATGCCTCACCATGCCATATACGCTGCTGAAAAGAGGCCATTAATTCCAGCTTATTATTATCTGATACCAATATTTCTTCTAATACTTTCATGGATAAAGGCCCCTACAAACAAAAAAACCGATTACAGAAGTAATCGGTTTAGAAGTGATCCGGCTGGGGCTCGAACTATTCATTCAAATGCTTCTATTTTCTTTAAAATTCATACTAATTGCTAATATAACTGAGTGTAAGAAGAATACAATGTCAATTAAAAGCTCGAAAATGAATAAAATGTTTACCCCAATGTTTACCCTAATAGATAATTGTTCTGTAATTTTAGACAAATCGTTCGTATGCCAAGTATTTCAATTGTATTCCGTAAAGATAAACTAAATAAAAAAAGTGAAGCCCCCATCCACTTTCGTATTATCAAAAATAGAAAAGTGAGGTATATTTCATCTGGCCAAATGCTTCATCAAAAACATTGGGACGGTAAAAAGAATAAAGTAAAATCCTCATTTAAAAACTCAGCAAGATTAAATAATCTACTAACAACTAAACTGTCAGAATTTCAGAGTAAAATACTTGAGGCTGAAACAACAAATGACAAAAAATCTTCAGCCTATTTAAGAGAACTTATTGTTGGCAAGAAAAATATAGACTTCTTTTCATTTGCAGATAAAATTGTAGAAAGTTATCAATTAAAAAACCAAATTGGCACCTATGATAAAAGCAAATCCATTATCGCTAAGCTAAAAGGATACTTTGACGGAAAGAGTACTTCTTTTAAAGAAATTTCGCCGAGCTTATTAAGCGACTACGAGCAATACTTAAGACGAGAACATAAAAACAAAACAAACACCATACTGCGTGATATGAAATTTATCTCAAAAATATTTAATGACGCTTATAGGGAAGAATTAATAGAACACAAAGACAACCCTTTCTTGCGATATAAAAAACCCAAAGAAGAAAAAACAAAGAAAGAATACTTAGCGGAAGAAGAGTTAGAACGGTTAGAAAATTTAGAAATGATTGAAAATACCAAGATTGCAACGCACCGCGACATTTTCATATTTTCTTGTAATGGTGGTGGCGAAAGAATTTCTGATTTATTTACTTTAGAATGGAAAAATTTCGATGGTACACATATCAATTTCTCAACAACTAAAACAGAAACGCAGCTATCTATTTTATTACCTAAAAAAGCATTGGCAATTCTAAAGAAATACAAGAAAAAGAATACACGTTTTGTTTTTCCTATCCTTAAAGAAGATTTAGACTTAAACAATGCCAGACAATTAGATAATGACATAAGCTCAGCAACTGCTCTAATGAACAAAAACCTGAAAAAGATCGCAAAGCGAGCAGAAATTGAAAAGAACATTAGTACACATACTGCAAGACATACTTGGGCAACCCGAGCACTACGTAAAGGAATAAGTATTGATAAAGTTTCTAAGATACTGGGGCATTCTAATATTAAACAGACTCAAGTCTATGCCAAGATTGTAAGTTCGGAATTGGACAAAGCCATGCAAGCATTTGATGAATAGGTTTAGGTAATTAACTCAACGAGCATTATTTTTAATAAAATTAGAAATAATATTGGTCATGAAAAAAATATTTACAATCCTTACAATATGTACATTCCCATTTTTCTCATTTGCGCAGACAAGTTTTGATTGGGCTAAATCAATGGGAGGTATAAGTGATGATGATGGATATAGCATTACTGTCGACTCGCTCAATAATTCGTACATAACGGGTAGTTTTAGAGGAACAGCCGATTTTGACCCATCACCGAGTATATCAAATATTACTTCCGTTGGTAATAAGGACGTTTATATTGCTAAATATGACTCTTTAGGAGGGCTCGTTTGGGTTAAACAATTCGGAGGTAGCGATGATGATATACCTTCAGAAATTCAAGTTGATAAAAGTGGAAATATTTATTGCATTGGACAGTTCAGACAAATTGCAGATTTTGACCCTTCTCCAAATACGGCTAATCTTACGGCTCTAGGAGAGGATGATATTTTCATCTTAAAACTAGATAATTCAGGAAATTTTATTTGGGTCAAACATATAGGTGGGGTTGAAGAAGATGGAGGTACATCTATTACTATTAATACGCAAGACGAGTTACTAATCACTGGATATTTTAGAGGCTCAACAGACTTGGACCCAGGTGTTAATATTAACCAACATATATCCAGTGGCAAGAGAGACATCTTCATATTAAATTTGGACAATAGCGGAAATTTAAATTGGGTCAAACAAATTGGCGGACCAGAAGAGGATTGGGGATTAACCATAAGAACGGACCATAATGATAATATTTATGTTTCAGGCTCTTTTGACGACACTGTAGACTTTGACCCTGATATTGGTATTAGTACCTTAACATCAACGGGAATATTTGGTGGTTTTGCTTTGAAGCTAAATGGTTTGGGGAATTTTCAATGGGCTTATCCTATAGTAGGTAGTGGGATAGGCATTGAAAATGCAACTCAATTGTGCACAGATTTACAAAGCAATGTTTATATTACTGGCGCTTTTAATAGCCCAACTGTAGACTTTGACCCAAGTGCCAATGTAGCCAACTTAACAAGAATAGCTTCGTTCGATATTTTTGTGTGCAAGTTGGATAGTAATGGAAATTTTAAATGGGTAAAGCAATTGGGTGGATTAGGTTATGATATTAGCAGTGCAATTATTTCAGACGAAAATGCGAATATATATGTAAGTGGTTCATTTGATGCTACCTTAGATTTTGACCCGAGCACTACTACAACCCATAACTTAACTCCATTAGGCGGCTCAGATATTTTTGTATGTAAGTTAGACTCAAATGGAACCTTTGTTTGGGCGGAACAACTTGGAGGAACAGGTATTGAGAAAGTATTCAAGTCAAACCTTTTTAGAAATTCGTACGGTACAATTTATACAATAGGTTCCTTTGAAGGAACAGTCGATTTTGATCAAACAGCAGGGGTACTTAACTTAACAGCGCCAATTGGTGGCACAGATATATTCGTGCATAAAATGACTGAAGAACCAGTTACACCCATTGGTGTAAAACAGACGATAGCCTCCAACTTTAAACTCTACCCTAACCCTACTCAAGGGCAACTCAAATTATTAATGGACAAACAATATGCTGAAGTAGAAATAAACATATTGAGCGTAACTGGGCAATTAATTAGTCGTAACAATTATAAGAATGAACAAACTATTATACTAAACATTGAAAGCAGCACAGGTTTATATTTTGTAGAAGTAAAAACTGCGAAGGGAACGCAAGCACTCTTCAAAGTGCTGAAGAGATAATGTGATTGGAAAAAATAGTGAGACCATCGCTGTAGCTGATGATTTTAAGCAACAATATTACTATGCACTGCAGCTGTTATAGTATCTAACTTCTTATGTGAGTACTAAATAAAAAAAAATAACGCATCCTGTTAATACTGCTATTCCTTCTTTAAAATTAGCTCTTATTATAATATACTGACGCACCGCATGGCGGCGCTGACGGTTTAGAGAACCTAATTTACCAATACGTTCGCGATGACTTTGTTGCGCAAAAACATCCCAAACAGCCGTTATAAGAACACTTCGAACGGATGACACACATTGGAAAAATACTTCGATTAGCGAGATTGTAAACAAACTCATGTGCACTTCACGAAAGATGCAAAATTCTCATGTCTAAATCTGACACGTTACTTATTGTTGTTTTTCAATAAGGTGTCTCTTTCTAAAATATTTATCATATTGTCAAGTACAACGTATAGCTGCTGTTCTTCAACATTAGCTCCAATTAGATGTTTTTTTAGATTACTTAAAAAACTAATGATAAAAGAGATATTCGAACCAAATTTTTGCACAACATTAGTTCTATTTTTTAATTCAAGATCAACAATAGAATTATAATAAATGTTTTCATATGGCTTCAAACAACGAGAAATATTTAAATCCATATCATAACTTTTTAAATAATTTGCTACCAAACTAAATGTTCTATCTTTTATCAATAAAAAAACTTGTTTATTCGAATCAATAGTAAAACCACGCGTGTATTTCGAATTTAGAATAAAACGTTTATATCGGTCAAGTTCGAGCGAGTCCGAACCTAAATACAATTCATTATATCTAAAATCTTCTGAATAAAAATTTGTTCTAAATGAAACAAGCGTTTGAGCTTCACCAACTAAAAAAAACAACAATAAAACACTTGTACATGTAAGGCTCTTCTTCATAAATCTATCTTTGATATCTATTGGGGTTATTAATAACATTCATATGAAACTGAGAAGGAGTAGTTACATTGATTTGTTTATATCTTTGATTACCCATTGTAGTACTAAAACTCCAACCATAACTTGTAGTTTGAAGCCTTATCATGGAGTTATTCTTCCTAATGCCAACCAAGGATAACTCAGCGCGCCAAGAAAAATTTCTATCTGCAGGTCTTGCTGGAGTATCAGAGAATTTAAAATTTCCTACATCCTCGTAGTTTGCATTAGAAAAAGTTCTGTCAATTTCATTATCTGTATATTCCATGGAATTATAAAAAACGCCACCACCATCATTATCAACAAAAGGTTGATTAGGAAATGACCCGTTAGCGGGGAAGTCCGTTACAATAGTTTGAACCCATTTAACATCTTTTAATGTGGACAATATCTCAGGATCAATACTCGATTTATCTACGGAATAATCAAATACTACAAATGATTCTAAATCTTCATATTCATTCGCTTCCACAAAATTAGCTTCATACAAATGAGTAGTTCCTTCTGTAACATCTTCCGGTTCCTCATCAGCCATTTCCTCTAATTTCTCTTTGAGCGCCTCTAAATCCATACTAGAAATATCCTTAGGAAGATGAACATCTGAATCTTCTTCATCAAGCATCTCTTCAATTTCTGATCTTAATTGAGCGTTATGCTCTTCCATTTTTAAGCCATTAACATAATCTGTATGTTCGGCGTCGGCTGCGGCCATGTCTGCGAAAACATCCACAGTTGGAAAAACTGATGCTATCGCTACTTCAGCTGCCAACATAGGTTCACTACTAACATAAACATTATTCCAAGCATTCTGCCTTTCACTTTGATTAGACCTATTAATGCTCCAAGTCGCTTGACTTTTGTAATCTTGCACTGCCACCATGCCCGTAGGATCTACAAAACTTGTAGGGTTATTGGCCATGCCCACATAACCACTCGCAAACTGCCCAGCAGGATCTACACTAGCAAAGCGTCCCAACAATGGGTCATACTGCCTTGCATGAAAGTCATACAAATTCAAGTTCTCCGTTTGGGTCAATTCTTTGGTTTGGTACAGTTGTTGGTTCGTTGGTTTTATATTTAAATCCTGGCTTATACGCACTGCCATACCGTAAGGGTAATAATGGTTCTCTTCCAAGAGTGCTCCTCTATAAAACCGTATATCTAAATCATCGAACCAGCTAACCATTCCAGTGCTCTCATTAGAGATGTAAATAGCAATATAACCACCTTGCTTTATTACTAAATCACCATTAGTTTGTAGTGTATGCCAGTTATCAGCAGTGTTCACTTGGACCGCACCACATTGGTCGGGCACAATCTTATAGTTCTCATCAAAAACTACATAGTTTAAATAGGCACGTGGCTTTGTTGGATCTGTCAGTTGGTTCTTAATAGCATCATAGCCGCCAATGTAATTGCTATAGTTAAAGGTATTATTTACAATCTCAGCATTACTTGGGCCTTCTCCCTGAGGTTCTTGAGAGGCATTACTCAGCAAGGTATTGATAATTTGCTCTAGCATATCCTCTCCGCTCGTTGTACCTGTTGGTGTGCTACTACCATCATAATAAGCATCAGCACTGATATTAACCTTATCTCCCGCCATTACATGTAGCAATAGAGAAGTACCTACGCGTGTGGCTGGGTCATCACCGTCTAAGCGAGCAGCTCTTCCATTACTTGGTCCAGTACCAGGTCGCACTCCTCGGCGGCCGTCTATATTTTCAAAAACAGCTTCCTCTACTTGCGCATAAGCTACCTCGTGCGTGGCTAAGTAATCGTAAAAAGGCATAAGTTGTGAGGTCACAACTGTTCTTACATTGTCTAAATGATCTTTGACCAAATAGTCATAATTAAAAGTGCCTGCTTGGTTATTGGCACCTGCCGCATAACGCGCACGACCTTCGGCATGATATTTTAGTGATAAATCTTTGTCCTTATATTCATAGCCTCCAATAAATGCTCTGGCCATAGGCACAGCATTTTGCGTTGTTATCTCCTCAAGTTTACTGCCATCAGCTGTATAAATATAATCAATGGTGGTACCGTTATTAAACTGAAGTTTATCAGGCTTGTCCAAATAATTGAAAGTGGTCTCTACTTGCTTATTGGCATCTGAAGTGGTATTACCATTTTTATCATAGCTGTAATCCTGCCCCCCAGGATTATGATCTTGGAACTCTTGTTCTACACTTCCAGGGTTTCCAAAGTTTGCATTATCGGTCACTTCTTCTAAGCGATTACTCACATCTCCATTAGTATAAGCTAGTTGCAATTCATCCCAAGTTTGTATGCCTGATTGATCTGTACCCATTCGATGCACACTCAATATATTACCGTTGGCATCATAGTTTAATTCTGAAACTGTAAAATCCACTTGTGCATCATCCCAATCCGCTGGATTAGTATTTGTGGTTCCGTCGAACTGGTCAAAATCAGCATGTAATAATTGTCCATTTGTACTATAAGTATAACCGTAAGAACGTGGTTTTACCGAAGGGGTGCACCATGTTATTCCACTAATATTACCATCATATCTTTTCTCATTAAACCCATGGTCATATTTTATACTCTCGCCAAAGGTTGTATTGGGCATAGAAACGCCAGTCTCAGCATACGATTTATTTATACCTGTTAACTGTCCGCGGATATTGTTTTCGTACCGTTGTATTTCTACTTGACCCATATTCTTCTCTATCAAAGCACCTGTCTGACTATCGTAAGTTAACTCATTTATGATTTCCCAGTTCTGATTATCTATCTTTTGAGACACTTTTAACAACTTGAAAGTCCGCGCTTGGTATTCATGCTTGTCAGTAGTCCAATGCGTTGAAGATGTTGCACTGCTTGGGTTATTAATGTCAGGGTAGATCGTTTTATTATGTTCACTAATAGAACGTAATACTCGACCACCAAAATCATACATGCTTGTATTCACATCTTTATAAATTGTTTTAGCGTTGCCCGCCACATCCTGTTCTAGAGACTGAATACTTTGAATGGTGCGTCCATATTCATCAAAGAAGAAGACATTGGTTACCCAACCAGAAAAAGAAGAGACACCATTGGGGTCTAAAATCTTGGTTCGAGTAGCTACTAAACTTCCTTGTGTAGGAAAAGTAGATTGTATAGGAACGGTTCCATACGTATTAGAATAAACATCAGCATAGAGGTGGCTTATAAAAGCAGTTGAAAAACTGTATCCACTAATCTCTGAATGATTGTAATGGTCGTAATAATTATAACTCAATATTTCCGTATTTGAGATACTAGCAGGATAGCTTCCACCATTCTGCACTAGATTAACGCCATTGATTAAATAAGTGTAAATTTGATTTGGGTCGCTTAAATCAATAGCACTCGGCAACGTACTTGGCGCGGTTCCCGTACGATCTAAAATATATTGCCAATAGTCCCTATCTTCAGTACTTGAAATAATACCTGTGAAGGCAGTTCGTCCCATGGCATCATGCACCGTAAACATCCATTGGTTTTTGTCTTTTAAGTTAGGGTCTTGTACCAGTACAGCGCGTTTACTTTTATCATAAACTAAGACTTCTTTCCCATCCTTATCAGGCGAGCTTACCGCAATTTCTCTGCCCAAGGCATCATAGGTTTTATAACCACATAAATTGTCGGCAATGTTTTGTGTCATAACCCATGCATTGGCATTAATCTTTTCGGTGGCTTTAGGCGATATAGAATAACACAAACGGTCATAACGATCATACACAAAGTAACTAGTCTGATAAGAAGAAGTTGCTTGGTTAGCCAACACTTTTTTTGCAACTAATCGACTACGGTCATCGTAATATGAAATAACTTTTCGACCATGTTGTCCTTCTTTGGTTTCAGATACTAGTTGGTTTGGACCGTATGCACCAGGACTGACAGGTAAAGAATTAATACCCGTATAAACCCAGCGCCTTATCGTAGTTGTACCTACTAATTCATTTTGCGTTGTTGTTCCTCTTAACTGACCAACTTGAGACTTTCCTGGCTTAAAATTATAAGCCTTACGCTTACCATTTGTTACAACAAAACTTGATACTGAAAAAGCCGTATGTCCCTCATTGGGAAAGTGAGCATTATAATAATTGCGTTGCTCAGTAAATACGTCATATCTAAAACCATCTCCATTATTAATTGATCCCAAGCTGTTATCAGCAATAGCATATGGCAAAAAACTATACTTCCCACCTTTTAAAACTCTTGTGTCTTGAAAACTTATGCCATGATGAGTTGGAGTAACTGCATACCGACTAATCGATTGCAAGCTGTTGCCAAAACCATCTATGTAAGATGTTGCTTGTAAGTTGTCATTAACGGACGTACTCTCATCTACATTATTGGCATCTGTAATTGGTATCTGCGGGTTCCATACTCTTGTAAAATTAAGCTTAGGAACCGCCGGCTGCGTATATCCAACAGGCGATATCGGAGCTATGGTGAGGGCTCCTGCCGGAGCAATTTCTCCAAGGTCTGGTTTATTCTGGGCAAGCATGGCGTTACTCAACAGACATAGACCAAATAAAACAATTAGCCTTAAATTTTTTCCTAGCATTTTCATAGCTGTTATTATTAAATTATTACTGATCATTTGCTTGAGATTTTAATTGTTTTTTAGAAATGATATGACCGTTAAAATCTCTAGAGATTTCTATCCTGTTTTCTTTATCATATTCATAATGAGTAGGTCTATTCGCAGGTCCATTGTCTGACATCTTACCTAAAAGTGGTGCGTAGGTGTGTGTATTAATAAGCGCATCGGCTGGATACAATCGTAACTCATCAATATAGCAACTTGTGCTATTAGTCGTACTTGTCAAACGTACTTTATCGTAATTGGCAACAAACTCTACTTGATACAATGTCCAACCATTTAGTTTAAAAAAGTTTGAAGAAATTGTTTTGTAAGCCTGCATCGTCAACGCTTGAGAACCAGTTGCTCCAAAATTATCAACTGTGATTGTTAAATTCTGGTTTTGGTTTGTGGCCTTAGCCCAAAATGCTAAAATGTATTTTTTTCCTTGAACAAGACTAACGTTATCAGCAGTTGTAATACTAGTTGCAGCATTACCAGCATCTATTAAATTATATGATCTGCGACCTGTAAAGCCCATTGGAGTAGCTGCCAAAGTTTGTGCAATATTCGGATGAATTACAGGAAATATCCAATTCCCTTTGTCTTTTTGAAACAAAGGGTCTGTATTGTCATACACATAATTATTACTTTCAAAACTAGAGTAAGCAATCTCATTGTATTGAGCATTAGAAACACTTGCTACTAAAACATCTTGATGGTAATCATAAATGGAAGAAGCGTACTTTCCATCGGCACCAACCACTTCGACTGTATTTCCAATATCATCATATTGGGTAATTTCGCCTCCTTTATCAAAATTCGTAATTGGTGTTCCTGCATTAGCTGTCGGTATGGTATAAGCCCCATTTAATGGAGAAGTAGTAAGGTTAGCATCTTGTAATAAGCCATAAGAATGTTTACGTTTTACTTTTCCTCCATATAGATCAAAACCACTTCCACTTGCATTAATCAGTTTTTTGGTTTGTCCAGGTTCAGTCTTCCAAACTTCACTATATACAATTTTCCTTTCGTTTTCATTATTAAGTGCTGCCATCATTGGCTCTGTACTCCAAGTAGGATTATCGTGATAGAATTGTATATTTTCAAGCTCTGTTCCATCCGCAAAGGTCTCAACTGTTTTTTTCAAATAATCAGTTTGGCTATCATATGTATATTCAAATTCTTTTTGTTTAACGTTTGTATTATCCAGATAGGTTTTAATCGTATTCTTTTTCAGCATCATACGACCCGAAAATGGATGGTAATAATCCATTGTAATATTGGTTGCATCGCAATTTGAACCTCCCTGATTACCATATATATCGTTTCGTGCATAAAGATTTAGATAATCATCATTATTATAAACTTTCACTTGTATATCAAACTCTTGCTCACTTTCCATTACTTTAAGTCCGCCCAAACCATATTGAATGTTTTTATATTCTGTACCAATTACCCATGAAGGAAAGTATTGTTTATAAGTATATGGTTCACTCTCTGTCGGGAGATGGTAATTTGTACTATTCAATGTTAATCCCGTAAATTGTGTATTCGAAGCTGGCGCAGGAAAAATAATGTTCGTATTGTTCATTCCATAAGTCGTAGGGTCTAAACTCGACGTATTAAAGGTCAAGGCACTTGGGAGGTTTCTTAATGTAACGAAATAATGTTCCTTCCAGTCTAGAACATCGGCAGTTGTACTAACAACATTTGTGCTGAAATTTTTGGATTTTACTTCTTTCTCTCTTTTAATAGTCACTTTGCCATATCCATGTTGTGCACCGCCTAATTGCCCAATAAAGTAATTGGTATATAAATCAACATTACTTACAGTGAAAGGCGGGTTAATATTGGTGTTAGGACCACCAGCGCATTTAAACGTTACCGTTTTAGTAAATAGATCATTGATTATTGGATAAGCATTACTTGGAACTAACCATTCTCCATCGGAATATTCATACCTTGAAATATGCTTTGTTAGATTGTCCTCCATACCTTCCGTATAACTCTCCGTTCGGTTAATTCTTATCCCATCAAGCTTTGTCAATACACTATTTACTATCGCTTCATTATTCTCATAGAAAAATTCTGTAACTCCTTTATTTTCATTGATGATTTTTTTCAGTGAATAGGTTCTAGCATTAATATTCGGTGTTCTATCTATACCCTTTGAAACACCACCAATAACTTGCTGTGGAATAGCAAATGCATCAAGCAAATTACTATTTGGAGCTGCGGTAAAATACCCCCAATAATCTTGCGAGGGAGTTCCAAAGAAAGGAGGTTGCGCATCAGCAGGTTCAGGGTAAATTATATCCTGAACATCATAATATTCGTAGTTATATAATGTTCTTGTTGTATTTCCAATTGTTGAACTAATGCCGTCTAAACGAAGTCTTGTGGCTAGATCTGCTTCACTTGCTCCTGTTGCTGTTACCCAATCAGTATTAGCAGGTGCCGTAGGTGTAGCATCAAAGTAGCTATAATTCAATTCAATTTTTTTGCTTTTAGACGGGTGTAGGGCATTACCCGCACCCCATGAAGAAAAATTATTTCTTTCTTCTAAATCAATAGATGCTAAGGTCCTTACTCTATCTATAAAAGTGGTAGAATATTGAGTAGGAACTGGCATATAATTAAACTTAATTATGACATCATCAAATACTATTCTCTCAAGAATTCTATTGTAAAACTCACTATAGCTCCTAAAGAAACTCTCCTTAAGAAGACATGGAGTACTAGTCGCTGAGGCATAATTACCATTTGGATTATACTCTTCTATAATCCCTGTTAACTGTTTAACCTTTACTGGATTACTTTCATACTCATATTTTACTAACTTCCCATTATGAGTAATAATTTTTTCTAACATCCAATTCATAGAATACTTAACCTGAAGCATTCCAGTAGTTGTTCCGCCGTAACCACATGGTGAATTAAAAGTCTGTTCAACTTCATCTCCTGATATATAATAAAATTTATTCCCATTTTCATCCGTTATTATAAAGCCCAAGTTATTGGTCATACTAGCTAACTTAGGAAAGGTAGAAACGACACTTCCATTAACTGTCCGTTCCACTCGGATTTTAGTATTACTTGGGATAGTAATAATTTCATCTTTCCCATTAAACATAAATTCTAAACTCATCCCATTAAAACTTGCGTTAAAAACATCCATCTGTCCATCAACGCCATTAATGGATACACTAGCTTGGGCAATTGCTTCACCCAAATGCTCTATAGTCGAAGGCCCAACATCTATATTGTAATTCTCCCTATGCCAATAACCGAATTTAGTAATCTCATCAGGAATACCCTTTACCGTCCTGTTTATCATCCCGCCATAATTTAAATTCCAACCTAAGCCAACGGCAGAGACTGGCTGGTTCATGGTAACCCCACTTGTTGTATAGGCAATAGATACACCTGCATTAACCCCATCAACTTTTTTACTTATCAATGGGACAAAAATGTTTGAGGCCCCTGTAAATAAATTCTCTGATACGGCATTTGAGCCTTGAGCTACCTGTCCCTGTACACCATTGGTTTGTGCTACACATAGAATGGGTGTGAGCAATAAGAGCACTGCAAAAGATATTTTTTTCATATTCATAAATTCAATTTTCAATTTACATTATTTATTTTTTCCACCCAAAGCGTATTAATATAGGCGAAGGTTTATCATATTCATTCCATAAAAAATCATAGGCAATCAATATCGTGCCATTATATTTTTTATTTAATCTATAGGTTTTCATTATTCCAGCGTAAGCTGTATGCTTTAGGTAATTTGTTTGCGATATTAATTGCGGAGTTACGTCTGTTGTTTCTTGAAACATGAAAGCTGTTTCATATTCCTTATACAAAGCTTCATAGCCCGCTTGAGCACTCAAACCCCACATCCATTTCCAATCAACGTTAGCACCTGCTCTTACACCTTGCCAACTTAATTTAATATTTCTAATGTCTTGCCCTAAACCAATCGCTGTTCCCGCCAATAAATTATAAGTCAGTCGTTCTCTATGCTTAAAGCCAACTTGAAAATTAAAATCAGCTATTGCTGGTTGTGCATTAGCTGCACGTTTAACTTGCCAGTTAAAATTCTTTTCAATTCGCTGTGCAAAAGGCAATCCGCGCATTGGGTTTGGCTTAAAACCTTCTTCTTTGATTTGTTTCAGCTCTTTTTGTACTTGGGCTTTTTGCGTTTTCAATTCATTGAACTCTCCTTTTGCTTGACTTATTTTTTCTTTAAATGCCTTTGTCTTTTCCTGATTATTGAGATTAAATTTCTGACTAATATTCTCTTTGATACTTTGCTTGGTTTGGAAACCCATGCGTTTTAAACCTTCAGGCTTCATTCCTTGCATACTCACACCACCCTCTGCACTTCTTTGGCGCAGCCCATTACTTAAGGACGTTTCAAAACCTTCTAAGCCCTTCAAATAATTCAAAGCTAACTCTTCCACTTTTTCAGGCTCTTTAGCCATGTTCTTATAAACTTGTGCTTTCTGATTGTAATAGAAAAAAGTTTTATTTAATCCTTTGAGATTGGCTACATTCCCTAATTGGCCCAAAGAATTCTTTAGTCTATCATTCTGTTTGGACATTAATTGGCTCAACTCATCTTGTAAAGCCAACTTAGACTTTAAGTCCGCGAGTTGGTTATCAGCACTAGGTATATACAAGTCATTCTTCAATAATCCGTTTTGCTTTGCTTGATCTAAAGTTTTTTGCGTAAATTTTTTCATTACACTTAAACTGTCCAGCACCTTATTGGTCGTTCTGCTTACTTTACAACTTTGCAGTTTCTCTTTTTTGGCTGCATAATAATTTTTCAAACTATCATAACTTAAACTATTCTCTAGTTTTGCATGGGCACTGCTATCCTTTTTCTTTAATTTATTTTTTAACTTTTGCTCTTGCTTTGTAAGTCTCTGAAGTGCCTTCTTTAGTTGTTTGTCTTGCTTCTTATAGAGCTTATCTAACTTACCTAGTCTTGTATCAACATATTTATTGGTAAGCTCGTTGAGTTTCTCGTAATCAACCGTTTCAACTTCTTTAACTGCTACATAGTTTGCAACATTCTGCCCAAAAGAACTGTTGGCAAAGGTTACAAGCAATAATATAGCAGCAAATAATTTCAATAACTGGGGTTGTTTACAATAGGTTAACGTAAATATATGTAAAATATTATGTAGCTACAAAATAGAATTGTCATTTATACATGACTTTTTTGAGGAACGGTATGGTTTTTCCATTTAACGGTAATTCTAACATTTGCTCACCAAGTAATTCGGTTGATTTGAATACTTTTTCTATTTCAATAATGAACTCAAAGGTTAAACCCAAGTAAATAACAAGCGTACGTTTTATGAAAAATAACTAACTATTCTAAAAATTCTGTCCCAGAGAAAACATTAAAAGTGGTCGCTTAACTTTATTCTGTTGCAAATTTTGCCAAGCTAAATCCATACGGATTTGATAATTCAATAAATTAGTATGTAAGCCAAATCCAAAACTATTTGCCCAAGTAGGTAGGTTTTCAAATTTTATTTTATCGTTGTTCCATGCATTGGCAACATCTGTAAACAGCACTAATTTCAATTGATTTAAACTATTCAAACGAGTGGTCACATTAAAAAATGTATTGAGTACAGGAATACGAATTTCTGAATTAATCAATACATAGGAATTTCCGAACCTTATATTCTGCGCATACCCCCTTAGTCCTGTAGCATAACTAATTAAGGAATAGTTTTCTTGCGGACTAAAGTCCGCGTTACTATCAACCAAAGGGGCTAATTGGTTTTGTGTTCCGCCCAAGGTATACATAATTCCTAAACTCTCTCCACCTGAAGCAGCCGCTTTTACTCTATTAGCCCAGATCACATTCTTGTATAGGCTTTGATAATAACGCGCATCAACGCCAACATGCATAAAGGCTTTTTGTTCATTCTTTAACTGTAAATGGTATTCAATAAAAGCATTGGCACGAAACCCCTTTCGAATATCAGGCAACACTTCTTTAGTTTTATCATATAGATAATTTATGCGCCCCAAACTCCATAATTGAGAGGTATCAGGATAACGCAAGCTAAATGTATCTGAAGCAATGAATATCTGTTGATCATATCGAATGGCTCCTGTCATTTTTACAGACTGCCTCCGTGTAAAAGGATATAATGCAAAGGCTTCTGCATAATTCGTTTTTTGCTTTATGTAAGGTGGATAATATAGACCACCCTTAAAAAACCAATCTCGATTGTTGAGAATGGTAAATTTCTCAACGTGGCGCAAATAACTAAAGCCCCAATCCATTAGCCTTCTCCTATTCGTGTAGCTCATAAAGAAATCACTTCCCTTTCCATTGCTTGGTAATCGTAAACCGAGCTTTACACTATGATCTTCAAATACATCGGTAAAGGCGTATTGTATCATTCCGCCAATAGGTGCTTGATGAAACAAACCTTGATTAAAAGCATAAGACTGATATTTATTTATGAGTAGTCCATTGCTCAAATTCGCTGACGTATAGTCAGATATAAATTTGAGTTGATACTTCTTTGCATTTTTTGAATTAAACTGCTTGGCCCTCTTTAAACTGTCTTTATATTTTCTAATTTCATCTTTACTCGCACCAAATAAATTCAGCCCTTCATCCTTTTGAACTTCTTGTTCTTTTCTTTGTTTCAATCGAATGACCTTTAGCTTCTCTTGCTCTAGTTCTTGGGAAAAGACCGTTTTTCTTGAACTTAAAACGTTCTTAGCATACTTACTTTGTTTAATTGTATCTTCCGATAAGCTGTATACGATTACTTGGCGCTTTTCAATGGCAAAATCGTTGATACTGTTTTTAGTATGTAGAATACTCTTTGCGTTTTCTTTTATCTCCATATACCCATTCTTATCAATGAGTGTATAAATTTTATTAGCTATCTTCTTTTTTGCAATGAATAACCCTTGTTCTTTTTGTAATTCCTTAATTTGTATACTATCCGTTAGTTGCCTAAAGCTATTACCTCTTTGCTTATAAAAGTGATTAACGCCACCCTTATAACCGTATATAAATACTTTGTCATCCTGAAATATTATATCATCTACGCCATCAATGTCTTTCAATTCATAAGTAGATTTTCTAATATTAGAAATAGAATTCCGAAAACGAAAAATAATCAACATGAGTTTTTCCTTTTTGTGATAGGCTACAACTAAACCTTCTTGTTTCCATTCCATAATGGGTAAGTCTTCCTCTTGGAACACATCTTCTTTTTGAATTTGCAGCAGCGTTTCTTCTTGTCCTGCTTGTCTTACATTGATTTTATAACAATCTTCTTTTTCTATGCATTGCGCAATGCGACTTGAATTATTTGAAACTTTTAATTGTCTAATTTGTTTGCCATTTTTGATAGGTTCTCCCTGTTCTATGCTTGGTTTTACCCTAATCTGTGCATTGTCCAAAATATATCGATTGGCATAGTACAATAAGCACTCCTGCTGCACTTCCCACAATGGCTTCTTGAACATGAGCTGAGCCGAGGCTTGTGGAGATTTACCTTTCAAAATCAAGTATATAAAATTCCGTGCAACGCCCGCGTTTTTCTCTTTAGACAAATAATATAAAAAAGCCATTCCGCTCAAAGTAGCATCTCTTTCAATTAAGTCATTAAAAGTTTTTTTCTTGGGTTGTAAGACCAACTCCTTAAATTGAAGGTCATTTTGAACTGACCAACCATTACTGTAGAATTTTGGCACACCTTGCATAATCCAATCAGGGACAGATTTTTCCTGAACACTTTTCATGAATGATTGAAGTCCTTCACCATATATTGTTTGGAGCATCAAGGCCTCAATTAGTTTCTTCTTGAAATCCATTCTTAGAGTTTCTTCACCCCCTTTATAGGCTAATACAATTCTGTTTCCCGTAAATCGTTTACTGCCAATAGGCAATAGTTTATCAGCACTTATTCCAATATTACTTTGTTGTAATGCATGGACAGATGGATAGAGAAAAAGTTTTAGTCTTTTGCTTGAATTGCTAAACAGACTATCCTCAACCTCTTTGGTAGCTTCTTGAATGAAACCCAAAACATTTGACACCAAACTATCTCCATCCTGAGGGTAATAGATCGTATACTTTGAAGTTGTATATACTTTCCAACCTAAGTGCTGGTGTTGCATTCGATAGTTATCAAAGTCACCATTCTGCGCTTGGACATTTATAGCCAAACATAAAATCGTCAAAATGAAAACGCCTTTCTTCACTTGGTAAATTTATTGTTTTTACTTTTGAATGGTGCGATTTATCCTTTATCTAATTTTATTTTTTAACGTTTCACTACTTTCTGTGGCGCAAACGAGAATTACTAAAAAAGGAAAAAAGCTTGCCAAGGATATTCAAAACAAGTCAACTTTCCTATCAATGAAAGTTAAAAAACCTCATCGTTTGCTTGGCTTATATGGCCAAATGAATACCAATGGCTATGGTCTTGGTATATTCTTTGAAAAGAAAATAAGCAAGAAAAAATATAGACACATGCACCTCTTTCTTTCTGAAGTCAAAGCGGATAAAGAAGAAAAATTCAAGCCAACAAATTTAGAAATTAAGCCTTTCGAGAAACCCAAGCCCTATATTTATGGTAAGCGGAACTCATTCTATACTGTTAATCTAAACTACGGACAACGTCATTTAATTTATGAAGGTCTATTTTCTCCTGCAATTGATATTTCGTTTAGTTATTATGGTGGCATTACGCTTGGATTACTAAAACCATATGCATTGAAACTTAAACACCCTGAAGGATTAGGATACAATATTCAAGAAGAAGTCTATTCTTCACTCAATCAAGATACTTTTTTAGATAAAACTTCTATTTACAGTCGTGCTGCTTTTTCATATTCCTTAAATGATTTGAAATTTGTTCCTGGTGCAACTCTTGGTTGCTCTTTTGAAGCTGAACTCGGGAAACAAGCATTGATTACAAAGCGATTGTTTATAGGTTCGTCAATAAGTGTATACTCCAGTTCGTTTAATCTTATGGTCGATGATAATTCTCGAAGATTTCTTTACAATGCTTTTGTGGGGATGAGAATTGGGAAATGGTGGTAATATTTTAAAATTGCGTGAAAGCATTTAAAAGAAGTAAACTGATATTTCTTTTAAAAAGAAGGGAACCTCATTTAAATACCTAGGGCTAACTAAATGACTTTCAACTAATTAAACGCTTTTTTTCTTGTTTTTGTGCTTTTTTTATGTTATTTTAATAGAGAAAAAAATAAAAACTGTTTAAAAAAATATACATTTGTAATATCTCATTGACCATATAGAAATATTGTTAGTGTTAAAAGAGAAAAAAAGCCGTTCAGTCCTCTGAGCGGTTTTGGCTTTTAATATAGGCCTCATATTCCTTAAGATACTTTCTTCTTTGATTGGGGTAAGTAATCAAAAATGCAGTCCATGGTAAAATATAGTCTTTTCTATCATCTAGCACAACCAAATATTCTTCTTCCTCATGGTATATTAAAATTCTATTCTTACCATGCCTCTTGTTTTTCCAAACCTTTAATACCTCTGAAGTCGAATTCTCTATCAGAAACTTTGGGTAACTAATGCGTTCCATTCTTCTAATATCAGGTGTCCTTTCACTTTCAACCTTCCCGCTATGTGTAAAATGATAAAACGTATACTCCTTATCATCAACAATAGGATATTTTTTTAAAGCCAATTTTTTTCCCTGAAAAAAAGGTTTGCTGGTCACAAAATCATTTCTGAAAATACTATAAACAGCCTGCATGTAAGAAGCAAAATCTCCACCATAATCTTCTAAATATATTAACTCAGGTAACTTCAAATCCTATTAATTAATTTTACTTATTTGCCTCCCAAACAAATAGATTTGTTTTACTCTCTAGATATAGAGTTGATTTTAGTAATTCATACCCAGACCTCTGTTGTATTCTTTTAATCAGTTTAACCTTAGCGGCATTTCCGTCAAGCCCACGATGTAAATATCCAATAGCACCGATTAATAAATCAGTAAGTTGCAAAACTTCTACCTCGTCAGAACGCACCTGTTGAATTCTTCTAATTATTTTTTCCTTAAAGTCATAGTGTGTTGTTCTCAAGTATTTGAGAAGTTTTACAATTTTCTCTTGCATATTAGTATCCTTAATATCAAGATATATATAATACGAATGGCTAGGAGACATTATAACCTTCAAGAGATCAAAATACATTTTATAATAAAAATCTTCATGCGTTTGGTTATAACGTTCATGGTCTAGTTGAGACTTACTAGGCACCACTAAACCTCTAAATTTAAGATCATCATCATCATAAAAATAATCAATCAATTCAAGATAAAAATTAACTTTAGAATTAGATACCTTATTCCACTTAACTTCAAATTTCCTGCCTAGTTTATGCTTTTCTTTAATCTCCCTTATACGAGTAAAAATTTCCTGCCTTTTCTTTTTGGGACATATAATTGCACCCAAAACCATAACATCGCTTTTGTCTTTTAATAAATGACAACTTTCATCACAATATATATTTAATTCCCCCACTATTAATTTTTCATTGCAAAAGTAACACAAGAATTTTTTATCATAAAAACTCATGTCACACCATTCTCTACATGGGATAGCTAAGGGAAGCCCTTAGCCAAGATAGCGATAGTGACAGCCATCATGCTATCTATGAGTTAAACAAGAAACAAATGAGATGTTTTTTTTCTTGATGGGATTGCAAAGGGTTTCCTTTTGCCAAGACTGCGTTGGGGCATGAACGATAGTGACCGTCACAACGCAATCTTGCTAATATCCAAAGGCTATTACAGATAAATATTACGACCTTAGTAAAGGTCTTAGAGTTCGACCGAAAATTTCAATAGTGACCGTCATATAAATCACTTGC
Source organism: uncultured Chitinophagaceae bacterium (assembly GCA_938017685.1). Taxonomy (GTDB): domain Bacteria; phylum Bacteroidota; class Bacteroidia; order Chitinophagales; family Chitinophagaceae; genus JAGNRR01. Next base: position 24,105 of record CALIIL010000030.1, read on the forward strand.
AACCACAAAGCTGCCTTTTAAAATTGAGCCCCGAAAAGGCTTGTTTTAAAATTCGGAATACTCTTTAATAATTTCCTTTAACAGAAATTGGCCGAAAATTGCTGTTTCGCTAAAGCCATCAAAATGACCATTTTCACGAGCAACTCCAAAATATTGTCTTGCTTCTTCGTAATTAGGAACGGTCAATCTTCTTTGAAATTCAGCATATTCTCTTATGTCTCGTATTGGGCAAGCTAAGTATTCTTCATCAATGATTTCGCCATAATCTAAAAAACCCGCAAGCTTTACATATAAATAATCGGGTTCAATAAATTGGTGTAAGTGAACATCTCGCCTGCCCGATTTCCCCCCATGTTGATAGCAATTTGAGCTTCTAGGGTTTCCCTTATTAAAAGGAGATTTAGAGGCATGGTGAACGATATTGAAGCTGTGATAGTCATGTTTTCTATTAATTAAGCCATCTTGGCCAGTATGGCTACTTGTATCGTCAAGCCATTCTACCATCCCATCTTCGGGTTTCTCGATTAATTCGCCGCAAGTATCGCAGATATATTGTTTCAAGGGTGTCAGCATATTTGAATGTTTTATTTTCAAAAATACGATTTGTTTTATGAACGAGATAGAGTAATAAAAAAGCTCGCTGAAGCGAGCTAGTATCAAATTGTAAGAAGTAGGGTTACTGCCTCCAAAATTGTTCAGAAGCATCAAAGCCAATCCATTTACCAGTATCATCATACCCACGACAACCAAGTTCATAACGGATAAACTTTTCAAATGGAATGTTATGAGCCAATATGAAACGAAGTAAATTTCCGTCCATAGTGGAAATAACACCTGATAAGTTTTCCCAATGCTGTAAGGGTTCGGTGTCGGTACGGATAGCTTGAATATCCTTGTAATCCATTTTATGATATTGGGTTTCCATTGAAATGTGATACGAGGTGTCAGTTTCTGTATCTTTAGAACACACCAAGTAATTGCCATTATCATGTTCAATAACATAAAAGGACATATCGGTGTGAACGAAATTGAGCCAGTTGGCATAATCTATTGCTTTTTGTTTGTCAGTATATTCTTGCATCATTGTAAATAAATTTATTCGGCCAAGCTATGAGGTATTTATAGACTACCCATGACCACTTAGGGAATGTTACCGACAATATACCTACATGACATATTATTCAATTTTGTAGTTCGTTGTTACGACTTCAATTTTTCGTTCTCGCTTACTTCCATTTTTTGATTTACTCGCCGTCAGCGGTCGGTCAAATCGTTTCTGATACCAACCGTTACGTTTTACAAATTCATCAAGTAGCGGACTGTCATAAGTCGTTAGGAGAAATTTCCCTTTGAGCGTAGAAATGAGTGCAAGTAGATTTTCAAAATCACTTTCAGTATAGCCACCATAATGTCCCATGTCCGCATTGAAATATGGTGGGTCAATAAAATGGAAGGCGTCTGAGCTATCACGAGAAGCAATAACCTTGACTGCATCATTACATTCAATTTGTGTATTTTCTAATCTCTTAGAAAGCTCTTGTGTAAATTGTAATTTTCGATTATTAAATGCTTTTACTTTTTGTCCTATTTTATCATACGACCACGAACCTATCATTCCAGAAAACCCTTGTGTTGTCAGTACCCAAAATGCCCATGCTTTTTGTAATTCAGTAAAGAAATGAGGAAGTTGATACATGCTATGAGCAACCTTAAAAGCTACACGACTAAAAAGTGTCGCTTCAATTTTTGATTGTAATATTTCAAAATCAGTTTTGAGTACAGAAAAGAAATTGGTTACAAAACCATTAGTGTCATTTATGATTTCCGTCTTTGACTTCTCCTTCGCGAAAAAGAGTGCACCACCGCCCATGAATGCCTCGGTATATGTCGAATAATTCTTAGGGAAAAGCGGTAAAATTTTCTGTACTAAACTGAGTTTTCCTCCGTAATACGGGATCGGGCTTTTCATACGAGTTAATTGGTTATAATTGATAATGGGCTAAATGTTTAGCCCTAATTCATTGGCGAGTAATTGCGCTGTTTCTTCAAATGCAAACCATGTGTACCAATTCATTAAATCTCCATTGGGCGTAAGGGCGTGGCCGAGCATTTCTTCTTGCTCATATCGCAGTTCTTCGATTTCGGCATAATGCTTATTAAAGAAAGCGTGTGTGTCAGCGTAATAAACTAAAATAGAAATCATACCACTTACGCAGCCATATTCTAATAAGTCAGAAAAGAAGTCCGCTATGTTTTCACTCGTGTAGTCTAGTGCCTCTTGCGCGACTTCCTTGCGAATACTATGGCCGCTTTCGTTTGTGATTTCTTCTAGTTTGTTTTTCAGTTGTTCGTTATTCATTGCTATTATATTTTGCTTCCTTAGCATTTTGCACCAAGAACGAAAAACGAAATACTATCACTCTGTTGTCATAAAAAGTCTTGATATGGAATGGTCACAGCGGTAAACGGTTTTGAAGGCGATTTATCTACCATCAGTTTTATCCAAACATGGTACTTAGGCATATCAACAAAATCTCCTATGGTTAGTTCGGGCATTTTCTCTTTATACATTTCTTTAAGCATGTAAGTGGCGTCCTGCGCCGAAGTGCGAAATGATACGATTGAGCCAACATTCCCAAAGACACTTTCGCGGATATCTCCCTTAAGCTGGCTCAGGTGCTGAAAACTTATCTCTAAGAAAATTTTGAACTTTCTCATCTCAGACAAATAGTTCACTATGGAATACGTTGCATATTGTCCAAATTCATCGAGATATAAAAAGAAGGGCAATCTTTTTTCTTCGGGTGTATCTACGCGTGAAAACCCTGCACTCGCCATAGAGGATAAGAGTAACGAAGCCATGACTTGGGTCGTATCCATACCAAGCGAACCTTTGCTTAAATTAATGAGTAATATTTTACCCTCGTCCATAATCTGGCGCAGTGAAATATTTTCTTTGTTTTCAATTAGCACTCTTTTAATGGCAGGGTGTGCTAAGAACGCACCGACCTTGTTTGTTATCGGTAGAAAATCATTTTTCGAGTATTTATCAAACTCCTGTAACCAAAACTTTTTCAGGTCAGGATTGACCACATGAGTAATACACTTCTCTCGAAATGCCTTATCATGAATAATGCGCGTAATGTCTGCAATGTTGGCTTTGGGTTGGTCAAGCAAGCTCAAAATGATATTACGTAACAATCCTTCCATACGAATACCCCAAGCAGCTCCAAAGAGCCGTTGGAAGCTCTCTAAGAGCGCGCTAGCGACTAAGGAACGCTTCTCGTATGATACTTTGCGTAAGGGATTGTAACCAAGCTTTAATTGAGGATTAGGCAAGTCTAAATAGACAATATCTTTTTGTCGGTGCTTAGGAATGTGCGGTAAAAGTGTCGGTATAATATCCGCGTGAATATCATATACACAAAAGCCAAACTTGCTTCTTGCTTGTTGAATAAGTTGGCATAATATTAAATTTGTTTTACCTGCACCTGTCTTTCCCAATGTTATTTTATGCAAGGCTCTGTCAGCTAATTTTAATCCGACTAATCTGCCATGCCCTCTGAAATTTGATTTTGCAAAATAGCTATTATCAGGATTTTTGTATTTGAGTTTAAGCATAACGATTGTATGATTACTCTAGTAATAAACCTCACTCCAATTTCATAAATGAGTTATTTTTTAACTCTTGATAAATTTTGGGAGACTTCTCTCGTACGAATTTATTCAGCGTTTCTTGTATAATATTGGCAACCCAATATTCTGAACCATCAGGTGGTGCCATATCCATATCTTTGTAGTCAATATAATCACTCGAAGACATATATTCACCTTTTACAGTAAAGAGATACACTAAGTGAAGCGTAAACAAAGTTTCAAAATCTGTTTGAAATCTATCCAAAGCTTGCAAGCGATACTTAATGTAAATCTCATTATCATTAACTATCAGATTAGAGAGATAATTGTAATGCGTATTGTCATTGCCACGCTTACGAATATCCTTAATCGCTTCGTGATTAATAAGTTCATTGATTTTCTGAAGTTTAGAACATGAGTTTAATGTCTCACTCATTTTTCTATATGTAGGAGCCTTTTTCTCGCCAATTATCCAATCGTTGATTTCATCAACGACATATTTTGGAAACTCATTTTCTAAGCCATCTTCCAATTTAATAAGCGTAAATACATTTAAAATGATTGCGTCATGGAACTTTCTTAAAAGGGTAAAGCCATCTCCAATTCGAGCTTTTTCTAGAATAGTTTTTATAGAGTCTGTTGTTCCTTGCATCGATGAAAAAATATGGCGGTCGATATTTCCTTTATATAAATAACCCGGTATTATAAAACCCATGGCAACTCCAGACATATACTCATAAAACTCTATGACTTCTTCCAGAATTGAAAAAACCTTGTGGTCATTATATTCTTTTCCTTGATTGATATGACGTTTTTCTAACATTCATTAAATTTACTCCTAATTGATAATATTTCTGCTAGTCTTGCTGTATCAGACTTTCTCTTTTTGCACGGATTTTTCCCTTTTTGTTCTTTTAGTTTTGAATTATTTAGTTTTGTTATATGACTTTTTTGCACATCTTTTTGTCGTAAAATGCATTGGCTTTTGTCGTTTTCTGCACTAGCACCAAGTAAAGGTGTGTAATATATGCAGGTCTTTCCCTTGCGTTGGTCGGCAGAGACAAGAACCTTGCCTCCATAGTCGCTTGCTCGGATTAATTCTTTTTCAATCAAGGATTGAATAGCACTAGAAATAACTCTACGAGATAGTCCTGTTTTTGTTTCAAATTGTGCGTATGAAATTCTATCTCTTTTCTTTCGTTTTCCATTGGGTAATACCCAACCGTATGTTTGACGAATAATAATCGCGAGTATTTTGATTTCAGAACCTGAGAGGTTCTTCAAATGGAAATCAAAAAACACATTAGGCATGTGCGTTGTGTTTTTATAATTCATATATCCCTAATAGTTAAGTGGGCTTGATAAAGCGACTGTTTTGTAAAACTGTTTGTATAGTTGCTGTAATTCACTTTTGCGGAGTTTTCTCGGAACGATTGGGGAGGACTTGCTTGTTAAATAGACAATTTTCGTTCGAGCTCTGACCCGCTTGAGTGCACAGTAGTGCAACATATCTCGATTTAAGAAGTCGTAGTAAGGAGAACGTATTGTAAATACTATCTCTTTTCCCTTTACTTCAAGGTTCGAGAACACCTTTTTGAGGAAATCACGTTTTTCATCATGATTTCCTAAATCATAAGTAAAATCAAAGTGTTTTAGTAGTTCGAGAAAATATTTCATTTGTTGTAATATTTTTCCTTTTTCAGTTTGAATAGACTTTTTTTGTTCTTCTAGACTTCGCTGTTCAATGATTAATTTTTCTCGTTTAGCTTGATATGCTTTCTTATCGACTATTCCATCAATGAGTGCATCGGTTAATTTATCTAAACGAGCTTCATAATCTCCGATTTGCATACTCAAGGTATTAAGTATTTCTACTTTTGCTTGTACCCATTCTTTTTGCTCAGTATTCAAATGGCTTTCTAGTTCATTTAATTCGTTTTTAGGTAATTGAATAGCCTGAAGTAAATCAGTAACGTAGCGAACAATCAAATCCTCTCGCATTGTTTTTGTTAAACAAGTTTTGGTTTGACAGCGATAGTACACATGACCTTTCTGTTTCTCTGGAACAAGTGAACGATTGCAAAGGGTACATCTAATCATTTTCCGAAAGAGATACTCATGCTTATGTCGCTTTCCGTTGGTCTTACCAAGCATTATTTCTTGCCCTCGGTTATACGTTTGAATAGGTATTATTGCTTTATGCTTCCCTTTGTATATTTCTCCTTTCACTTTGATAAGTCCTGCATAGAATGGATTGTTTAAAATGGCATTAATACCATTTCGGGTAACCTTTTTTCCTCTTGAGGTTCGTAAGTCTGCCGTTTGCATAAGCGCATGTATCTCTCTAATAGATTTTCCTTTTTCAGTATAAAGCTTGAATATATTTTTAATAATAGGAGATTTCTTTTGGTCAATCGTTTTTAGTTTCCCTCCCTTGCCATTATCTAAATATCCGACTGGTGCTTTGAAAGGATAAATACCTTGATTTAATCTTCCATAAATCCCTTTGCGAACTTCTGAGGCTAGATTGCGAGAATAATTGCTGGCAATGACAGCCTGTATATCAGCTGTCAGTCTCACATTGCTTTCTTTCAGGTTGATATTTTCTACTGCTGAACACATGTCAAAGCCTGCATCAGCTAATTCATTTATGGTCATCCAATCTCTGTCATTTCTAGAAATTCTATCAATCTTGTGAAATACGCATCCTTCAGCCTTACCTTCCGATAGACTAATCATCATTTCACTAAATTTTGGACGAACCCCTTTCGAAGCAGAATGGATTTCTTCAAACCACTTTATTATTTTCAAATTTTTACTCAAAGCATATCGTGCTACAACATCCTTTTGAACATCAAGTGATACACCTTCATCTTGTTTCTTCGACGAAATTCTTACATAAGCATAAACATTTTTCATAATTTTTTATTGGTTATGCAAGTCCGCCCCAAATCTATTGTACTATCAATATCAAAATACTCAAAAGCGTTGTCGGCACCTTTTTCTAAAGCGTTGCGTGTTCCAATTTGATTGACCAAAGCCATAAGGCTCTGCAATCTCTTTTTATGTTCTTGTTTTGATAAAATCTGTTCTTCTTGTTTAAAATGATACATAACGAAGTAATCATACCCAACTACAAACCCCTTCATACTATCACTTCCTTGTCAGAAGTTACCCTTGTGGCAAAAGCTACTCTGTAAATGAAGTTGTAATAAAAAAGAAATATTCTTGGCAAAATGTATCTCAAAACGTCTTGTAGGAGAGAATGCGGAAGCATTCTTGTTATTCACTCCTACGAGCGTTGTTGATACATTTTAGATCCCTGAGAAAATAGAAGCCCACCTGAGCCTCAACTTTATTCACATACGTTGCGTCACCAGAAAAAAAATTGTCAAATAGACAATAGAGTGGTAGTATATCGAAATTTACATATACATAGAATGCAAAAAGCGTTGGTTCTAATCCCCAACGCTTTTTAAAATATGAAAACAAAACAATCATTATCAGCGTATAGAAGCGAACAAGAAATTGCCCTCAAAGACATTGCTCGTGTGCTTCAGATAGATACTGCTAATCTTTCTCGCATGGAGCGAGGAGTTAGAGAACCTAGTACGCGTTTATTTCTTCTGTACCACATTTTATTCGATGATATATCTATTCCGCAATACTTCCGTAAAAACTATAGTCAATGGATAACTCAAATCATACAACGAACTACTTTACTCACAGAGGAACTTGAAAAAGAACAAAGCCCGAATGCAGAATATAGAGTAGCATATCTCAAGCACATATTAAACCGTCTAAGCACATTGAAACATGAGAGCGAAAAATAGCGAAGGCTACGAGCGGGTGCTCTCGTTCTTTCCCAATGCTCGAGGCGTGGGGTTTGCATATATGGAGGGGCCGATAACAATCTTAGATAAAGGTGTATACAAACAGGACAAGGCAAATAACGTTCAACTCATGAAGCGTATTAAAGCTTTAGTGAAGGAGCTACAACCCGAACGAATTTTGTTGGAAGAAATTATCAAGGATACAAAATCAATGCGAGTGAGTAATTTGATAAAGGAAATTTCGCGTCATGCTAAAACAAAAAATATTCCAGTAACTTTCTATTCAAGAGAGCAGATACAGTTTGTATTCTCAATATGGACGAAGGTAAAGAAGTCTTCAAAATATGAAATTGCCAAAGTGATTTCAGATTATATTAAGCCCATGCAATTCTTTTTTTACAACGAGCCAAAATATCCAAAGGGAGAGCCGCATTTTGCTTCGCTCTTTCATGCCGTGTCGATTGGCATTTCGCATTTTTATGTGACGACTTAAAAAACGTACTGTTTACAGGAGCCTGAAAATTGTCGCGTGGGATTTTTTGACGTTTTCAGTTTAATTATTACCCATCATTATTTGGATAAATAACAAAACGAACTACTTTTTAAGGCAAGTGGTTTTTTTTATAGAGAAATAGCCAACCTAACTTTTTACAAAAAGTTATTTTACGAATAAAATAACCGTCTCATTCCCTTATTTTGTGAAAAAAACATTCTATCATGAAGCAGTACAAGTATTTCTCATTCATAACAGGCATCTTTTGTGCAGCATTGGTTATCTCTAATGTCTTAGATACCAAGTTATTTCAAATCGGAAGTGCAGCATTTCCAGCGGGCATAATATTGTTTCCTATCGTCTATGTATTCGGTGATATTTTTACGGAAGTGTACGGTTTTAGCTACAGCCGTAAAGCAATTTGGGCAGGTTTCTTTTCTTTATTAATCATGGTAATTACATTGGAGATAGCACGACATCTTGAGCCAGCTGGTTTTTGGAAGAACCAAGAAGCCTTTGAGGCTATCCTCGGTAAGGTTTGGCGCATCGCTATTGCTTCCATCGTTGCATATTTATCAGGAGAGTTTGTAAATTCATTTACTATGGCAAAAATGAAAGTGAAGCAAGGAGGAAAGTCTATGCCAATACGTTTTGTGGTTTCTACTATTTTTGGACAGGCAGTAGATACGTCTGTATTTATACTTATTGCCTTTGCAGGAACAATGAATTTTTCAGCTATGTTTACTTTGTTTTTGTCGGCATGGGCTTTTAAAGTGATTTGGGAGGTGCTGGTACTACCTATAAGCATACCTCTTGTAAATAGACTTAAGAAAATTGAAAATGAAGATTACTATGATAATAATACCGACTTTAATCCCTTCAAGATTTCATAGTAGTATGAGTAAAAGTAGGGTTAATAAAAAAGAAGTATATTACTTCAAGGAGGAGTATTGCAATGAAAATGAAACTATAGTCGAAATAATAAATAAGGACTTACAACAATATTTCAAACCACCTATTCTTGACGTAGGCTCTGGTATTGGCGATATTGCGTTTAAGTCATTTAAAGGAAAGAAGACAATACTTATAGACGTTAATCCAATCACTAAGCATGATTACCCTTGCCGACCGAAACACGTCCGCAAGCAGGCAGATTTCTTAGAGTTCAAAAGCAAAGAGCAAATCAATACCATTCTTATTTCTCATACACTTCAATTCATTGACGAAGATATAGAAGAGTTAAATGGCAAAATTGAAGAACTAAAACCCGAGTATCTTGTTATGGTTTTGAACAAAAACAATGATTTTATGGGAGAGGTTATAGAATGGACAAATGAACATTTTGCCATTTCAAATCCCGAAGTACGGATAGATAACTTCCCTCTGGGGTATAATCTAATTAAAAGCGTCCCCTTTGTGGCTGAAATTATTTGCGAAGATTTTGAAACACTAGCACAGCAAATTTCCTATCTTATGCTAATAGACCTTAAAGAAAAGAAGCAAGAGATTTTAACTTTTTTGAAAACCAATCTACAAACCCCTAGTTTTACATTTAATCAATCCATAGACGTATATCACAGATTATGAGCAAAGACAATTTACAAACTTTATTTGGCTTCGTTGAAAACGAAGAAGTCCGCGAAAAATTACAGCAGTCAGAAGACCGCATACGCCGTTCGTACAATGAGCTATTTTCGGGCTATAAACTACAAGCCAAAGATATTCTCAATGACGTAGTCCATGTAAAGGATTACAATGGAATTGTAGAAATGAGAAACATTCAGTTTTATAGTATGTGCGAACATCACTTTGCACCATTTTTTGGCAGTTGTGATATTTACTATCAACCCAAGGAAATAATAACTGGGCTTGGTAAGCTGGTGCGACTTGTTAAGGATATGCACAGTAAGCGGCTTCAAATACAAGAGTTAATGACTCGAGATATATGTCAAGATATTATGAAGGAGTTGGAAGCAGAAGGTTGTTATGTAAGAACGCAGGCGAAACATCTTTGTATATGCTCTCGTGGCCCACAAGATGATTTGTCTGAAACAGTTTGTACGTATGCAGAAGGAACTCTTAAAAATAAAATATTTGAGTAAGTAGCAGTATGTCCTCTTTTGAAATACATAACGACTTTAATGAACTAGATTTTATTTTAAAAAAATCCAGCTCGGAGAAGGATTTGTTTGATATGATTACAAGAGAGATTTTCGGCGATAATTTACTTTTTGCTATTATAGAAACAACAACTATAGGCGACGTTTCGGGAGTAGGAACAAGTCAATATATTGCTCACAAGCCTTATGAGTATATACAAGAAGTAATCCATAAAGATTATTTCGACATTATTCAAACTGTAAAAAGTGATAAGTTTGGCGGGCCCTCTAAATATATCAATTGGTACAGGAGAGATAATAGTTATTATGTTATTGGAAAGAATAGGGAGACGGAGAAATCATTTGAAGGAAAATTGAATAGTGAAATATTACCACCATACGAAAAGGACAAAACAGCTGAGCAATACATTTCAGATTATGTAACTCCCTTAACGGAAGAAACAATACGCAGTTTCTTTAATTTATACGTGGACAGTTTACTTGAAAAAGAGTGGTTTAGAGAGCTGCCGAATTATTTTGTTTTAGTTAAGCCATTAAGTGTCAAAGACGATAGTGCTTGGTATATCCCTTTAGGAAATCTATATGTAAAGATTGGAACTAAGACTACTGTTGAACTAGAAACATATCAAAAGTATGTGACTATTTTACAAACGGCTTGGTTCAAAAAATATGGAGCCAAAATGCTTCAAGAGTTTTCAAAAAAACGAACCAGTGACGAGTATAAGCCGAAGTATACCATCGATAAGGATATGGGGAAGCGTTTTGGCGAACCTTTATTTACTATTAGTGGTAGGCCAATAATGTTTCATGACCTCTTTCAGATTACTTTTGATTCTGAGGAATACAGAGCGTGTCAAGAGACAGAAGGGTATTTGCTATTGGAATCATCGGAGTTAATAAAAGAATTAATAAAAAAAGACCCTACAAATAAGCAAGGTATTTCTGATTTTGTTCGTTCCATTTTTAAAGATTATTCCGAAAATGACCCTGCCAATTTCATCAAGGCCAACAAGGACGGATTGGTGAAGTTAAATGGTATTGGTAAAGAATGTGTTCACTATTTTCTGCAACTATTGTCTCTACGGAGACTGGCACTTATGTTGTTGTTCGTGTATGACATGACTTTTGAAGAAGTGCATAGTTGTATTACATATGGTGAGAGAGGCAAAAGTAAATCACCAAGCATCTCCAAGTACTTTCGTGAAAATACATTTGTTTATAAAAAGAACAGGAAGCTAAACGTTGAACTACTTGCAGAGCGAGAGGAGAAATTTCTGCAAAACACATTTCAAAAGATACAGAAAAATTTTCCAAACTTCTCCAGTACCCTTTTCAAATAACTTTTAACCAAAAGTTATGTTAGCATAGTTTTTTTTGAAATAAAGTTATTTCAATTCCATGTTTCTATCTAAAAGTTAAGTGCGGCCATTTGAGCTTTTTACTCCTTTATACATTCGAAGAAGTTTTCAAAGTTGCGTTGGCAAAGTTCAAAATCGGGGCACAAAAAAGAGCCCTTAGTATAAGAGCCCCGCCAACCTCCCGTCAAAGGCATTGGCTAAGGTATATAAGTTTCTGACTCTTATTTACCCTACAATCACACTAGCAAGGCCAATATAATTGTCAATACCTAGGACGGTTTTTGAGACGTAACGTTTAAAAGCCGAATTATGGATAACAAAAAATTACAAAGCAGTAAGAACAAGACAGATGAGCTAACAATGGAGCAGTATAGCCTCCAGATTGCATCTCAAATTGAAAAGAGACGACAGGATTACCTAAAATCTTTAAAAGGTAAAGAGGACAAGCCTGCAATTCCTTTTACTTTTTATTATAACGATTACAAACAAAGCGCAACGGAATAATTCTGTTGTGCTTTTTCATTTTATAAACAAAAATTAAAACGCATGAAAATTTTACAAGTACTAAAAAATAAACTAAGGAAAATGCCAAACTCAAAACTACATTGCGAAAATCGCATAGCGCAAAGAAAACCCGAACTCAAACAAGTTTTCGATAAGATAGCGTCACGCCTATCAGTCATGCCGCAAGAAGCTTTAGCTACATGTGGCATAGAAAACTATCTACATGAAGCAAAAGCCGTGGCTGAAAGTTTAACTCAAGAAGTTACGAAGACAATCTCTATTCCTGTTGAGCAAATGGCGGTAAATATTGACCGTATAGACACGTCAGAAAAATCAGGAGAGCTAACAGCAGATATTCAGGCTAAAACAAATGCTGTCAATTTTAAAACAGGAGAATTACTCATTGGCGAGAACACAGACGAGCAAAAGGTAAAAAAATACAAGAGGATAATTCGTCCTGTCAAAGGGTTACTTACCATGCTTGATACAATCCTATTTGCAGGAGCGTTAACACTTACAGGTATGACAACATTGTCTGCTTATGCCAGTAGTATAGGCATTGGCATTGGGTTCTATTTCTATACAACACATATTGTTATGAAGATAAAGAAGGTGGCAAATTCTAATTGGAAAATTGAGCTTCCTTTGTTTATCGTTGCGCTTGCGGTTCCTTCATATATCTTTTTTCGTTTTGCTATTCTTCGCGCTGACATGCTCAAAGCAACTCTTGAACTAGAAGGAGTGAATTTTGATTTAAGCCCAATCACATTCGTAATACTGAACGTATTTCTTGTATTCTGCGCCATGATTTTGACGAGGGTTTATCGTCCTGAACAACATATATTGGAGCAGTCTGAAAAAAATAAATCGGAACGCAAAGCAATACAGAAAGAGCAAAAAAATATACAAACATTGCAAGACGAAAAGTCCAATCTGCAACCAAATCTTCGCTCTAAAACATTAGGGCGTTACGCTAGAATATGCCGAGCGAAAGAAGTAGTGGCAGACGTACATAATGAATATCGCACACAATGGGAACAAGCAAAGGGTATGATATTAGCACGCACGCAAGGATCGGCCGCAGAAGCACTTTCAAAAGTGAGGTTGCCACCGCTTGAGCGAAACCCTTATGAGGAGGTCAATAAGAGAGAGAGTAAGACATATTTTTTTATACCATTTTTAATTTTCATTTTCCTATCTGCTTGTACAAGTAACACAGCACCAACTAAGGCAGTCCTTATTTATGATTTTAGCGATAAACTATTAGCACAAGAACAAATCGGCAATATTAATAAGCAAGATTTTCAAAGAGTTTTTCTTCCCAAAGAGACAATAGCAGGGCATGAATTTGAACAAGTATCGGTGACAGATAAAATGTATGGAGAAGCGATACAAAAAATATCACTTATAGCTAAGAAGAGTATAGTAAATGGAAGTGACTGGACCAGACGTGCTGAAAAAGCTGTTTTTGTAAAGAAAGGCGTAAAGCTCCTGCATAGTTTACAATCAAAACCTACTGGAGAGAGCCGCACGCTTTTATTATTTCAAGTACACAAGGTCTTGAACGGCATACAGCAATCAGATATTAAATCAGCTCGCATAGTTGTTTGTTCAGATTGGCTAGAGCATTCCGAGACATTGAATTTATACGACCCCAAAACGCTCAAGAAATTACAGGAACATCCTGCGGAATTATATAAGCTCATAGACCAAGAATTTCCCTTGCAGAAAATCACGAAGCCCATTGAGATAATTTTTCTTTTTCGATCTAGCACAACTAAAGAAGATACTTTATTTCACATAGTTAGTGGCTTGAGAAAATATTATGAGAGCAAAAACATAGAGGTACAAATAACAACAAACCTTCAAAATATTAATCAACTATGAAAGACGTACTGACATTATCATTTAAAATTATTGGGTTAGCCACGCAGCTTCTTTTAAAAGTGGCCGAAGTGTTTTTTACTGCCCTTCAAAAAATCTTTGAGGCTATAAATAAATCATTAAAAAATTAAATTATGAATAAGGAAAAATTTCTAGACTATTTACGAAGAGGAGCAAGTGCTACTTCTCATTTTTTCAACAGAGCGAAATCATTTACACAAGACGCAGTCATTCAAACTGAATATTTGAATAATAAGCTGGAGAAAACAGATAGGCAGCGTAAAGCAACTTTCTCAAAGCCAAGAGAGGTGGGATTGGCTCCAAACAACCGAGGTTGGAGATACGGTGCAGAATACGCGCTTTCACTCGACCAGCCCACTTTTCGCATGGGTGCTGTGATAGGAAATACTGGGTCGGGCAAAAGTACAAAATGTATCAATACCTTACTCGCCAGTAAAAATGAAGCTTCTATTGTAACAAGAAATACGGGTGGGCAAGAAGGTTGCTTTGGATATATAGCATCGCAAGGATACGACATACATCATATTAATGTATCAGAGCCTGAAATGAGCAGCGACTGTTTCAACCCACTCGAAGGAGATTTGGACGAAGCAGCCATTAAACGCATTGCTCATATTTTAACTAAGACAAGCTATTCGGATAAGGAGGATTTCTGGTCACTTCAAGCTGAGAATATTTGTGGTACAGAAATAGAAACGCTTAAAAAATGTTTTCCACCAGAGTTTCATACGGTCTATCATTTGAAGATTTTAAACGAAGAATTACAGGGAGATTTCTCAATTCTCGACCAGCGATTGGGAGCTTGTGACGACGAGGGGTTACACAGAAAATGGAAAGCCATTTTTTCTTTAGACGAAAAAGTATGTTCAGGTGCACTAGCAACTATTGCAACAACTTTGAGCCGATTAGATAGCTCTCTAGGTCGTCTTATGAGTACTTCTACATTTCGCTGGGAAGAACTCCGTACAAAGAAAAAACTCATTATGATAACGAGCAATCCTGCCGACGCTTCATACCTCGGGGTCTTTGAAAGTTTACTGTATTCTCAATTATTACGTGTCATGTTGGGTGATAGTAAAATGATAAGTCATAAAGAAAATGCGGTGCTAATTCTGCTAGATGAAATCTCAAGCTTGTCACCTTCATTGGGGCCGCTTTTGGAAAAATGTTTTTTAAACTTGAGAAAGCGTAATTGTGGCATATTAGCTTGTTTTCAGGGACATGCTGCCTTGCAGAGTGCATTTGGAGAAAATGTAAAAAATGTCATTTTGGATAATTGCTATAGCAAATTGTATTTGCCAGGCGTTTCCTACTCTACATGTGAGCAGCTTTCAAGAATGATTGGAGAGGAGGTCATAGAAACGAAGTCGGGCGTAAAAGAGCGCCGACCGTATATGACACCCTATGCGATACAAAATATGAACGCATCGGAAGGGCTGCTTTTTGTACAAGGCTATCCATGTTGCAAGCTGCACCTTCAACCATTCTACTCTAACTACAAGATGAAACGCCGTTGGGAAATACCTGCGCCACCCATGCGCACTCTTAGCGATATTGTGCCAATAGAATTGCCTCCACTTGATTTACAACCTTACGGAAACTTAAACGAAGAAAATTAAATACTATGAAACATTTTATTAAAAACAATCTGTACAAGAGCTCACATAGCCGTCATGAATTTTTCATGAAGTGTGAAAAGATTGGACTGAAGATATATACCCGGGCTGGTGTTCCTTATGGGCTTCGTGACGGCAATAAAAGATATTCCTTTCACTCGTTGAACATAACACCCGAGGACTTAGAGCGATTGGATAGACGCAAAGAAATGAGCGTCATGCGTACAAGAATAGCAGCATTAGAAAAAGCACGCAGTAAAGGCAAAGGACAAGAAAAAAATAGAGAACGATAAAAATAAATACCCATGAAATTTGATTTTATATATATATCACTTCATCATTTTTTAGATAGTCGTATTGAAAATGGTACGGCAACCGCCGACGAGGTCATTGCCTTGAAAAAGGAATACCGACGACTGTATAACAATGCGTATCAAAAATGGAAGCGGCAACATAAGAAAATAATACATCTCGCTATTTCGCACAAACAGTATAGCATTATGCAATCGCTTGCTGATAATCATAAGCTAAGCCTTTATCAATTTATCACGCAATCAGCTATCAATCCAAAAGTTTTTTTAGCAAATGAATTAATAGACCATGTACATATTGCTTTTACCGACTTGTGCCAAAGCATAGAAGACCAAGAATTAGAAAGTGGCCGAAGTCAAACAAAAGAAGTACAAGAAAAGTTTGAATTGTTAAATCAAGCCATCTTAAAACTTGAAAACTCAAATAATGATAATTAAGACCTTGTCTCATAAAAGTAACATGAAGTGCTTTCGCACCTTGGTAAATTATATTCTTGACCTTCAAAAAACGAAAGGGCAGTTTTTGCTCACTCGTAATTTTAGAGGAATAGATAAAAGCAAGGAAGCAATTGTTGAGCAATTTGTAATAAATGAACGTAAGCGAGATAGTCTGAGTAAAAGACGAAAAAATATTTTTGCATTTCACGACATAGTCTCCATAAGTGCCTTGGATAAAGAGAATATTTCTGAAGCGGATATATTAAAAATTGCCCGAGAATATATGAAAATGAGAAGTAATAAAAGTCTTGCTTGCTGTGCCTATCATGCCGAGCCTCAACCGCACCTACACTTTATATTCTCGGGTGTTCAATATCATAATCATAGGGCGGCCCGCATAGAAAAGTCTGCACTAGCTGATTTGAAAAAGCACATGGAGGAATTTCAGGAGCAATATTTGAATTTACAACATAGTACTGTGGCACATGGTAAAGGTGGTAGCAAATTGCGACCACTTGAAAGAGAGTATCGTTTAAAAGCACGCACGCAAAAATTGAGTATAAAAGAACATGCCCATTTACGTATTCAAAAAATATATGAAAGAGCAGGCAGTCCTAAAAGTTTCTTAGAGCAATTACAAACAAGTGATATTCCTGTATATGAACGCAACGGAAAACTAACAGGGATATATATTAATAATCGTAGAATAAGACTTTCCAGTCTTGGCTTTGATAAAGAAAAGATACGAGAACTGGATATCGTGTATAAGAGAATGAAGGATTTTGAAGAGGTGCGAAAAAGAAAACAAGAACGAGGTAGAGAGCGAGAACGATAGAAAAAAGAAGACAAACGAATAAATAAAGAAAATTAGAGATTATGAAATTAATGACACAAGAATTAGAAAAACGATTTAGAGAGATAGGCATACAAGACATTATTGATGACCCTATTGTAGTGGTCAAGTATTTTGACCCCTGCGGTAGTGCTACGTGGTATGCGACCGAATTTGAACCGAAAACAGGTGTTTGCTATGGATATGTAACAGGTTTAATAGAAGATGAATGGGGGCGATTTTCGATAGCGGAGTTGGAAGCAATACAACGTCCATTCGGTTTAACCATTGAACGCGATATATACAGCGGAGAAAAAAGCATTTCAGAATATTGTCCTGAACTTAAAGTGCATATAGAAAAAGTAAAAAAGCTGCGAGCCGCTCGTAAGAAATATCAAGAAAAAGAACAAAACCGAGAACGCTAAATAAATTAAAATGAACATTGTAATACTATCAGCTGATCAACATCAAGAAATAATTAAAAAGCTCAACGATCTACATGAAAGAATTGAGAAGAATAATCATCAAGCCCTAAGAAATAGGATTTTGACCAATAATAAAGTGGCTGAATTACTTAGTGTTACAACTAGAACTTTGTTCAATTGGCGATCGAAAGGCCTAATCGCATATTCACAAGTTGGCAAGAATATATACTATCGGGCTGAAGACATTAAGTTATTCATTGAGTTAAACCGAAAAGAAGCCTTTAATCAAAAAAAGTGATTGTTTACCCTATGTTTACCCCAAAAAGAAAAAAACGCTTACAAGTCTTTGACTTATAAGCGTTTTAAGAAGTATAACGTGATCCGGCTGGGGCTCGAACCCAGGACCCCAACATTAAAAGTGTTGTGCTCTACCAACTGAGCTACCGGATCAACTTTAGATTATTAATTGCCTAATCCTCTAAAAGAGGAGCAAAAGTAATACTATTTTCTCATCTTTGCCAAAGGTTAAATTAATTATTTCTGTGCAAAGATTCTATACCAATAAGATAATACTAATAACAGGCGGTACAAGTGGCATTGGCTATGCTTTGGCGCAAGAAGCCTTGCAGCAAAATGCTAAAGTTGCCATTTGTGCGCGAAGCCAAGATAAGCTCCAAGCGATGGAACAGGCGCTCGGAACTGACAATCTATTTACATTCCAAGCCGATGTAAGCGAGGAGGAACAATGCCAAGCCTTTGTAAAGGCAAGCAGTGAGCGCTTTGGACGTATAGATGTACTCATTAATAATGCCGGTATAAGCATGCGCGCCTTATTCCAAGAAGTAGATACAGCAGTGCTCAAGCAAGTGATGGATATTAATTATTGGGGTAGCATATTTACTACAAAGAGCGCCCTACACAGCATTATTGCAAGCAAAGGCACTATCGTTGGTATAAGCTCCATTGCAGGTTACAAAGGGCTGCCAGGTCGTGTTGCCTACTCGTCTTCAAAATTTGCATTGCAAGGATTTTTAGAATCCTTACGCATAGAGTTATTACACACAGGTGTAAATGTAATGTGGGTTAGCCCAGGCTTTACCGCCTCCAATATAAGAAATACTGCTCTAGACCAAAGCGGTCAAGCACAAGGCGAGACACCCCTTAAAGAAGATAAGCTCATGAGTGCCGAGGAGTGCGCAAATATCATACTCCGTGCCATTGCCAAACGTAAGCGCACCGTAATTATGACCTTCCAAGGAAAATTAACCGTGTGGCTAAATAAATTATTCCCATCTTTGGTAGATAAATTGGTATACAATCACTTTAAAAAAGAGCCAGACTCTCCATTAAAATAAATGACTACATTAGACAGAACACAAATACCCAAGGTATTTCCAGCCACTGATTTTAATTTCAAACTATCCGGCATTGAGCACGATACATTATCCAATGGTGCCAAGCTATACAGCTTAAACTCCGGAGTACAAAAAGTAGTAAAGCTGGAAATTTATTTCCCAGCCGGACTAATATACGAAAGCCAAAAAACAGTGGCCAAAGCTGCCGCCAGCTTATTAAAATCGGGAACAAGCCAGCATACTGCCTTAGAAATAAATACTTTTTTTGAAAATGTAGGGGCCAGCCTAAACTCTTATTCTAATAACGATTATGCAATTATTTCACTCAGTTGCTTAAGCAAGCATTTGACCAAACTACTGCCACTCATCCATGAAATAATTACGGATGCTCAATTCCCAGAGAGCGAGTTAGCAATATACAAGGCTCAATCAGAGCAAGGATTACAGGTGAACCTTAAGAAAGGCGAATTTGTAGCTAACCGATTAATAGACGAGTATATTTTTGGTTTTGATCATCCTTATGGTGGTTATGTGCGCACAGGAGATTTTGATAAACTAAATACTGCATTACTCAGAAATTTTGTTACCCAACATTACAATCTGCAAGAAGCCAAGATCTTTATCAGCGGTCGTTTTCCGGAACAGTACCTTGAGGAGATTAAATCAATCTTTGGTCAAGATACAAGTGATGTAGCTCCTTCAACACTCAATTTAGACACTGTAAACCCGCACCAAGAAAAAAAGCACAGCATTATTAATGATGAAACAAGTGTGCAAGGTGCCATTCGTATTGGAAAAGCATTTGTACCCAATACACACGATGACTTTACCCCCATGCAGTTTGTCAATACACTCTTTGGCGGCTACTTCGGTTCACGCCTTATGAGTAACATCCGAGAAGATAAGGGTTACACCTATGGCATCTATAGCTATGTACAAAGCCAGCAACATGGCTGCACCTATATGGTAGCAACTGAAGCAGGAAAAGATGTAGCCGAAAAAGCCGTGCAAGAAGTATGGAATGAAATGAAACGCCTACAAGAAGAGAAAGTGCCTGAAGCAGAATTGCAGCTGGTCAAAAACTACATTCTAGGCAGCATACTGGGTAGTATAGACGGACCCTTTAAGATTATGGGGCGCTGGAAAGGATTGATATTAAATGATTTTGAGCAAAGCCGCTTTGACCGCAGCATTGATATTTATAAGAACATCACCACCGAAGATATTCAAGCATTAGCTCAGAAATATTACAATAAGGATAGTTTTTATGAGTTGATTGTTTATTAAAGACCTTTTTATCATGTGTCATGTTGAGCCTGTGTCGAAAACCTATAACCTCATTTTAGAAATTATAGGATAAAACAATGCCAGGACGGAACTTAAGCCTACCTCGACTATCTCTCCTAAAATTAGTAATTGCAGTCTCTTCTGTAGTTACAACACCATTTTCAGTAACGCTTTTATAATTGGTTCTTTGACCAAACCGCATATCAGTATCTATTCCAATAGCAGTCTGGGCGCCTAAATATACTTTTCTATATATGTTCATATTTAAGTTGAAGTTACAATAAACACCAAATTTAATATTGTTGGGCTCTATTGTTTTAGAATAGTCAATAATATTTGTTCCATTAGTAAGAATATCAATATCCCGAGTAAACTCGAACTCATGCTTAGTTACATATTCTATTGGGAAAATAAGAGAAGTAACAAATTGGAAGTTGCTAAAGTAATAATTTTGAAATAAGGTTGGGCAGATATAAAAAATATTATACGGGCTAATTCTGTCTTGAATTTCGTTGTAACTGTTATCCAAGGTTTTAGAAGTAATGGTACTCTTTGTAGTAGAATGCATAAATCCAATCTCACAGCCTATCCCCGTATTACTCTTTAAAGTTCTGTAATATCCAATAGAAGGTAACACGCTAAGATTAGTTTCTTTTTCAGTTTGTAGAGTATCTTGTGAAGAGGCATGTTCAGTTTGATAATTAAAAGAGTTAATTATGAGGCTAATTCTATTAGCTTGGCCTTGTGCTGAAGCAAAAATAACTAAAAGTACAAGCAATAAGGTTAATTCTCTAATTTTCATATTTTTACCAATAATACTGCAAAGATAAAGTGGGTCTAAAGTTTAAGCTTCCTGATATATTCCTTTCATACTTGATAATGGTTTCCCTGTTGATTGTCGTAATCCCATTCTCCATTTCTTGATAAGTATCTATCCTATTTCCGAAATATATTTCGTTTGTTATTCCCACACCCATTTCTGCTCCAAAATATAAACCCCTATAAAGCTTTCTATATATTCCTAATTGCATATATGCAGCCCAATTCAATATTTTGGGATACAACCTTTGGGTTTTTTTCTCAAGATATGTGTTTTGACTTACCTTATCCGTTTCCCAAGAATTTAGTATTTGTTCGCGCTTTAAAAAATATTCTAATGGTAACTCTATTCCTATATTAAATCTTAAGTTTTCACTCGCAAAACTACGTAATAAGTAAGGAGCAAAATAAATAGAAGTAGTAGGCAATGAATTAGTCTCTGTTCTAACAAATGGCAATACGGATGCCGTTGAACTTGAATAAACATTGTACTTTACTTGTTTATAAGCTAATTCGCAACCCAACCATAATCTATTTAATTCTTTGGAATAGCCAAAAGCCGGAAATAGCTGAATACTTTTTTGATTTCCAAAATTTGTTGAATCTAAGGAAGAAACAGATTGATTAAAGAATAAGAGTGAGTTTAAAGACACGCTTACATTATTACTTTGACAAAAAGTAATTTTTGAAATGGTCAATAAACTCACAAGTAAATAATATTTCAACTTCACTCTATAAATATATCATAGAAACTAATCATTGATAACGAATTCCTATTGTTTAATAAATTTATTCAAAAAGAAATAACCATTGTCACTTGAAAACGAAACTAAGTAAATTCCATTTGCAAAATTAGAAGTTTCAATATATTTATCTCGTTCGCTAATTGATCCTTCTAAAACAACACGTCCTAGGGTATTAAATATTTTATATGAATATTTTTCTTTTGCATGAACAAACAGATTACCTACCGTTACATTTGGATAAATTATCTTTCTTTCGACTTTACTATATCTTTGGGTACTCATCGGGAAAATTGGCAGAAGAGTAATTGTATGACTTATTCGAGATAAATCTATTTGAACATTAGGATCAGTTGATGATAATGTTATTGAGGCATAACTTGGATTATTTACAATTGGATTAAAAGTTCTTTTAATTTTAGGGATTGTTGTGAATACACCGTAAGGATTTCCTATATTATCATTACATTGAGTTGTCGATTGTGCGCCATTCCATTCCAATTCTGGATTTGGATTAGCAACCGTAGAATAACAGACATCAGTGGGCCCTGAATGCAAATA
Source organism: uncultured Chitinophagaceae bacterium (assembly GCA_938017685.1). Classification (GTDB taxonomy): domain Bacteria; phylum Bacteroidota; class Bacteroidia; order Chitinophagales; family Chitinophagaceae; genus JAGNRR01. The sequence goes on from CALIIL010000030.1 coordinate 46,341, forward strand.
ATCAATAGTAATACTTGCATTGTTAATTGGTTGATTAGATCCAGATTGACCATTGATAATTAATTGCATTGGATCAACTTGGCCTTCATCACCTAAATAGAAAATGAACGAAGATTCTTCAAATCCGATATAATCTTGCCCTTCAGGCTTATTACACATACATTTATGCTCTCCAATATCAGAAATGTCGCTCGAAAGATGATACGACCAATTACCTAAAATGCCTTCTGTTGTAAAGTTAGGTTCTCCTTCTATAACAAATAAGCCGCGTCGTACATCAATATTATTATAATCATCTAAGTTTAAATCAAATGAAGCTAAGTAAGACACGGGGTCTAAAAGCATCTGATTTATATCTAACACAGTATTTGGCGTGTTAGGTATTCCTTCTCCTACTTTATCAATAACAACACTGTTCTTCCTTAATTCAAGTGAAAGTTTATCGCCAAAGTCTAAACCTGCATTCAATTGATCAGAAATTTGTTGCAAATCTACTCGTGCATTTGAGTTGCTAACTACGTAAACTTCATGAGATGATAATATCCCTGATAATGGTATGGTTACCTGACCAAGTATATTATTTTGAAGCTGCAGGTCATAAATTGCCAAATTAATATCAGTACCCGAAGCATTAAATATCTCAACTGCGTAATTTAATTCTGCAATATTATTTACACCTGGTTCTTTATTAAAAAGTATCTCTGAAATAAACAGGTCGTTACACCCTGCATCGGGGTCAGGATTACCGCCATCTTGACCTTGCATAAGTAGTGGCGAGCACAGTAAACAAAGAACTAAGAATGCTTGAAGTAAGGAAATTTTGTTTTTCATATTGGTATTATTTTTTAATGTTCTGAACTAAGTTAATGAATTATTAATAAAAATAGGCAAATATGCCTACTTTTTATGTGCTAAAAACCTTCATTCTTACAATGTGAAAATTAAGCGTCATACTAATATTATTAAATTAGTAGGCGAAAATGTGAAGTATTACCGAAATCTTAAGGGCATAACACAGTCGGAATTGGCATACTCCGCAGATTTTGAAATTAGCCAAATCAGTAGAATTGAGCGCGGGGTAATAAATACAAGCATATCACAGCTTTATACAATTTCTCTCGTTCTTGAAATTGACGTTAAGTTATTTTTCGATTTTACCGAGAAGGAATAATTCTCTTTTTCCAAACATTAGGAAAACATTATATCCTATGCAAAAGCCATGATGTAATTTTGTAACAAGTGAAAAAAATACTTTTCATATTATTAATAGCCTGCATAGCTCAGCTAAATATGCAAGCACAGACTGTATTGCATGGTGTTGTATTGGACTCCGCAACCAATACCCCTATGAGCAAAGTGAGTGTAAATAACTTAACAAGCAAGTATGGTGTTGTTACAGACTTCAGAGGGCGTTTTTCTATTGAAGTAAAAGACGACCAATATCTTAAGATCTCTTACGTAGGTTATAACTGGAAATCTATTCATATTAATGAGGTCAAAAACTTTGACTTCTTAACCGTAAAGCTATCTTTTAAAAGAAATATATTAAAAGACGTAGTGATAGAACGACAGCTTACGCCTTATCAAAAAGACTCCGTGCGCCGAGCCGAATTGTATAAAGATGTGCTAGAACATAAGCAAGAAAAGTCGATTCAGGCACCGGTTAGTTCTTTATATCAAATGTTTTCGAAAAAGCATAAAGACTTGCGTAAGTTTCAACAACAAGCCAAGGATATAGAACTCCAGAAGTTTATAGACACGAAGTACGTACCCGAAACCGTAGCAAAAATTACAGGTTTAAAAGGTGATGCACTTGCTTTTTATATGAATGAACATCCGATGGATTATCAATTTGCTAGGACCGCTTCCGAATTAGAGATCCGCTGGTGGATACGAACCACCTGGGAACAATATAAAAAAGAAAATAGCGGTAAGTTTTAAGCATGCCTATTCCATCGCGTTCCATAGAAATACCAGCTGGCAAGTACGCTTACTTTGCTTCTGACTTTCACTTTGGCATACCAGATTATGAGACATCTCTTGCTCGTGAGCGCGAAGTATGTATATGGTTAGACCAAATAAAACCCTCCGCAGAATATCTCTTTCTCATGGGTGATGTATGGGATACTTGGTTAGAGTATAAAAAAGTAATACCTAAAGGTACAACACGCTTCCTAGGTAAGTTGGCTGCTTTGAGCGATGCAGGCGTGCATATCATTTTCTTTACAGGAAACCATGATTTATGGACACGAGATTACTTTACCCAAGAATTGAATATTGAAGTAATACATGAGCACAGCACTTTTAAGATAAATCAAAGCAGCGTACATCTTGGCCATGGAGACGGTGTTGGCCCAGGAGATAAGAAGTATAAATTACTAAAAGCTGTGCTTCGTAATAAGATATGCCAATTCTTGTATCGCAATGTGCATCCAGATCTTGGTTTTAAAATAGCTAGTTTTTTAAGCAAGCAAGGACCCAAGCATAAGTATAAAGATTTGGAGTTTTTTGGAGAGGATAAGGAATTGCAAGTTTTGTATGCCAAAGAGTTACTACAGAAGCAACATATTGACTACTTCGTATTTGGGCACAGGCATATTCCTAATCATTTGCCGCTAGGCGCCAAAAGCCACTTTATAAACTTGGGCGATTGGTTGAGCTATAAAACCTACGCTAGACTGGGCGAAACAATGGAATTACTCACTTTTGATAAGAATAGTGCATAAAAAAAGCCTGAAAGCTTACTCCCTCTTATTAATTGTTCTAAATTTGACCCCTTAATCATTTCGCAATTTTTAATGTCAGACTGAGCCTGTCGAAGTCCTAATGAATTACGCGAATATCAAGATAAATAAATAATGATTGATGTACTATTAGGCCTACAATGGGGCGATGAAGGAAAAGGAAAAATAGTGGACTATTTAGCCAAAGATTATGATATCATCGCGCGCTTCCAAGGAGGTCCCAATGCTGGTCATACGCTATATGTAAAGGATGAAAAAATTGTATTACATACCATACCATCGGGCGTATTTCATGATAATATTATTAATGTTATTGGTAACGGGGTAGTCATTGATCCTATTACACTTGAAAAAGAATTGGAATCTATTAAATCGCACGGTGTTGATCCAACATCCAAAATTTTGGTAAGCGATCGTGCGCACATCATACTACCAACACATCGCGCCTTAGATAAAGCAAGTGAGCTAGCCAAGGGAAAAGACAAGATTGGTAGCACACTTAAAGGTATTGGACCAACCTATATGGACAAGACTGGGCGTAACGGTATCAGAGTGGGCGATGTAATTAAAGCAGATTTTAAAGAAAGATATAATACGCTAAAAGAAAAACATGTAAAACTGTTAAACCAAATGGGCTTTACAGAAGATATAGCAGCATACGAGAAAGGATTTTTTGAATCGCTGGCCGCATTAAAAAGCTTAAAAGTTATTAATGGCGAATACTACTTGAACAATGCTATAAAAGCGGGCAAGAGAATATTAGCAGAAGGCGCTCAAGGCACGATGCTAGATATTGATTTTGGCACCTACCCTTTTGTAACCTCAAGCAACACCATATCGGCAGGCTTGTGTAATGGTTTAGGTGTGCCTCCAACGATGGTTGGAAAAGTATTTGGAATTACAAAGGCTTATTGCACACGTGTTGGTAGTGGCCCATTCCCTACCGAGCTACATGATGCCACCGGCGATAAATTACGCAAGTTAGGCGGTGAATTTGGTGCAACAACTGGTCGCCCAAGACGTTGTGGCTGGTTGGATTTAGTAGCGCTTAAATACTCTTGTATGATTAATGGTGTTACTGATTTAATCATTACTAAAACGGATGTGTTAGATGATTTTGACACCTTAGAAGTAGCTACATCATATATTATTGATGGTAAGGCTACGGACCAATTCCCATATGAGTTTACCACCGAAAATATTAAAATCGGTTATGAAAGTCATGCAGGTTGGGGCGTATCTATGGCTGACTGTCGCGCGATAAGCGACTTGCCTCAAACATTTATGAATTACAGAAAGTTCATAGAAGACTATACAGACGTGAAGGTGAGCTTTATCTCCAACGGAGTAGCGCGTGAAGCCTTGATTGAGTTGTAAATTTTTGCACGGCTTTAAGGTTTGAACCAATAAATTTGCAAGCGCATGTTACGCTTTCAACATCAAGAATATTTTATTCTATTGCTTTTAGTAGTAATAGCAGTTGTTGTGTACTTCATGTATCAGCTGCAACGTAAAAAGAAAATTACCAAGCTTGGTGATCAAAAGCTGGTTGAAAGCCTAACCCCAAGTTATAGTGCATTACTCAATAAAGTAAAATTTATATTTCTTGCCTTGGCCTTATTCTTTGGTGTAATTGGTCTGGCCAACTTACAAAAAAGTGGTGAGGTACAGCAAGTAGCTCAGAAAGGTATTGATGTAGTTATTGCATTAGATGTAAGCAACAGTATGTACGCGCAAGACTTAAAACCAAGCCGATTAGAAAAAGCAAAATTATTTACCAATAAACTCATTGATGGTTTAAGCAGTAATCGTTTGGCATTTATCCTTTTTGCTGGGCGTCCATATTTATCAGTTCCCTTAACGTCTGATGTTGAAGCATTAAAAATGAACTTAAGCCTAGCTTCTCCAGAGCAAGTACCAACACAAGGAACGGTATTGGGTGATGCACTGCAAATGGCTCGCGAAACATTCAATACAAAGGATGCTAAACACAAAGCCGTAATCGTTATTTCTGATGGAGAAGATCACGATGAAAAAGCACTAAACGAAGTAAAAAAATTAAGCGAAGAAGGAATAACTATTTGTACCATTGGAATTGGTTCAGAACAAGGAGCCCCTATTCCATTACCCAATAACGAAGGCTTTAAAAAAGACGGAGAAGGTAAAGAAATTATTTCTAAAATGAATGAAGAGGAACTCCAAAAACTAGCTGATGTAGGCAATGGCATGTACATACGCTTAAACAATATTACAAGTGATGTTGCATCCTTGAAGAATCAATTAGAACAAATTGAAAAAAGTGATTTGGGTAATAGTCGCTTTACGAACTACAGCTCCTACTTCCAGTATTTCTTAGCGTTTATGTTATTGTTTATGCTTATCGAATTTTTCATGCCCAATAAAAAAAGTGGTAAGCGATTGCGTACAGCATTTCATCTATTATTATTGATGATCTTACCTCAAATTGTAAGCGCGCAAACTGCTACTGACCGTAATATTTATAAAGGAAATGAATTTTATAAAAAAGGAAAATACACCGAAGCCCTAGCAGAATATCAAAAAGCAGCAAAGAAAAAAGAGAACAAAAAAACAGCTGACTTTAATATGGGTAACAGCCATTTTAAGAATAAAAATAGTGAGGAAGCTATTAAAAAATTTAATCTAGTTGGCGCCAGTGCTATTAATAAGAAGGTTGGCGCCGCTGCGTATCATAACGCAGGTAATGTGAGGGCTCAAGAGCAAAAATGGCAAGAAGCAATTAATTACTATAAAGCCTCTTTAAAGAAAAATCCTACCAGCGCAGAAACAAAATATAACCTTGCCTACGCACAACAAAAACTAAAGCAAGAACAAAAGAAAAAAGATCAAGACGATAAGAAAAAAGACGACAAAAAGAAGGATAAGGATAAAGACAAAAAAGAAGAACCTAAGAAACCAAAAGACGACAAAAATAGTGAAGATAAAAACAAAGAAGACAAGCCTGAAGACAAAAAAGAGAAAGAACAACAAAAACCTAAACCGCAACCAAGCAAAATAAGCAAAGACCAAGCCGATAAAATATTAGATGCTCTAGGACGTGAAGAAAAAAAGATCAAAGACAAAAAAGAAAAAGGCAAGGCGGAGCGTCGCATGCTAGAAAAGGACTGGTAATATTAAATACCCTTTATTCATAATCATACTAAATTATTTACATGCGCATATTTATTACCCTACTTATAATAGTAGCTTCCATTGGCACCGTATCATCTCAGCATATCATTGCGGATAGCCCATATAAATCTGGCGCAAGCTTCCCAGGAGGCATGGACAGTTTGAATAGTTTTTTAGCCAAGAATATCAAATACCCTAAATATTTAAAGGATAGAAAAAAAGAATTAGAAGAAATAGTGATTATAGAGTTTACCGTAAAACGCGATGGTTGGATTGAAGATATAAATATCCGCAAGGGGAAAAATGCAGCCTTTAAAAAAGAAGCCAGACGTCTTGTAAGAGAAATGCCACGTTGGAAACCTGCCGAGATGGAAGGCAAAGTAGTCAATGAAACAATTATCCTTCCCATCCGATTTAAACTCGAATTTGAAGATTAGACTTATCTTTAAATAAGAAATATGAGCAGATGCTATTAAAGAAACTATCATTACTATTTAGCCTTTTATTACTTACACAATTCTCTTTTGCCCAAATACAAAGTGAAGAAAAAGTATTTGAATTTGTAGAAAGTATGCCGACATTCCTCGGTGGTGAAGCGGCTATGTATACTTACCTTGGTAATAATATTAACTTTCCCAGATCTGTTCAAGAAGACAGTACGTTCTCTGGAGAAACGGTATATATTAACTTTGTTGTAAACAAAAAAGGAGAAATAACACGAGCCAAAATAAAGAAAGAAAACTGCATCCCGTGTGCTAAAGAAGCTTTAAGAATAGTAAAAAAAATGCCTAGATGGAAAGCCGGTATGCAAAACGGCAGAGCTGTTAAGGTACGTTACACATTACCCATTCAATTTCTAACTGAATAAAACACTACTTAATAATCTTAGCACTAATAATGCGCACGTCTTTATAAGGTCTATTCGTTTTATCTCTTGGCACGCTCGCAATTCTTGTAATAACATCTAGGCCTTCAATAACCTCGCCATAGACAGTATATTCGTTATCCAAGTGTGGTGTACCGCCAATGGTCATATAAAGCTTTCGTTGTGCATCAGTATATTTTAGATTTTTTTGCTTTTCTAAATTAGCTAACTCACTCGCATTATACGTTTTACCACCCACTATATAGAACTGACAACCGCTACTTGCTTTTTCTGGATTACCATCACGAGCTGCTGCCAAGGCGCCTTTCTTATGAATATATTTTTCTACCATAAACTCTGCCGGCACTCTATAACCAACGCTTCCACTACCTAGTGCTTTACCAGCGGGAGCCGTTTTACTTTGAGGGTCCCCTCCTTGTATCATGAAGTTTGGAATAACTCTGTGAAACAATAAACTGTCGTATAAGCCTTGCTTAACCAACTTAATAAAGTTGTTAGCGTGTTGTGGCACATCACTATATAGCAATAACGTAATATTCCCTTCGGTCGTTTCCATTGTTACTTTGGTATTTTCTTGTTGCTTTTGCTTGCCTTTAAATATGGAGCAAGAAGCCAAAGACAGAACAAATACGGAGAGTAGCAATATATTTTTCATGATGTCGTTTTTAATAAAAATAATCGAGGCAAATATAATGAGTTTTAGCAATGCTTAAGTAAAAAGTTAATGCCAAAACTTTACCTTTGAGCTAATGGATTTAAATCAATTTATAAAGCAAGCACTTGAAGAAGATATACGCGATGGAGATCATAGCACGCTATGTTGCATCCCTGCTGATATTGAAGATGAGGCTGTTCTTAAGATTAAAGAAGATGGAATTATTGCTGGTCTAGAAATTGCGGAAAAAATATTCAAATACGTGCAGCCCGATTGTGAAATCATTTTTAGCAAAAAAGATGGCGACCAAGTAAAAAATGGTGAAGAGGCGTTTCGTATAAAAGCAAAGACTAGAACCTTATTAAGTACTGAGCGATTAGTATTAAATATTATGCAACGTATGAGCGGTATTGCATCACTAACCCATCAATACGCACATAAAGTATCAGATACGACAACCAAATTATTGGATACTAGAAAAACAACGCCACTCTTCCGATGGTTTCAAAAAGAAGCGGTAAAAATTGGTGGAGGTCATAATCACAGAATGGGCCTATACGATATGATTATGCTCAAGGATAATCACATTGATTTTTGCGGAGGTATTGAAAAAGCGATTGATAAAGCCAATGAATACTTAAGCGAAAAAAAATTAGACATCAAAATTGAAGTAGAGACACGCGACCTTGAAGACGTGAAAAAAGTTATGGCGCATGGTGGTGTTCATAGAATTATGCTAGATAATTTTAGCCCAGACCAGATAAGAGAGGCGCTTACAATTATTGATAAAAAATATGAAACAGAGGCCAGCGGCGGCATTGAAATTGATACTATAGCTGCATATGCGGCAACAGGAGTAGACTATATATCAAGTGGCGCCATCATACATCATGCCACGAGTATGGATTTAAGTTTAAAAGCAGTAAAATAATGAGCAAAAAAAACCGTTCTAATAATGGCATAGTATACAGTACCAACTCAGATTGGCAGCCAGATGATAATGCTGAAGAAACACCAGGACCAGCACCAAGTGAACAAACGCTTTATGTAAGGTTTGAAACAAAGCATCGCGGAGGCAAAACCGTAACCGTTGTTTATGATTTTGAAGGGAATGATACGGAAGGGAAAGAGCTAACCAAAACTTTGAAACAAAAATGCGGGACAGGGGGTAGTTTTAAAGAAGGTGAAATTATTATACAAGGTAAAGCAGTTGATAAAGTAAAAACTGAATTGACTAAACTCGGTTATAACGTAAAAGGATAATGATGAAAGTACAAAAGAAGGTAAGTGTTAGAGTTATAGCGGTTGCTATTATTTGTATATCTATTAGTGCCTGTGGCAAAAAGAAAAAATATAATGGTGATAGTCGAGTAAACTATCCGGATATTGAATTGGTATTAAGCGATTACTTAGATATGGAAGCTCCATTGATGTATAATAAGTATGTAAATGACAATGGAAGCAAAGACAGCAGCAAAGTGCCAGATAATAAAATGCCTTGGACAGATATTAAAGAATTATTTAAAGAGGCTAACATACAAGACAAATCCTTAGATAAAAAGTACTTGATAGATATTACTCATGATACAGCTACCCATGCAATGACCCTGCACTACAGCGCGATGGATCCGAGCTTATATACCCAAAGTATAAGTATCATATCAAGCGATGACGACCGATCACTCAGAAGCCTTTATATCGAAACCAGCGATCCAGGTTGGATTAGTAGTACCCACCAACGTATATTATTTATTCCGGAGCGCACCTTACAGATTCAGGAACAAGTAAAGCGACTTTTCTCAAAAGAGAAAACGGTTATAACTACCTATAAATTTCCAATTTAAAGACAAATGTCTTATCTTTGTAGACAAATGTACAAAGGTAAAGAAAATACAATAGCCGAAGAAGTAGCCGTAGCTTACGAACGAGTATTTGACAGTCGCTTAGAGCTTATACAATCCATCAAGCGCGGTATTTCATACAAGCTATTTGCATACATTAAGAACCGAGCTCCATTTTCTGACAAAGAATGGGCTAGCTTCCTAGATATCTCTGAGAAGTCATTACAACGTTATGCCCTTTCCAAGAACCATACCTTTAAGTCGTCTCATGCCGAAAAAATACTAGAAGTAGCCGAAGTATGTGATGCAGGCCTAGAGATATTTCAAGACAAAGAAAGTTTTTACGAATGGCTCATGGAGGATAGTATTGCTTTTGACAATCTACAACCTATGCACTTTATGGATACTTCTTATGGTATGCAATTAATTATTCATCAGTTGGGGCGTTATGCGCACGGCATTTTTGCATAGGAATAATTATGTGGGCCTACCGACTAACTCCTGAAAAATATGCAAATGAATTAAGTGGTGTAGGTGCAAGCTTATACGGCGGCCGCTGGAATGAATTGGGTGTAGAAATGATATACTGCGCCGAACATGCTTCATTAGCTTTATGTGAGATGCTGGTACATTTAAATAAAAGATTAAAGCTCGCTCCTATTCATTTACTAAAAATTCAAATACCAGATAAGTATCCAATACACACCATTAAAGAAAAAGACTTAAATGAACATTGGCAGCTGACAAAAAATATTAGAGACACACAACAACTCGGAACAGAATTAATTATTGACAATAAGTATTTGGCCATTAAAGTTCCATCTGCCATATTGCCTATGGAAAGTAATATTATTATTAACCCCATGCATCCAAAATTTCGGTATGTAAAAATAGTGGAGAGCAACCCCTTTATTATAGATAGCCGATTAGTAAAAGTATAATGACCAAAGAAGAGTATAGCCATATTGCCCCTTCTATACCCCACGAACCGGGTGTGTATCAATACTTTGATGCCAGTAAGAAAATAATTTATGTAGGCAAGGCCAAAGATTTACGCAAGCGCGTATCCTCTTACTTCGTAAAAAAAACACAGTACTTCAAAACAACTCGCCTGGTAAGCGAGATTGCAGAAATAAAATTTACCATTGTAAATTCTGAACATGACGCACTCCTACTAGAAAATTCATTAATTAAAAAACATCAACCTAAGTACAACATTGATCTTAAAGACGATAAGAGCTACCCACATATTGTAATAAAAAAAGAAGCTTACCCACGAGTATTCTTAACGCGAAGAAAAATAAAAGACGGGTCGGAATATATAGGACCATTTACCTCAGTAAAAAATGTGCGCGAGCTATTACAATTTATTAGAGAGACACTGCCTATTAGGACGTGCAATCTCAATTTATCGCCTAAAGAAATTGCCAAAAATAAATACAAAGCTTGCCTGCAGTATCACATAGGTAATTGTAAGGCACCTTGTATTGGATTACAAAGTGAGGAAGACTATAAGTTTCATATAGATCAAATAAAAGAAATACTCAAAGGCAAAAACAGCTCAATAGAAAAAGAGTACAAGAAACAAATGCAGCTCTATGCTGAAGAGCTACAATTTGAAAAGGCAGAAATTGTAAAAAAGAAACTAGACTATATTAAAAACTACCAAAGCAAATCTATTGTAGCCAATACTAAAATAGATAATACGGAAATTGTTGGTGTTGTGACTAACTCAGATAAAGTATTCATTAATTATATGATGATATTTCAGGGGAATATTGTCAACAGTTTTTCTCAATCGTTTACTAAAAAACTAGAAGAGCGCGAGGAAGATATCCTGCCCAATATTGTTCTACAACTAAGAGATAAGTTTAAAAGCGACTGCCAAGAAATTATACTTCCCTTCCCAATAGACTTACCTATTGATGTAAAACAAACCATACCTGTCGCTGGAGACAAGAAGAAACTATTAGCACTTTCTGAAAAAAATGCTACCTACCTCATTGATGAGGAAAAGCGTAAAACAATCCTGCACATTAAAGAAAAAACAGTAGACGACTTAGCCGAACTATTAGAACAGCTTCAGGAGGATTTAAGCTTACCCTTTTATCCTGATCATATTGAATGCTTTGACAACTCCAACTTTCAAGGTAGCTTTCCTGTTGCAGGCATGGTGTGTTTTAAAAATGGCTTACCATCCAAAAGCGATTATAGAAAGTATAATATTAAAACGGTAGTAGGCATTGATGATTTTGCCTCCATGACCGAAGTGGTGTTTCGCCGGTATAGTCGCTTACTACATGAGAAGCAACCGCTACCTCAACTCATTATTATTGATGGCGGTAAAGGACAATTAAATGCAGCCATTACAGCACTTAATGACTTAGAATTAATGGGCAAGATTAATGTAATAGGGTTAGCTAAGAATATTGAAGAAATATTTTTTCCTGGAGATAGCGAAAGCTTAAAACTTCCTTACCATAGTGAAAGTTTAAAATTCATACGCCGTGTACGTGATGAAGTGCATCGATTTGGTATCACCTTCCACCGTTCTAAAAGAAGTAAGGGGGTTATTAAAAATGAATTAGAAGACATTAAAGGCATAGGCAAAAAAACAGCTATGGAACTTTTAAAAAAGTTTCGCTCGGTAAAAAAATTAAAAGAAGCCAGCGAAAAAGAAATATCAGAAGTCGTTGGTTTTTCTAAAGCTCGGATTGTTTTAAATTATTTCAATAAAAAATAATCATTCCTGTTCAATCAGCTCTACCCGCTGTTCATCATTTATAAAACCCCATAATTTTAAAGACTTATTGATGGTTATCATATGCTCTGCATATTGAAACTCGGTAGTAGTCCATGTAAGCACATTACATGGAGCCTCAACTTTTATTACGGGCAACTTACTATGCGTCACTTCCTCTAAAACAGCACGCTGACAATCATTTGTGGCGCGACCATCATATTTATCTGCGATAGAAAAGATTACCCAGAAAGAGAAAACAATACCCAGGAACGCAATCCTTAAAGTACCATGAACCTTCCAAAAGATATAATGCGCCAGGTATACAAAAAGAAAGACAAAGCATAAGGTAACAGGCAAGAAGGTATCGTACCGAACAATTAAAGGACGATAAGATCTATAGCCACCCAAAGGCAACAAGAATAAATAAAGCAGACTAAAAGATAAAATGAACAATAATAGCTTGGACAATGTTTTTTTATCAATAAGCTTAAATCTCACAGCCACATAATATTGAATAGCAATAGCTAAAAATAAAAATAGCCAAGCAGGTTTTAATGTCAATATATGTAGGACACCTTGTAACATGAGCTGATATCTCTTAACAACAGGAACGGATGCATCAGCTTCAATATTATATGTAGTTGTATAAAAAGCATACAAACAAAAAATAAAAATGTAAATAAAATAGCATGTAATCCATTTACTTTTTCTTAAGCCAAAAAATGCATTAGGCACATAAGTGCCTAAAAGATAGAACAGCCATAAAATAAATACAATAGGTTGTATCAATGGACCACTAAAAGCAAGTAATGGACCAAGTAAAAGCAAAATCAGATGCCAAAATTTAGGTAGCTTTTCAAAATCATTGGCGGTATAAAACTTGTAAAAAGGATAGAAATAAAACAACAATACAAACAATGGCAAGGCGTAAAAGAAACAATAATTAATACTCCTATCTATAATACCCAAGCATTCATGATAACCATTATATTGAATAAAGGCCGTAGCTAAAAAAGAGATAAAAATAAATGATTGAAGCTTAAACTGACTTTTACCTTTGGCATATATATAAGCTAACACTAAAAATATTAAATGAAGGAACAAGCTAAAAGCAGTTGAAGTGATATACAATTGCAACACCTTATCTTTTACAAATACACCTATAAGTCCATGCATGGAAGTAAACCACCACTGGGTAAAATAATGGCATGAAAAACGACCAGCACCTGCATAAGCTTGTTGTGATTTTAATATATTCATCCCTAATGGATCAGCCAATACCGCTTCATAAGTAATTGATGGTGCAACTATTCTTGCCAAATCACCGTCGATAGGCAGGTTAAAATAATAGTAAATAGAAGAGCTTAAATCAAAAAGTAAAAGGAGAGCTAAGAACAGTATTAGATAATTGTATTTGTTCTCAAGTTTCATTGCTGTTTCAAATATAGCTTACATTTTATATCGCAAGCTCAAAATAAAATTACGCCCTGGAGCTGAAATACCCGAAGCAAAGGTGCGATAGTTTCTATCCATAATATTATCTACACCAGCTTGCACTTTAAAGTGTTCATTTAAATTATAATGCCCTCTTAAGTTAATCGTATACCAAGATGGCGTACCGGTTGGCAATGCAAATTTAAAATTATCACGCCCATTAATATTATAGTCTTCTAGGCGCTTGGTGCCATTATATAGGAAGAAGAATTGACTACCCCATTTTTTTTCATTGTAGCCTAAGCTCACCCTACCATACAATGGTGGCACGTGATCCAAAGGCACTTCATAGCCAGCATTTATATACCTTCCAAATGTGTAACTCGTATTAGCATTAAACTGAATTTTTTTTGTCAAGTCAATCCTTGCTTCAATTCCTCCTCCATACAAATAAGCCTCTGCCTTATTCTGATTTGAGAAAACAGGAGTAAGTGTACCATTATACATAATACTATCACTCCCATTAAAAGTAGTTTTATCCAATACAATAGCATTTAAGAATTGTGTGTAAAAACCAAAGGCACTGATAAACAATTTATCCGTTTGATACTGTACGCCTAAGTCTACTGAGTTAGTATACTCTGGATTAATATTCTCATTTGGTATAACCAATAGCTCACCGCTAAAACTATCAAACACCTTGCCAGCATCATCAATATTAGGAGAGCGAAAACCACGAGAGGCATTTAGATTAAAACGAAGCTCTTTGGTAGCAAAGTATATCAAACCTATATTACCTGTAAGCGCTCTATTGTTCTGATTAATCTCTGTAAATGGAAGATTCAATAAATTATTATCAATCGTAGAGGACAAGCTTGATTGATTAATACGCAAGCCATCATTCAACACAAAACGACCATTGGCAAACTTATAAATGTGTTGAACATAAGCACCGTACAAATTCATATTATTATCACCATCAGGATATCTTGTATCAATAATACTTCGTTGCTCTGTCACCACATTTTGGCCAAATGCTGTTGATTTCAAAAAGTTAACTTGAGCATCACCACCATAGGTAATTTCATGATTACCTAATTTTATACGCGCTGCAATATTAAGCGCCAGCACATTCAACTCTTCTTTTCTTTTAGACAATTCATCGCTTTGAAACCTACGTGTATTTCTGCTCTCTTCGATAAATTGATGACTAAGGTTCATCGTAAAGTCATTTAATAATTTACGCTCTCCGAAATAATCATATTGATACGCAACCAAACTTCTTATTTGCGGACCGTAATACCACTCCGCATGTTTCGGCAGTCCAGCACTCGTTTCAGTTAATCGATCATAACGCGGTATGTCTGAAGTCGTTGAGTATTGCAAATTAAGCTGGTGAATATTATTATAATTTGGTGCGTAGGTAATCTTTTGCAACAAATCCATTTGGCTATAGCCACTATTTTTTTGATACAGATTATTGCTATTATTCACTATGCTGTCTATACCATTAATACGTTGTACATAAGAGTTTCGCCCCCATGTCGCTAACTGATTATTGGGATCCCACCCTCCTTGTCGTAAATCTTTAAACGAGCCTAAACTAATATTAGTAAACGTACCCCAATGTTTATTTCCAAAACCAAAACCTGTACTAACTGAATTCTCTTGATTGGCAGATGCATAACGAAGCATGGCTTGTGCCTGACTTAGTTTAAATTCTTTCTCATTAGTAAGCCTAGGCTTAATCGTTTGCATGGACACTACACCGCCCAATGCATCACTCCCATATATTGTTGAGGCAGGACCATTCAATATCTCCACGCTAGAGAGCATATTATTATCTACAGAAATAACATTCTGTAAGTGCCCTGAACGATAGATTGCATTGTTCATACGCACGCCATCTAACATTAATAATACTCGACTAGCTTCAAAACCACGCACAACAGGACTTCCTCCTCCTTGTTGGCTTTTCTGAACAAATACCTTCCCACTTTGAATGAGCACATCGGCTATAGTAGGCATGTTCAAAGCCTTTAATTCTTTGGCGCCTATTACATCAATTTTTTGCGCTATATTTTTTTTTCTCTCTGAAAATTTACTGCCTGAGATTACAATCTCATCGAGCTCTTTTAACTTCTTTAACTCTGAGGTATCCGTTTGCGACCAAGCAATAAATGGAACACACACACTTATCAAAATCACCCATAAAATCTTATGTCCCATTTGTGTCAAATTTATATTAAATCGTACAAAAGCACCTCTTTTTTGCGTCTAATCTATAGTTCATTGGACTGACAACAATGACCATAGTTTAAGGATCCAACATTTTTTTTGACATTATAATTAGATTACCATGAAAACAAAATATGCCGATGTTCTTATCATTACCCTCCTCCTCTATGCCATTTTCATTTGTACGAGTCTATCTCATAAAAAAGCAGGCGACACTTTAGCCATGGCTGAAGAAAAGATTGAAACTTACAAACAATAAAATGATACTAAGCATTAAAAAGTACCTTTCCCGTCATATCAGATGGAATGTCTATGCTCATATAATTTAGAATACTTGGTGCAATATCTGCCAGCTTACCATCTTTAATGCTTTGACCTTGTTCATTTGAGATAAAAAATAATGGCACCGGGTTGAGCGTATGCGCTGTATTAGGCGTGCCATCTTCATTTATTAACAAATCACTATTGCCATGATCAGCGGTTAAGAATATCGCATAATCATTATTCAAGGCTTCGGTCACAATTTTTCCTACACATTTGTCTACAGTTTCGGCTGCTTTTATAGCTGCTTCCCATACGCCTGTATGACCAACCATATCAGCATTGGCAAAATTTAAACACACAAAATCAGCTGCTCCATCTTTTAACTCAGGCAGTAAAGCTTCTGTCAATTCATATGCGCTCATTTCTGGCTTAAGGTCATAAGTCAGAACATCTTGCGGCGAAGCTTTCATCATTCTCTTCTCACCTTCAAACTCGGTCTCACGACCGCCCGAAAAGAAAAAGGTTACATGCGGATACTTTTCCGTTTCAGCCATGCGAATTTGTGTTTTTCCATTTGCTGCTAAGACTTCGCCCAAAGTGTTTTTTAAATTTTCATTGGTAAAAAGTACGTTTATGCCCTTATACGTCTTATCATATTCGGTCATAGTACTATAATGCACGCTTAGTTTATGCATATTATGTTCGGGCATATCTTGCTGTGTAAGCACTTCCGTTATTTCTCGGCAACGGTCTGTTCTAAAATTAAAACACAGAACAGCATCACCATCTTGAATGGTTGCAAGCGCTTGTTTCTTCTCAACAACTATTGTTATCGGTTTTAAAAACTCATCTGTAACACCATTGGAATAAGATTGTTTCAATGCATTTGTTGCACTAGTAACTTTCGTGCCATTCCCGTGCACCATATTATCATAAGCCAGTTTTACTCGTTCCCAGCGCTTGTCTCTATCCATCGCATAAAAACGTCCAGTAATAGTAGCAATCTTAGCATTAGTACCTTTAATACTCTTTTCTAACTGTTCTATAAATCCTAAGCCACTCTCAGGGTCAGTATCGCGCCCATCTGTAAATGCATGAATAAATACCTTGTCAAGCCCTTGTTCGTTACAGAAATTACACAATGCAATTAAATGTTCTATATGGGAGTGTACCCCTCCATCGCTCACCAAACCCATTAAATGCAAGGGTTTATCGTTTTCTTTGGCATAGGTAACAGCCTTTATTAAAGCAGCGTTTTTAAATAGCTCTTTAGTTCTTATGGCTACATTAATACGCTCCAATTCTTGATACACAATGCGGCCAGCGCCAAGGTTTAAATGACCGACTTCGCTATTGCCCATTTGCCCGGCTGGCAAGCCTACTTGCTCCCCACATGTAATTAATTCGCTATTAGGATATTGGTTATATAAGCTGTCTACAAATGGCGTATTTGCGTTTTTTATCGCATCTGCACTTGCATTTTTACCATGGCCCCAACCATCCATTATTATAAGTAAACACTTTTTTGACATAATAAGTGGGCACAATGTACTAATTTTGAGAGACTTACCTACTGTAAGTAACCTACTACATTGAAAAAGTTAATCACATATATTTGCTTTTTTAGCTTTATGTTTCTGCCCGCGTTTGCCCAAGAAAGCAATTTGACGGTTGCGGAGAAGAGTCTGGAAAGCGGCAACTTAAAAAAATTAAGTAGCATATTCTACAATTCTGTAGATATAACTTTTTCGAGTAAAGCAAAAACTTATAGTAAGTCTCAAGCCCTAATTATTATTAAGAAATTCTTTTCAAAACATGAGCCCAAAAGTTTTAAAATAAGGCAAAAAGGAAAGTCAAGTTCTAATAGTACCTTATTTGCCATTGGAAAGCTTGTATCGAGCAATGGTACTTATCAAGTATATATGTTTTTTGTTCCTTCTAAAGACACCTATCTTTTAAGAGAGCTTCGCTTTGAAAAGGTTGACTAATTCAAGTCTCTCTTTAGTCTAATTTCAAATATGGGTATTGCTTTTTAAGCTCCTCTTCTTGCAGCTTTATTGATATTACAAATTCTTTATATGAATTGCTCTCCTTATGCAACGGCCTATGAGCTAAGTTATTATTCAATTGTATTATTTTCTTCCGCAAAATTTCATCTTTACTTGAAAGACAATTAGATACAAATGCTTCCCACACAAACTCCACAGCCTGTTTGCTAGGATGTACTAAATCTCTTTTGAAGAAACGATAATCGCGCAATACATCCACGACTAATTCATAAGCAGGGAAATAATAACCATCCTCCTTTAGTTCATGGACCGCGCTTAACAAGTTAGCCTTAGATAAACTATTCTCAACCAACCCATCTCTAATGTGGCGCACTGGACTAACTGTAAAAATAAATTTCACCGAAGGATTAATACTTTTTACAGCATGTATAATTTCACTCAAGCAACGTTCATTACTGGTTGCATCGAGTAACTCTTTTCTAAAATTAGCAGCAGGCATTTTATGATTATTCCCTACATATAAGTCTCGCTCTAAATGCTTGTATGCAAAGGATGTTCCTAAAGTAATTATAACATATTCTGCCGTTTCAAGAAAGAGATAAGCATCTTCAATAGACCTATTCATATTATCTAAAACCAAAGCTTGATCCATTCCAGAAAAAGAAGAATGAAAATCAAAACAATGAAACAACCCATCACGCTCTACTAAATCTAAAGGAGTATAAGTGTGCTTCCGTATTATCCGTAATATTGAATTAGAAATGCTCTGAGCATTGTATAATATTCCATGCGGATTGCTCAGTACATTATACTTTAAGTCATGTAAATAAGTGGTAATATTCTCAGCGAAACATGAGCCGATTAAAAAAATATTAGAGGGGTGCTCTATTTTCTTTTCTAATGCAGGAATGTCAAAATCTAACTGAAACTTCATGCTTTAAAATATTCTTAGCTCTCCATTCTGGAACTTAATTAGGTTATTATGCGCATCTACTTTGCAACAATATTTTAAGTCATCCGTTAAGCCATAATTCTTTAATCTATTAAAGTGTGCGCCATCTCGTAGGAACTCAAATATATCATTCTTAGCCAGTAAATACAAGTGGTGCGCCGCACGCATACTATCACAGTCTGTATCATATACATCTTGTAACTGATCATACAATGCTCCTGCAAAAAGTGTATCTTCTAAATTAAAACGGTCTTTCCAAGAAGCACATGCGAGTATCAATGGCTTGTTCTGCTTGGCTAAATATTGTGCCGTAGCACCCAAATTTAAAAAGGCGCCAGAAATAATTTCTTGCGCATGTTTTACTTTATATAATAGGCGAGTACCATTGGTTGTTGTTAAGACTAAGTTCTTTCCTTCAATAAAATCAGCCTTATATGTAGAAGGCGAATTGCCGTATTGTAAGCCTTCGGCAATCTGCCCATTGCGCTCCCCAGCCGTTACACTGTTTTCTATTTCCGTGCCTAGCTTGATACATTCCTGTACATCATCTACAGGTATTATTTTATTAGCACCATTACCTAATGCAGCTGCAATAGTAGAAGTGGCTCTAAAAATATCAATAATAACTACATTACTTTCCTCCACATTATAGAGGTCAATTAAAGCAGGTGATAAACAACATTCAATCGTTGGTTTGTTCATATAAGAGTAAAAATAATTAGATAAATAGATAAGCAATTACAGCAGATAAGACACCTGTAAAAGCGCCTAAAAATATCTCCCGTTTTGTATGTGCTTTGAGTTGTAAGCGAGATAAAGGAACTATAATTACTAATGCCATAGCCATCACTAATAAAATAATATCCTGAAAGCCAGTCGTAATATTAAGCAGCAACGCGTATGTAAATAAGTTAGAAAAAGCAGCGGTATGCAAGCTTAGTTTTTCAGTGAGATTTATTAAGAAGCAAATGACCACGGTTATGAAATTCCCTAATAGGAAAATAAGCAACCAATCATTAGCTTGTAAGTCTTTATAAAAGACCCAAAACACCCAAAAGTAAAAAAGCATGGAAGCAATTAAGGGTACGTAACGTTCTTTATTTGTTTTCATATCCATGCTATCAATAAACTTCAAGCGCCAAATCAAGAAGGTTACTAATAAAGGAAATAATACGCCAGAATAAGAAGCAATAAGCCACCACTTCATTTCATTACCAGGCTCTACCTCAAAAGCAGCATTGCCACTCACAAAAAGGAGAAATGCCATAACCATAGCTGGTAAGAATACAGGATGAAAAATATAAGCTAATGCTTTAGATAATATGCGCATAAATGATAACGCAAAAATAGGTGCAGAGACGCTAAGATTATTGGATTATGATGTCTATTTCCTCGCCCACGTAAGATTTACCATCATCACCTTTTACACGCACCGTAACCAGCTTAATTGTATCTCCTTTGAAAATGCTTTCTTTAAACAAGCGTTTCCAGTTGGCGCTAATACTATCGCCCTTAAAAGTAGCCAAGGTGTAATCTGTAACGGCCATAGGTAAGCCAAGAGTGTCTTGATACAAACCTGTTTCGGCGTAGATAAGCTCAAAAGAACTGATTGGGTATGATTTCCCGGCACTGTCTTTAGCACAAAGCTTAGACTCCATTAAATTAAGAAATGTGGCATCACTCATTTTTCCTCGACCAGCATCACTGCAACCGAAGTAAGTTCTAAAACTAGGCACAGCCTTTTTCTTACCATCAGGTGAGAAGGAAAAGAAAAGCAAGCTTGATACTGCAATAAGTAGAATAGATAATCTCGCCATGATTGAACATCTAAATTACAATAAAATAAAGAAGCGAAATCTTAATTAACGAATAGTTTTGTTTGGGAACTTACAAAATATGTTTTGCTTGCCTTAAAGCCAACATTGTGTCATGTTTCATGAGTTCTAAAGAAGAATTAAAATTTAGGATTACCCATATAATCCACCAAGTGCATAAATAGGTTATGTAGCTGGTATTGACCTTTACTTTATGAAAGTAAAAAAGTGTTCTTTACCTGCCTTTCGCCGTCAATTTTCCGATAAAGTATCGTGCATGACTTATCTCGCCGATTTAAAGTGGTCTGGCGGATACTCATGTTCAAAATGTGCTCATACTGTTTCCAAGCGTGGTACGTTTCCTTATGATAAACGTTGTCAATCATGTGGC
>CALIIL010000031.1 GCA_938017685.1 uncultured Chitinophagaceae bacterium
TCTGTTTCGAATGCTTTTATAAAGCTGTGCATATTGTATCCTTCAAACATCTTCTATCCTTTTGAAACAAAAGTCCGAATACACTACATAATATGTTTACGTATCAACTAATAAAATGGGGAACTTAAAAGGGCTCTTCTATAAGTTAATATAGAACTAATTAACTTTAGATGAACAAACCGCTCTTCCACCCAATCCTGCCATTCGTCCAACATTTAAGTCATCTTTTACAGCCTATTCCTTATTTTTGCGACAAATTATTATTTACATGAAAAAATTAATCCTTTTAGCCTCTTGTATTTTGGTTGCGATTAGCTCGCAAGCCGGCAAGATTAAATTTGTAGAGTATGACCTTCCCAACGGATTACACGTAATCTTACACGAAGACCATACTACACCCACGGTAGCCATTTCGGTTTTATACCACGTAGGTTCTAAAAATGAAGATCCAAAACGAACAGGTTTTGCGCATTTCTTTGAGCATTTATTATTCGAAGGTTCTAAAAATATAGAAAGAGGTGAGTATATGAAGTTGGTGCAAAACTCCGGTGGAGTTATTAATGCCAATACATCATTTGACCGCACCTTTTATTTCGAGACATTACCTTCTAATCGTTTAGAGCAAGGGTTATGGATGGAAAGTGAGCGTATGCTACATGCTAAAATTGATGATATAGGATTAGAAACTCAACGTAAAGTAGTTAAAGAAGAAAAGAAACAACGTTACGAGAATACACCATATGGTCACTTATTAGAGCAAGTATTTGCCAATGCATATACTGTACATCCTTACAAGTGGATGCCTATTGGTGAAGCACAATATATAGACCAAGCGTCATTGTCTGAGTTTATGGATTTCTATAAAACATTCTATGTTCCTAATAACGCTACACTTTCTATTGGTGGCGACTTAAACATTAAGCAAGCCAAAGAATGGATTGCTAAGTATTTTGGAGGTATTCCAAGAGGAACAAAAGAAATTCCTCGCCCAACGGTCAAGGAGCCAAAACAAACAAAAGAAAAAAGAGCGACTTACTACGATAAAATTCAATTACCAGCTTGTGTAATGGCATATCACGTGCCTGCACAAGGAACACCAGACTACTATGCATTAAGCATGCTTACTAATATTCTTTCTCAAGGAAAAAGCTCACGTTTACAAAAAGCGGTGGTTGATGAAAAAGAAAAAGCTGTACAGTGTGCTGCATTTAACTTCCCGTCAGAAGATCCAGGACTAGCCATTATGTTTGGCATAGCAGGTATGGGCGTAAGTGCGGATGATTTAGAAAAAGAAATAGATGTAGAAATAGATAAAGTAGTTAAAAATGGTGTGACAGCTGAAGAACTACAAAAAGCTAAGAACTCTACAGAAAATACATTTTACTCGGCCAACGGAAGCATCTTAGGTATAGTAGAAAACCTGGCTGACTATCATGTATATTATGGCAATGCCAACTTAATCAATACTGAGATTGATCGTTATATGAAAGTAACGCTTGAAGATATTAAGCGTGTAGCACAAAAGTATTTACAGAAAGAGAATAGAATGGTACTTCACTATTTACCAAAAGAAGAACAGAAATAATAAATTAAAACATTGAATAAAATTAAGAACATGAAAAAATATATTTTAAGCATATTAGGTCTTCTTATCGCAAGTAATGCATTATTTGCTCAGACTTTAGATAGAAGTATCAGACCAACACCTGGTCCAGCACCAACCGTTAACCTAGGCGATGCCGAAAGCTTCGTAAGCTCTAATGGTATAAAAGTGTACGTTGTAGAAAATCATAAACTACCAAGAGTATCTTACTCGATTGACTTAGATGTAAAACCGGCATTAGAAAAAGATAAAGTTGGCGCAGCTGGCTTTGTTGGAGACTTACTAAATGCAGGAACTAAGAACATGAGTAAGGAAGAGTTTAATAAATCAATTGATATGATTGGTGGTCGTATTGCCGTTAGCGCAGAAGGCATGTATATGCAAAGCTTAAAGAAGCATTCTGAAAAGCTACTGACATTAGCAAGCGATATGATCTTAAACCCTAACTTTAGTCAAGAAGAATTAGATAAGATTAAAAAACAAACAATATCAGGCTTAGCAACTGAAAAAGATGATCCTCAAGCAATGAGCCGTAACCTTACAGCTATGCTTAACTTTGGTAAGAACCACTATCGTGGTGAGATCATGACTGAAGAGACAGTAAGTAATGTAACACTGGAAGATTGTAAGAAATATTACGATACTTACTACAGACCTAATGTAGCCTATATGGCCATTGTCGGAGACATTACTAAAGCCGAAGCAAAGCAACAAGTTGAAAAATACTTTGGTGCATGGAAAAAGAAAAATGTGCCTGTGGCAACCTATAAAACTCCAGAAAAGAAGGATGGAGCTACCGTAGGCATAGTTAATAAATCTGGCGCGGTACAAAGTGTAATTAATGTTACTTACCCGCTAGATTTAAAGCCTAACAATAAGGACATTATCCCATTAAAAGTGGCTAATGGAATATTAGGTGGTGGTAGCACTGGTCGTTTATTCCAGAACTTACGTGAGACACACGCTTGGACCTATGGTTCATACTCTAGCATACGTTCTAACAAATGGGATAACTCAGGATCATTTAGCGCCACGGCTAACTCTACTGCAAGTGCAACGGATAGTTCAGTAGCTGCAATCCTAATGGAAATGAACAAACTACGTAATGAAAAAGTAACCGACGCTGAATTAGAAGGTTATAAGAACTACATGACAGGAATTTTTGCTCTTGGTTTAGAAAGCCCTCGAACACTAGCTAGCTATGCAATTAATATTGCTAAGAATAACCTACCTAAAGATTACTACAAGAACTACTTGAAGAACATTGAAAAAGTAACAGCAGAAGATGTTATGCGTGTTGCTAAAAAGTATATCCAACCTGGTATTGCACAAATAACAGTTGCAGGAGATAAAAACTCTAACATGGCTAAATTGAAAAAATTTGGACCCGTAACAGTCTATGATATCTATGGTAATGTACAGAAAGATGTTCCAATGAAAGCAATTCCTGCAGGAATGACGGCGAAGCAAGTTATTGAAAACTATCTTGATAAAACAGGTGGCATGAAAAACTGGGCAGCAGTAAAAGATATGAAAATAGAAATAAGTATGACCGGTGCTGCTCCAATGCCAATTGATATTGTATCTATTAAAAAAGGAAATACTAAAGTATTTGAAGAAGTAAGCGCTAGCATGCAAGGCAAAAAACAAGTATTTCAAAAAACAGTATTTAACGGTAAGACTGGTAAAACTTCAGGAATGGGAGGAAACAAAGACATTACTGGAGATGCTGTTGCTGAGAACTTGAAAAAAGCAATAATATGTGATGAGCTTGCGTACCTTAATGGTAAAAGCAAACTAAAAATTACAGGAGTAGAGCAAATCAACGGTGAAGACTGTTATGCAGTTTCTATTACGGATGCGGATGGTGATGCCATTACGGATTACTACTCCATGAATTCTGGATTAAAACTACAAAGCATTACTACTGTAGATGCTCAAAACGGAAAGACTACGGCTAAAGCAACATTTAGTGATTACAAAACAGTGAATGGACTTAAAGTTCCATTCAGTATGACACAAAGTGTTGGACCACAAAATATGGTCATGACTGTTAAGTCTGTAGAAATAAACAAAGGTGTTGAAGATTCAGTATTCGAATAAATACAACCTTTAAACAAAAAGAAAAGCCATTTGGAATAATCCAAATGGCTTTTTTAATGGCGTAATTAATGAGCTACTTATCGAAGAAAATTCTTGAGGAATAAATAATAACCATTCCGACTAAGCGTTATCTCCGCACCTTCGGCTTTAATAATATTGTATTCTTCCTCATCATCATGCACACGAATAATAAGCTTATTATCTCTAACACGCATTGTCCCGTGATAGTGTCCAAAAAAGTGTGTAAAATCCAAAAGATTAATTTTTGTAATTGCAACACAAAAACACTTAAAATATGGACTTTACACAACAGCAAATTACGACTATTTTTGATGAAATAGCACAAGGAGAAAATGGTTATC
>CALIIL010000032.1 GCA_938017685.1 uncultured Chitinophagaceae bacterium
CGTAATGCTCTGCTCTATGTTCAAAATAGAAGCATAAGTCTAAGGCAAAGAATAGCGCAAGCCAATATAACCATGTTGGGGTAATGCTCATGATGGCATATTCAAAAACGAAGCCTAATACAAGCAATGCTGTAAACTTAAAAGCAAGACCAAATAAGAAATTAGCTAAGTTGAGCCAAAGGTTTATTAAGCTGTCTTTTAAATTATAATAGTTCTTTTTCTGATAGTTACTCAGCCATACTTCCAAGGCAATGAGTGCTATATAAAAGGGCGTAGAAATAGCAAGAAGCTTATTGTTTGAAACGAAATCTAATAGCTCTTGCATGTACCAATTATACTGTCAATAATTCTTTTTCCTTTGCTTGGCATATCGTATCGACCTTGGCGCTGAAGCTGTCGGTAGCCGTTTGGATATCTTTTTCACTGCCTTTGGCTACATCTTCACTGAGGCCATCTTTTTGCATTTTCTTTATTCCTTCCATGGCATCACGGCGAATGTTGCGTATCGAAATCTTAGCATGCTCACCTTCGGCGAATACATTCTTGGCTAATTCTTTACGACGGTCCTCAGTTAAAGGAGGCATAAACAAACGAATATTCGTTCCATCATTTTGCGGTGTTATACCAATATTAGCTGCCATGATAGCTTTATCAATTTCTGCCAACATAGCTTTCTCAAAAGGTTGTATAGAAAGCGTACGTGCGTCAAGTATACTTACATTGGCCACTTGATTTACAGGAGTAGGGTTGTCATAATAGTTAACCATTATTCCGTCTAATATTAACGGACTGGCTTTACCAGCACGGATTTTAACTAGTTCGTTTTCTAAATGTACAATGGCTTTATTCATGCCATCTTCTGCTTCCATTTGTATCTCTTCTATTGTTTCGCTCATGATAAATTTTGTTCTTGCTGTGCAAATTTAAGTTTATTCCATAAAAAAAGAGACTGAAATTTTCAGCCTCTTCTTTTTTAACTTTTTGGTATATTATTTATAAGTATTTATTCATTTAAATACACCTGAGCAACTTTAGCTCAATAGTTATTCTGTTCTAGCTACATTTTCCATAGAGCTTTACTAAGTTTCTTATTGTCTTGGTCAATGGATATATAATATAAGCCCTGTTCTAAATCAGACACATTTAATTGGATATGTGCGCTATTAAAGCTGCTGCTCATGACTTTCTGACCATTCATATTATATATTGTAAGCTTGCTGTTCTTATTGTTTTCTAGTTCGATAGATACTTTATCATTGGCGGGATTGGGGAATAAGTTAAGTATAGATGTCGATACCTCTTTTAATCCCACAGTAGATGCTTCATTGATTGGTGAAGAGCTATATACAATTTTATCTCCACCAGCGTTACCATTTCCATTGGCATCGTTGGCTACTACATTCATTTTTAGTGTGCCGGTGCCTTGTGCTGGGGCAGTCCAATTATATGTCCAACGAATGGTATCATTACTTAAGAAAGAACCTGCGTTACTGCTGTTCTGCCTTGCTAGTTCTACGCCGTTAATATTATCAATGCCAATGTATAAAGTACTTACACTCGTTATGGCTCCTGCGCTAGCATTGGCAGCATTTAGGATACTTGCTTGAAATCCTGCTTTAGGGCTACTTAAGCTTCCTTGTACTTTCTTCAAAATGACTTCAACCTTATAATCGACATTTGGTATGTACTCGCTTACTATATTATCATTTATATCTTTTAACTGAACATAGGTCGAGGCCGCATCTTCCGAAGCGGCGCTATGACAACCGAGTGTAGAACAGCTGTTGGCTGTAGGGTTCACGGCTTCATTACTAAGGGTGTATCCGCCTGAGTATGATTGTAGGATAAACATGCTAGCTATGGCTATAAAAGTTAATAAGATGCGTTTATTTTTTTTCATAGAATTTAAAAATAAATAGTTTAATTGAAATATGCCTTAACAATATGTCTATTTTTGGAGCAAATATTTTGGCATTTTATCATGAAAGGGAAAAAACAATATCGCTTTGCTGCAATCAAAGAATTTGAGAATGTACTTGAGAGCCCTGAAAATATGCAGGGCAAGTGGTCTACTTTTTTTGGCAATGATAATCCAATTGTTTTAGAGCTAGCCTGTGGTAAAGGCGAGTATACTAGAAATATGGCTAAGGCTTTTCCTAACAAGAATTTCCTAGGCATAGATATCAAAGGCAATAGAATTTTTGTAGGTGCAAAAGAAGCATTAGCGCAAGAAGTAAACAATGTTGGTTTTATGCGAGCGCAAATTCAGCAACTTCAAGATTATTTTAATCCACAAGAGTTTGAAGAGATTTGGATTACATTTCCTGATCCATTTTTAAAAGATAGCAAGGCTAAGAATAGACTGACGCATAGTCGCTTCTTAAAAGTGTATCAAGCGCTTTTGCCCAAAAACGCACTCATTCATTTAAAAACGGATTCTAAACCATTGTTTGACTTTACGCAAGAAATGATTGAGTTGCACCATTGTGTAGTGCATGAAAAGATTGACGATATTTATTTGAACGGTGAGCCTGAGTTCCCTTTGAATATTCAAACCTTTTATGAAAAGATGCATCTTGAGGATAAGCGTACGATACAATATATTTCTTTTCGTTTACCTGAGAAAGAGATAATTATACCTCCTAAAAAGAAAAAAGAAGTCCATGAGTAAGAAGCCGTTATTTGATGATGATGAGCTGTTCTATGTAAATGATAACGGCTTTATGGTTTTTACCTCTGAGTATTTATTAAAGCGTGGTTACTGCTGCGGTAATGGCTGCAAGCACTGCCCATTTGATTATAAGAATGTAGAAAACGAAAAAAGCAGAATTAAATTATTAGTAGCGCAGAAAGCAAGAGATGAAGGACACAACCCAGCGTAAAGATTGGTTTGAAACGGTGTATGAAATAGTACGTCAAATTCCTAAAGGTAAGGTTACAACCTATGGTCGTATAGCTGAGCTAATTGGGACTAGAGGAAGTGCGCGCATGGTAGGTTGGGCTATGAATAAAGCACACAATCAATTACCTAAGGTCCCTGCGCATCGCGTTGTTAATAGATTAGGGGTGCTTACTGGTAAGCATCATTTTGCCAACCCTATGGCAATGCAAAAAGCATTGGAGAAAGAAGGGATTAAAATAGTTAAGGATCAAATTGTTAATTTTGAAAAACATCTATGGCAGCCAAGCGAAAAATGATAAGGCCAAAAAGGTTTAAGATTAATAAAGATGAGCTCATGCAGGAGTATTTTGAGGATATGAAATGCATTGGTTGTGTAAGTACAGCTCCTACTTATGGATTTGCTCATATGATGAACCAGTGCTTGGATCGAAATTTCAGATTGTTTGTTCCAGATCCAACTAATCCATCAACCCAATTAGTGGTCAATGATATTCACTTCAAATACTTTCAGTGTAATGATGATGTAAGAAATATTGATTACACCATAATTTGTAATAGGAATAAAACGGATTATTTGCTCCCAGAACTACCCAAGAGTGATTACTTAATACTCATGAAGGGAATAAAAACCTATGAGGGGCAGTTTGAAACTGTATTATCTAAAGTTCAAGAAGCTCCATTAATTAGCTATGTATTTGAGTTTGATCCAATGAAACTAAAATATATGGACTATTTAGTTCTTTAAAAGAAAATGCTTTAATTTAGCCTTACGATATGAAAAAGATATTCTCAATAACAGGAACGGTTCTAGCCCTTTTATTTTTTATCTCTTGTGATAAAACAAAGTTAGGTGACCCAGTAGCATGTATTGATACTGGTAATGCTGATTTTAAAACTGGTAAGGATACTTACTTTATGAACTGCAGTGAGAATTTTGCATACTCTGATTGGAAAGTATTTGATGCTAACAATAATGAGCTTTATACATCGCTTTCAGATACAATGCGTCATTTGGCTTATACATTTCCTAATCCTGGTAATTATAAGGTCAGCTTAAAGGTTTGGTTTTCTGACACCTTGGTAAATGCTCAAACGGAGTTAGACGTAACGGCAGTTGCTCCTTAGTCTGATATAATTTCAGAAAATAACTCATCAAAATTCTTATAGCCTAGGGTTTCATTTAAGGAATGAATGTTAGCCCCGAAGTCTGTTGATGCCATTTGCGCAAAGCTTAATTGTATGGCCTCTTGAATTGTTGACGGTTCATTGTTTTCAATGATTTGACCCGTTTGCCCGTTCGATACCAGCTCCGCTACACCACCAACATTTGTTACAATTACTGGCTTTTTAAATCCGTAAGCCATCATGAGTATACCGCTTTGTGTGCCATGATAATAGGGAAGGCATACAATATCGGCAGCTTTAAAATAAGGTTCTACATCTTCATTGGCTATAAATTTATTAACCAAGGTGGTGTGTTGCTGTAGGTTGTTCTCCTCAATTAGCGTTTGGTATATTTTAATATCCTCATAGCACTCGCCAACAATGAGTAAATGATAGTTGGGGTCCTGCTTTAATAATAATGGAATGGTTTTTATTAATTGGTCTAGACCTTTATACTTTCTGATTAAGCCAAAGAATAGGATGACTTTTTTAGCTTTTATATTTAATAGTTCTCTGCTTTGTTCTTGATTATATCTTTTTAGATCAAAGAAATCGAAGGCCGGGAGACTGGTGTATTCTACTTTTTTGCTGGGGAATGTCTCTTTAACTCGTTCCTGAATGTGTTTGGAGTGGGTAATAAAACCATCGGCTAGGCTTAAGGTCCTTTTTGTAAAGAATAAATCAAACCAACGGCGTTCGTGCGATATGAAATTTTCAATAAGAAATACTCGTTTCGTTTTTGTAAATCGTTTGAGTAGCCAGGCAATACTTGTGTAGCATGGGCCAAAAAAGGGCATCCACCAAACGAAGATGACAGCTACTGGTTGTAATTCTTTTATTTTCTTATAAGCTCTATACCAAGATATTGGGTTTATTGAGTTTATTAATCGGTACGTCTTATCCTGATGAGGGTGATGGATGTTTTGGCTCTTATCAAACTGTGATGTGCCGGGGAAGAATATTTTAGGGTAGAGTAATGAGAATGAAACAGTATGACTATCATAACCAGCTCGTGTTAGGTTATTATATATACTTGCCTCTACAATTGTCTGTCCGCCTCGGTAAGGGTAAGCAGGACCTATAGTAACAACTGTTTTCTTTTCCATATTGTATTGTAAAAATGCATTGTCTACGCTTAATTATCTAACATTATTGCATAAAAAAAGCGTTCTAAATGAATAGAACGCTTTTTTATTTTTTTTAATATTAATTAGTTCTGCGTAGAGTAAGCATTTACAAACTCATATTTATTACTTGTTCTTTTCCATATAACAATACCATAGTCTAAATGTGCTTTGTCATAAGTAGTAGGAATAGTTACTGTGTATGTTTTTTCAAACACTGTACCAGCTGTTGTACTCGTTTCAACTATTTCGTCACCCCAAGCGTTGTCGCTTAATGATCCTCTTAATACATGGTGGTGAGCAGTATTAGCTCCATCTGCATGACCTGATTGGGCGGCTACTGGTTTATCTTCAATTAAGTAAGCAGCCATGTAATATTTACCAGTTACATCGTTAAAGAATTTAGCTTGTGCATTTACAGTTAATTCGTCACCTTCAATTGAGTGAGTTAATACAGCACTTACATCAGGAGTAGTTCCAAGTAAAGCATTTCCTTCATTAATCGCATTTGTTTCTGATTGAGCAAAGTCTTTACCATTAGCAGAGAAAGTAGGCTTAGCCCCATTTGTAAAGAACATGTTTTCAATTTTGTCAATAGCATCGTTAGAAGCATTTAACTCTTGACCACGGAAGTGGTTGCTTGAGAAACCATCGCCATAGTTAGCCCAGTACAATCCTTTTCCTACGAATGGGTTATATAAATCTTCAAAAGCTTCCCAGCCCCAGCCTCCGCAAGGAGGACAAGTTTCTCCGGTAAATTTAATTAATAAAGGAGTTGCTGTTTGCATTACTTCATTATCAATTAAATCTGTATTGTCCAATACATAACCTGCTGGCGCATCACATTGATTAACTTTAACAGCAGGGTTTCCTTTGCCATCGCCATCGGCATCTTGATACCAATCTTTTTTCTCACATGGTGTTGTTCCATCATTACCACCGCTTGGTGTTTCTTTTTTACAACCAGACATTACGAATAGTCCAGTGCATAGTACTAAAAGTACAGGAATTAATTTTTTCATTGTTTTTAAAATTTTAATTTAGCCCTAAAGTTAAGTCATTATTAATAAATAAATATGTAATTGAATGTCATATTATTGTAAGTCTTTTTTTAAGCTTTCTGGGAATAGTGGGTATTCATTGATGGCATTAATAATGCGGAGGTTATTCTTTTTATCATAATAACTATGCACAATATCTTCAATTGTAATAGCAATCTCTGACTTTTCAACTTTTTGTATTGTATCGCCTACTTGCAATGCCCCTTCTTTCAGCACTTTATAATATATGCCATGTCGTTTTGAATGTGCAAATTGCTTCACCATTGTACTATCATTAAATCTAAGGTTTAGGCGCGTACAAGGAAAGCGCGGCTGAATAGCTTGTATAACAATACTGCCAAGTTCAAAAATATCTCCGGCATAGATTTCGTGATCAGGCATACCCACCGTGCTCAGGTTCTCTCCAAACATGCCAGGTTCAAGGTCATTACGCTTTAATGTTTTTCTCCAATAATCATAATAACTCATATCATAACTATATAATGCTTTGTCCCAACCACCATGGTATTTTTTATCGCTTTGCGTGTCGTTAATTAATCCAATATTTGTAACTTCTTGTAATTCATTACTAGGCTTTTTATATATAGAAGTTATGATATCCTTTCCTTGCCAGCTTACCTTCCTGGGTTGTCCTATGTTCAGAGACATTACTTTCATTATTTATAATTTTTCTACAAAGTCTATTAATAGATTATATACGCCGCTATAATTGGTAAGAGGTAGTGTCTCTGGTTTGTCCATAATATCATGATAATATCCTGGACCTCCATTTGAATATAAGAAAAAGGCGGGGATGCCCATTTCGGAAAAGAAATAATGATCGCTATTGGCCGCTTTGCCTCGAGACTTTACAAATGGCAAATGGCTACCTCGTTTATTAGCTCGGGTCAGGGTGTTAAATAATCTGGGGAACTCGGTTGCATTTACAACAGTTACTCCTTCCTCAGCGCTACCCATAATGTCTAAGTTTATAAGTGCTTTTATATTATTAATATTAAATGTAGGATGGCTTGTAAAGTATTGCGAGCCAATAAGCCCAGCTTCTTCACCGCTGAATAATATAAATACGATAGAATAGTCATTATCTCTATTGGCATAATACTTCGCTAAGTTCAAGAGCATACTTATCCCACTTGCGTTATCGCTAGCTCCAGGGAATATGGCTTGACCCAACCGTCCCAAATGGTCATAGTGACCGGTAAACACAATGTACTTATTTCTATTCTTGCGCTTCTTAGCTGGGATGTATCCTATAACATTCTTACAGTTAAATCTATCAATAAGCTTATGTTGCGCTTTGATGTTAAGCTTATCCGTATTGTGTATTACGCTGTCATGGAATATTAGCTCGCATTTATTGGAACTGGTATTACTTATTGAATGCATAAGTTTGCTTTTCATAGACTTAATCTCAATATTAGGGTTATTATATGTCAAGTCTTTCGGAGCATTTTTTAATATGCATACATTATTATAGTTATTGGTGCCTTCTCGGTATTTATCAAATAGAATATTCTCAATACTGTCTTTGAGATCAAAATGCTGCAAAGAATACGTGCCATTGCAATTACCCGATGCAGGACTTAGCAAAAAATCACGCCCTACTTCAAGAACTTTATTATCTAAGGTGCAAGTAATATTTGTAGGAAATGTATTAACAGGAAAAGAATATCGTTGGAAATAAGAACGACCCATTCGTTCAAGACCAATTTTATCAAATTCTTCGGCCAAATAATCAGCCGCTTTGTTTACGCCATCATTTACATAGCCTCGCCCATCCATATCACTGGCGCATAAGTCATTAATGATACGTTTAGTATAATCCATATCCTGCGCTATTGCACAGTGACATGCTAGTAATATTATTATAGTAGTAGTTATTATTTTTCTCATATTTATCTTTTCATTGGTTTAGCATGCATACCTAAGTGATACATAGTAAATGATAGAATATCACCCCATTCATCAATTACCTTGCTTGTAGGCTTGCCAGCACCGTGTCCTGCTTGCTTATCTATTCTAATGAGCGCAGGGTTCTTACCGCTGTTCATCGCTTGCAATGTAGCAGCATATTTAAATGAATGAGCAGGAACCACACGGTCATCATGATCCGCGG
>CALIIL010000033.1 GCA_938017685.1 uncultured Chitinophagaceae bacterium
ATACATGATAGAAAACATTAGGTAAGAACCACTGCCCATTTGCTGTGCATAACCTGCACCCACTAAGAAAGAGGGAACTCCCAATCGTGTAAAGTCTTCTTTTATCTTGCCAGTATCCCAATCTATATCTTCATTAAAAAGGTTATAAGGATTAGAATTGAAAAACTTAAAATTGTTATACTCTGGCTGAGCTTGTAAGAAAAAGTTTCGATGAACAAAATATCGTGTAAATAAATTTAATGTATAATGCATCCCTCTGCGCTTAAAGGTCTCGATATTATTATTGTTGAAATTGTTGTATTGATCTCGGCTACTAAAATAGTTGAAACCCAATGACATGCCAGCATGCAATTTATCTGTAAATCTATAACCTACAGTGGGAGATGCTGCTGCAAAAAAACCTTGGCCAAAGCTTCCCGCGCCAAGACCACCACCAACGAATAATTTGTTTTTATCAAACCAACCCTTCTTTTTCTTTTTGGCTAAATAGTGATGAGATAACCCTAGCTCACCTTTGGCCATGATATCTGATGAACTAAAAGAAAAAATGATAATAAATAAAAAGAGTGCCTTGCGCATGATAAAGTATTTGCTATAAAGTTACAATGAGACGCGCATTGCCTGTGTTAAATAATTCAAATAAAATATAGAAGCTTGTAATTTATATATCTATTAGGCCAGCTTAATTACACGCCACCAAAGCGCTTACGTAAGAACCACTCCAATGCAAGTAATGCAAATATTAGGAAGAAAATCCATTTCTTATCAATCAAAGGGAAGGTGGTTAGCTCACTGCGCAATACTGTTTTAATACTCGCATTGGCTTTAATCTTATTATATAAGCTGTTAAGTTGCGATGCAAATACAAACTCGCCATTATGATTTTTAGCCAATTCGTTGAGCATCCCAAAATCGGCAGTGGTATTTATTGCTTCAATGTTCTGGCTTACTACTCTAATGTTTCCCGAAGCGCTTTGTGTGCGACCATTGTAAGAGGTGTTGGCACTATAACTGTAACGGCCAGCTCCTAATGTGCCAATATTTATAGCGTAGGATGATCCTTCTTTATTTAAGTTGTATTTATACTCTTTGCCGCTGCTATCTTTTATAGTCAGGTTTACCTCTGGATCATTAATTAATTCATAATTCTCATTAAATAATTCTGCATCAAAACTAATGGGTTCACTTTCGTTAAACACTGCTTTTTGAGTGCTTAATCTAAACTTACGTTTATCATTTTTTACAGAAAGGAATTGAGCTGTTTTAGAAATCAATTCGTCGGTAAGTTTGAAATTTTTATGTTGTTGATAATCATACATACGCCAACGCCACAATCCTTCTCCTGCTAAAACGGCCGTTTTGCTTCGCGTACCAGATTGCATAATCCATAAAGGATAATCTGTACGCACGCTACCAATTTTTTGATCAAATAAAGTTTGAGTATTTGGTCCAGCTTTAAATGTACCAAAGGGAGTATTCAATGGTGGAAATCCTAACTGAGCCGGTAAGTTTATTTTAAAATAAGAGAAGTCGTTATTCTTAGCCGCAAATGCATTGGCCGCATTGGCACTTCGCACGGTGATACTCATTGCATTCTGTTGCTGGTTAAGTAATGGTATAGCGCACTGTGTTCCAGCAATATACCAAATGGATACACCCGACTTTTTTGCTTGATTAATTACAGAGGTCGCATTAAAGCGGGCAGAAGGCAAGTTATGTAAAATGATTAAGTTGTAATCACTAGGATTTACATTTAATTGGTCTGCTGTTTTTGCCGTTAGTTTATAATTTTTATTTAGGCTCAATGCACTTTTTATCGCGGCAATATCTGGGTGTGGAGCATTGGCTAGGATTAATATTTTTTCTTTACTATCTAATACTTCTACAAATACATCTTGAGTGTTATTGGCAATGTTACGCTCGCCGTCTAATGTTGATATGCGTACTGTGTATCTATGTAAGCCAGCGCGAGAGGCACTAACTATACTTTCTATGGAGGTTGAATAACGGTTACTGTTTACGCTAATATTTTTATTGGCAATTGTTCGTCCTGCGCTGTGATCATAAATGCTCACATTTAAGCTATTGCCTTGACCAGCAAAAACAGATAAGTCTGAACGGATGGCAAATTGATCATTTAAATAAACAACCTTATTGGCAAATACACGTGATACGGCTGCATCTTTTTGGATGGTTGTATCGCCTAAACCAATGGTATAAATTGTACCATTGAATTGTGTACTTTGGTAAGCGGGATTAGCTCCTAGGTTATAAATACCGTCACTCGCTAGAATAATGCCAGCTAAGTTCTCATTATCATAAGACTGAATAATGCTTTCTAAATTGGTAGAAATATCGGTTGCTTGTTCTTTATAATCAAACTTTAAAGTGTCGGTTAGTAAATCACCGAAAGAATATTCTTTAACTGTATAGTCGGCCGCTAATTTATCTCTAAGAGCGACTAGATTTTTGCGATAAGCAATACTGTCTGTATTTTTAAATGCAAATTTTTGCGAAGCCGAATTATCTTTTAAAATCGCAATTGTAGGTTTTTCTTCTCTGTTTTGTAAATTTCTAAAAATAGGAGAGAGTAACAAAAAAGCTAATAAGGATACCGATAACCCACGTAATATGCTTGACAGCCAAAAGACGTTTTTATTCTCAAAAGCATCTTTTTTCTTTCGGTATAAAAAGAAGGCATAGAGCGCTCCTGCCAGAAGGCAAAACAATATAAAAAAGGCAGGGTAAGCAATAGAGAATGACATCAGTTTTTCTAAGCCCTAAAGATAAGTATTGAGTATGTTATATGAAGTTTAAAGTTTGGATTTACAATTTGAACACAATTGCATGGGTACTTTATCTACTGTGCTGATTGATTCAGCTGCATCAGCCATCAAACATTGGTTAGGGCAGTGCGGCAAACCAAGGTTGTGTCCTAATTCATGTAAGACTACTTTCTGAAATCTTTTATTACCCAAAGCCCCGCTTCCAAGACGCTTTGATGATACAACGCATCCAGAACGTGCGATATATCCAAGGCCAAAAACCGCCCAATCACGGTATTTGTATTCGGGTAGTTTTTGCACACCCAATTTATTCTTTTTATCAATACAAATTTCTTCGCTCGTTAAGCCAACGGTATAATCTGTATTTTTTGCATTTCTTTTATTTAACCATGCAATGATTTTTCTAGCCTTGTATCTATATCCTTTTCTACGTGTTATATAGTCTGCAGGTATTTTTTCATCTGCCAAGACTTGCACCTTGAAACCATAATTCTCCGTAATGGTTTGTTGTGCAAGCTTTACTTTTTCTTTAGAAAAATTATTTAATGGCTGAAGATCAACGATTATTTGATTGGGTGGCTTGTTGTTTTTACAGGCAATCATTAATAGACAGGAAAAGATTAGTAAATGGAGTTTCACCTTTATTTATTCTACAATGAACTAAATGGTAACCTCTCTAAATGTTAAACTTATTCCTTCAATATTTTCTTAGAAATAATTCCCTTATCAGTCTTAATGCGCACAAAGTAGATACCATTGTTTAAACCTGAAATGTCAAAGTTGTTCTGGTTATTTTCAAAGTGGGCAACTTTTTTGCCAAGTGTGTTTATGATTTCTAATTTGTTCCAGTCAACTTCAGTTTTAATAGAAAATGTATTTCCTGTAGGGTTAGGATATAAACTTATCTCCTTTTCTAGTTTGTGCAAGTCATTTGTGGCAATGGTCAAATATGGGGTGAAGGTTGAAACTTGACAACCATTTAAATTAAAGTAAATTGGACTCATTCTATAATCTATTGTTATTATAGATCCGTCCCATTCATAAGCTGATCTTTGCTCGACATCAAAACCTTGATAATTGTAATGGGAGTAATATCGATATCCAGAGAGCACTGTTTTAGAGTTTGTTGTATCTCTTTTTAAAATTCTTCCATTGCAAAAAGTATCTACAAATTGCCAATTAAAATAATTGTAGCTCGATCCAAAATTCTGTGCATGGAGAATGTTTTTTATGGTGTTAATATGTTCAGCGCTATCGGTTATTATTCGTTTAATAATATTTTTATTAAAGACTGTATCTGTAATTATAGTATCACCGGTATTGTATGTAGGTACTGGTACAGGAATAAATGACTTACTTCTAATACGTCTAGTAACAGAAATACTGTCGGGGTGAAAAAGTTGTGAGCTAATAATTGTG
Source organism: uncultured Chitinophagaceae bacterium (assembly GCA_938017685.1). Lineage (GTDB taxonomy): Bacteria > Bacteroidota > Bacteroidia > Chitinophagales > Chitinophagaceae > JAGNRR01. The sequence continues at coordinate 4,206 of CALIIL010000033.1, forward strand.
TCGTGGCGTATCCAAAATGCAGGTGATTTTCTCACAATAGTTTGCCATTCATTTCCTGCGGAGTATTGCCAATTCAAATCTTGTTGCATATAATTTATATTGCAGAAACTATCAGACAGTAAACTGTGTTTTTTTGGTAAGATTGGAAATACATCATCAGAAAAAGGTAATGCCATATAATCCGAACAGAGCTCATAGTTCGGAAAGCCATAAAAATCAAAAGCTTGAACCAGGCCATGATTCTTACTCAAGATGATTTTTAAACTATTGTAAACCGAATTGACGGAGACATTATTTTGAAAAGCTTGGATAGAAATCGTTTTTGTACTATCCAGTATTCCATTAATCGTTAAAGTATCCATTTGAGTAATTGTAGCTTCAAATATCAAGTTGCTCATTGTATCCTTTGTAATTATCCAGCTATCACTCAGTTGGCTATTTGTTTTTAGAATAATAGTATCTTCATATTTATTAAAATAATACTCATTGCCATTATTATTTCTAACGTAATTATGCCCCAGCCAAGTGGCCCCATCTTGTGTGTCAAGGGTTTCGTTTTTATCTAGCCGAACAGAAGCATAAAAGTTATAGTTAGTTCCCAAAGCTGTAGCGCTGCTATCTTCAACATAAATACATCTTATGTAACCATTCCAAAAAGAATCAACACCCGATGCTTCTACTCGAAAAACACTGTGTTGATTTAAAGGAACAGTCTGCCAATCTTGTGCAGTTGAAAAGAGTGGAAGGAGTAGTAGAAGTATAATGAGCTTTTTCATAGCGGGTTGGCATTTGCTATGAATATAATAAAAAAAATTATAAAAAAGAGTGTTCTCTTTGTAATATTATATTGACAATAGGTCTAATTCAACATTTTCCAAAGCTTATCCTTGAGTTCATCCAAGCCTATTTGAGCAACAGATGAAATGAAAACATGCGGGGTGTCTTTTGGCAATTGTTTTGCAATTTCTTTTTGCAATTCGTCATCGAGCATATCACATTTGGATAAAGCAATCAATCGATCTTTATCCATTAATTCAGGATTGTACACTTTTAACTCATTGAGCAATATCTCATACTCGCGCATATAATCTTCGGCATCAGCCGGGATTAAAAAGAGTAGAGCAGCATTACGTTCAATGTGACGTAAGAAACGAAATCCTAAGCCTTTTCCTTCACTAGCTCCTTCAATAATTCCGGGTAAGTCGGCCATACAAAAAGACTTATCGCCACGATAAGGAATCATACCCAAGTTGGGCGTTAAGGTTGTAAATGCGTAATTAGCAATTTTTGGTTTTGCCGCACTAATGGTTGATAGTAAGGTTGATTTTCCTGCATTAGGAAAGCCTACTAAACCTACATCAGCTAATACTTTTAGTTCTAATACCTTCCAGCCTTCTGAGCCTGCTTCACCAGGTTGAGCATAATCTGGCGCTTGGTTTACACTATTTTTAAAGTTCGCATTTCCTAAGCCTCCACGACCACCTTTTAGCCATATTTCTTCTTGACCATGCTTTAATATTTCTACCTCCTTTTCACCAGTTTCTTCATTCTGTCCAATAGTACCTAAGGGTACTTCAATGATAACGTCTTGACCGCTTTTACCGCTACTTTTTTGTCGCTGACCGTTGGCTCCATCATCGGCAAGAATATTTTTGCGATAGCGTAAGTGTAATAATGTCCAAAGATTTTCATTGCCACGCAGTATAATATTACCACCGCGACCACCATCACCGCCATCGGGACCACCTAAGGTTACGTGCTTTTCCCTGCGAAAGTGCTTACTACCTGCACCTCCATTACCACTGCGGCAATAGACACGTATCTGATCTATAAAATTTTGTCTTTCCAAATCTGGCTAAAGGTATTACATGCTTTGCTCTATCTCCTTAGAAATGGCAGAGAATATATCTTCAACAGTACCTACACCTTTTATTTCAACCAGCTTATCTTGTTCATCATAGAAGGTTGCAACAGGGGCTGTTTCGTTATGGTAGGTCTTTAGGCGCTTAGCAATAACTTCTTCATTGTCGTCACTGCGACCGCTATCCTTACCACGATTAATTAGACGCGCCATTAATTCTTCCTCATTAACTATAAGGCTCAAGACGATGTTAATGGGTGTTTCTTTAAATTGTAATAATTTGTCCAAAGCCTCTGCTTGGGCAACAGTACGTGGAAAACCATCAAAAATAAAACCATTACTGTCTGGATGAGCGTCTATTTTAGAACTAATCATACCAATAACAACTTCATCGGGAACCAACTGTCCTTGATCCATAAACTTTTTTGCCTCCACACCTAATGGCGTCTCATGCTTAACCTCACTACGTAGCAGATCTCCAGTAGAAATATGCTGTAATTCAAAAGATTTAATGATGTTTTCGGATTGGGTTCCTTTACCACTGCCGGGAGGGCCAAAAAGTACTAAGTTGAACATAATTTGATTGCGCTTGATGCGGCAAATATAGCACGCGAAAGTTAAAAGATAAATTAGCCATCTTTGGAAGTGGAATTAGAACATAAATCCAAGGCAAAATTCTATATTATCGGCATTTTGGGTATGGGTTTTTAGGATAGCGGAGGCAAATGCTTTTTTAAAGAAATGATTATCATTTTGATAATAATAATAACTCATTCCTACTTTTTGATACCAGAACTTAGTCAAGTTGGGCATCTTGCGCGTATAAATACCTACTTGTAGTGGAATACCCACCTTACCATAAAGCAACTCCACTCCGCCGAAGATAGACGAGTTCCAAGATGAGTTGGATAGATTATCTAAGTTGTTATACGAATAACGGAGTAAGCTTTCAGCGCGTTGGTTATAGGTGATATCGGCACCGAAGAAGTAGCGATGCTTTTGAAGAAAAGTATTATTTGCGTAAGCGCTCAAGGAGAAAATGGGAAACATGGC
>CALIIL010000034.1 GCA_938017685.1 uncultured Chitinophagaceae bacterium
AGCCACATGATTGACAACGTTTATCATAAGGAAACGTACCACGCTTGGAAACAGTATGAGCACATTTTGAACATGAGTATCCGCCAGACCACTTTAAATCGGCGAGATAAGTCATGCACGATACTTTATCGGAAAACTGACGGCGAAAGGCAGGTAAAGAACACTTTTTTACTTTCATAAAGTAAAGGTCAATACCAGCTACATAACCTATTTATGCACTTGGTGGATTATATGGGTAATCCTATTTATTTATATTAAATCAATGAACATTAGCCACGGAGCAAGAGTTATGATAGAATATTATTAATACATTTGCCACCCGCATGAACCTTAAATTCTTGCAAGATTTGTATCATCATCACCCCGGGCATATTGACTTGTCCGATGGAATAGATTTGTCTAAACCGCAGGTCTTTGCTTTAAAAAATTTACGCGAAAGCTCACAGACTTTCTTGTTGTCTGCCTTTTTTCAAGACAATGCCTATAATCACTTAGTTATTCTTAATGATTTTGAGGAGGCGGCTTACTTTCATAATGATATAGAGCAAATAACCAATGCATTAGACTTGTGCTATTTCCCAGAGAGTTTTAAACGAACCGGTGATTTTGAACAACTCAATAATAGCCATGTAATGCTTAGGGCCGAAGCCTTATTAAAGTTGCAGGCTGATGATGGAAAAGAAGTGCGTAAGAAAGTGCTAGTCACTTATCCTGAAGCATTGTTTGAAAAAGTAGTGAACTCTAGTGCCTTTGGCAAGAACATTTTATTAATAAAAAAGAACCAACAATTAGACTTGGATTTCTTGGCTGAATTCTTAGTTGATCTTGGTTTCTCTAAAGAGGAATTTGCTTTTGAACCTGGGCATTTTGCTATTCGAGGTGGTATTGTAGATATTTATTCCTTTGGAAATGAGCACCCTTATCGAATTGAGTTGTTTGATACAGAGGTAGAAAGTATTCGTCTATTTGATCCTGAAACTCAGCTATCGCTGAAACAATTGCTACAAGTAAAAATTGTGCCTAATGTAGAGCATGATTTTGAAGAAGAGGAGCGCATGCATTTACTAGAGTACTTGCCAAAAAATACTATAATCTGGACAGCCGACATGGCGCGGATTAAGAACCAGTTGGAGAAGCTTCAGGAGAAGTTTGAAGAGTACTTGCAAAAAGAGCACGAAGAACCGCCAACCTTTAAAAAAAAGAATGCAATTGAATTGCCTAAGTTTTTGGAGGCCTTTGAAACGCGCAATGTCATAACGTTTAGTCCAGGTAGCATTAAAGAAGCGTTGGACTTAAACGAACAAGAAGTATTATTTAGAACAACAACACAACCTACTTTTAATCGAAGTTTTGACTTACTCATTGATCACTTTAATGATAAGAGTGCTGAACAGTACAAAATATTTGTTTGCGCAGAAAATACTAAACAGACGGCTAGGCTAAGAACAATATTCCAAGACTTGGGTCATGAGATTGTGTTTACAGACTTGCCTATTTCTATTGCCAAAGGTTTTATTGATGAAGATATAAAAGTGCTCTGTTATACCGATCATCAAATATTCCAACGCTATCATAAGTACAAGGTTAAGCAGGCATACTCTAAGGGTAAAGCCATGACCATTCGTACATTAAATGAGTTAACGCCAGGAGATTTTATAGCGCATATGGACCATGGTGTAGGGATGTATAGTGGCTTGCAAAAGTTAGAAGTGAAAGGTGTTATGCAGGAAGCGGTGCGTATTATTTACAAAGACAATGATGTCTTGTATGTCAATATTAATTCCTTACACAAGATTTCAAAGTTTACTGGTAAAGATGGAACAACTCCTAAAATACACAAGCTAGGAAGTGCTACTTGGGAAAAGCTAAAATCTAAAACCAAGAAAAAAGTAAAAGACATTGCTGCGGAATTAATTAAGCTTTATGCTAAACGAAAGGCCATTGCAGGATTTGCCCACGCTCCAGATACTTATCTTCAAAATGAATTGGAGGCATCTTTTATTTATGAAGATACACCCGATCAATTTGCGGCAACGCAGGATGTTAAGGCCGATATGGAGAAAGAGTCGCCAATGGATCGCTTGGTCTGTGGTGATGTAGGTTTTGGCAAAACAGAGGTAGCTATACGTGCAGCTTTTAAAACAGTCAACGATTCTAAGCAAGCCGCTATTTTAGTCCCAACAACTATTTTAGCTTATCAGCATTATCAAAATTTGAAGGAACGTTTTAAAGACTTTCCTTGTACCATAGATTATTTAAACCGATTTAAGTCGGCCAAAGAAAAAAAAGAGACCTTGGTTCGATTAGCTGAAGGGAAGATAGATATTATTGTAGGTACTCATGCATTATTGAGTAAAGACGTGAAGTTTAAAGACTTAGGCTTGTTCGTTATTGATGAAGAGCAAAAATTTGGCGTAGCCGCCAAAGAAAAAATACGTAACCTAAAATTAAATGTTGATACGCTGACCTTAACCGCTACTCCTATACCTCGCACCTTGCAATTTTCTTTAATGGGAGCGCGCGATTTGAGTATTATTAATACGCCGCCACCCAATAGACAGCCTGTAACAACAGAGGTTAATGTATTTAATGACGAACTTATTAGAGATGCTATTTCTTACGAAGTGGAAAGGAATGGCCAAGTCTTTTTTATTCATAACAGAGTGAAGGACTTAAAAGATATGAAAGCATATCTATCAAATCTTTGTCCCGATATTAGTTTTGGAATGGCCCACGGGCAGCTCAAAGGTGATGAACTAGAAGAGACGATTATGGAGTTTATGGAGCAGAAGTATGATGTGTTGCTCTGTACTAATATTGTAGAAAGTGGCGTAGATATACCTAATGCTAATACAATGATTGTAAATAATGCACATCAGTTTGGATTAAGTGATTTACATCAGTTGAGAGGAAGAGTAGGGCGTAGTAATAAAAAGGCATTCTGTTACCTCTTAGCACCTCCTATGAGCACATTACCTAATGAAAGTAGAAAGCGATTACAAAGCTTAGAACAGTTTAGCGAGTTAGGTAGTGGTTTTCAAATTGCCATGCGCGATTTAGACATACGCGGAGCGGGTAATTTATTAGGAGGAGAGCAAAGTGGTTTTATTTCGGATATTGGTCTAGAAACCTATCATAAGATATTAAATGAGGCCGTGCGCGAGTTGAAACAAAAAGAGCTTAAGCACTTATTGGACGAAACGGATAGTGCAGCCAATGAAGATTATGTAAGTGATTGTACCGTAGACACTGATATTGAGATTATGATACCTGATGCATATGTCGAAAGCATTCAAGAGCGTTTATTCCTTTATCATAAATTAGATCGATTAGAAAAAGAAGAGGAATTACAAGCATTTGCCAAGGAGTTAGAAGATCGTTTTGGTCCTATCCCTAAAAAAGTAGAGGACTTATTTGTAGCCTTGCGTTGTCGTTGGGTAGCCAAAGATCTTGGTTTTGAAAAACTAATTTTGCGCAAAAAACAACTACGCCTTTACTTTATATCTGATCCTGAAAGCCCGTATTTCGAAAGTGAGACTTTTGAAGCGATTATGACATATATACAAACGAGAATCAAAAATGCGCACCTCAAAAATATAGGCAAGAACTTCATGCTTATTATAGACCGTGTAAGTGACTTGGGAGAGGTTCTATGGTATTTGCGGGGTATGAAAAGACCTGAGAAGTCAGAAGTTGAAGCGGATACTGAGCAAAACAATACCAAAGATTAAGCATCTAAGCTTTTCTCCACATCTGTGTATTTCTGTTTCGGCTTGCTAGATGTAGTTCCCTTATTTTTACTACAAATCTTATAAGATGAATTTAGAAGAATTGATGTTACATACCGAGGCTATAATTTTTGCCGCAGATCGCCCTGTCAATGAGACTGAAATAGCAGATGTACTGAAAGATTCGCATGAGGACTTGCTAGCGGAAAGTTTGGAGAAGCTTCCGGCGGCATTGCAAGGAATTATTGAAAAGTATAATGCAGATTACTATCCATTTGAGGTAAAGCAGTCCGGTGGCGGTTATCAATTCTTGAGTAAGTCTAACTTTCATCCTTTAATCGCTAAATTAAACGGTACAAAATTTAGAAAGCGCTTGTCGGCGGCAGCTATGGAGACCTTGGCCATTATTGCTTATCGCCAACCGAGTACAAAAAGCGAGGTAGAGTATATCCGAGGAGTAAATTCTGATTATTCCGTACAGAAACTATTGGACTTAGAATTAGTCACTATTCTAGGCCGTAAGGAAGATGCTGTTGGTAAGCCATTGCTATATGGTACATCTAATAACTTTCTAGACTACTTGGGAATTAATACGGTAGAAGAATTACCTAAGCTTAATGAGATAAGTGCTTTTGAAGATATTATTCCTACAAATGCTGGCGAGGCACTACCGGAAGATAGCGAAACTAAAATGGTTGTAAATGAGCATGGAGAAATTGATGAGGTAGAAGGTTCTGATGAAAATAGTCAAGAGCTTGCTGAGGACGAGCAAGTTAAAACCGAAGACGTGTCCATAGAAGAGAGCTTAAACGAAGAGCTTGATGAGCAGGCTGATACTCATTCAGATAATTACGAATCTGAAGGAATGAATGAGGAGGATGAAAATGCCGAAAAAGAAGAAGATGATGATACAGAAGAAAACTAACTTTCTTCTAAAAGCAAATCAATAAATTTCTTTACCTCTTCAACACGCTTATTATTAATTGCATAAAATATGCTTTTGCCTTCACGTTCTGTTTTGACAAAGTTGGCTCTTCTTAAAATGGCTAAATGCTGAGAAGCAACCGATTGTTCAATTCTTAATTTGATATAAATTTCGGTCACCGTAAGCTTTTCATTTTCTTCTAAAAGCTTAATGATGCTCTGACGTAGTTTGTGATTAACAGCACGAATGATAGTCGCTGCTTTTTTAATATCTAAATAATTGAGGCGGGAGTTACTATTCAATTCATTCCCTGAAAAAGAGAATATATTGGTAGTAAAGTGTTCGTTGGACATAAGAATAAGTTTATAGGGAACTTTGAAATTAAACTTTTTTCTATATATATGCAAGTGGTTCTAGGCTTAAACTCATATATAATAAAGTTTAATCTAAAATTTGGGCTTATGCTTATTTACATGAACTGCTTTAAAGTAAAATGGTTCGGAATGAAAAATGTCGCTAAAGTCCTTTGTTTCAAGCATTTGAGCCGAAATGCTAAGAATGTCCTTCAATTTTAAATCAAACAGTTTAGTATTCTTTACTTCACCGATATTAACATTTGTTAAAGTCACTAAATGGCTACTATTTTCCAAGGAAATTTGTTCTAATTCAGCCTGAAGTAGTATCGAAGATTGGTTTTTGTCCTTCGTAGGATTATACTCATGAGCAAAATATTCGTCTTTTCGGGCTGGTAATATGGCTATGGTAGACCCATTGGGGTGTTGTGCTGAATATACTTGTGCAAGACATTTGAGCTTGTTTAATAAGATGAGTGGTTTAGTGGCGGCATAACATATACTCTTGGCGGCAGCCAAGCCAACTCTTAAACCGGTATACGAGCCTGGACCATTCATTACGGATATAGCATCCAAATCTTTATAATCAATACCATTGTTATTTAATAATTTTTCAATCTGCAGGTGTAATACCTTACTATGCATTAAAGGTTCTTCATGCATTATATGATCTACAATTTGATCATTTTTAAAAAGGGCGGTCTCACAATATTCAACAGAGGTATTAATGTAAAGGATCATATTTATTTGGTAAAAATATTGCTTTCTACGTACTTTTAACTCATGTCTAAAAAAATAATTGAAGTAAAAAAAGCACCTGCACCAATAGGTCCTTATAGTCAAGCAGTTGAAGCAAATGGCGTACTGTACATTTCAGGTCAGATTGCAATGGATGCCGAAACGAATGAAATGCATATGGGTTCTATTAAAGAGGAAACAACGCAAGTATTGCGTAACCTGCAAGCCATTCTACTTAAATACGATTTGACATTTGCTCATGTTGTAAAAAGTTCAATTTTTTTAAGCTCTATGGATCATTTTGATCAAGTAAATGAAGTGTATGCCACTTGTTTTAAAGAACAACCACCCGCACGTGAGACAGTTGCCGTGGCAGGACTGCCAAAAAATGTGAATGTTGAAATTAGTATGATTGCTGTGAGGTAGTGGCACTTACATAATTTCTTTCATTACATTATGTATAACATTGGGCTTGCCAAGAGTGTAATAGTGTAAGGCAGGCGCACCCATTTTAAGCAACTCTTTCGATTGATGTAACAACCATTCTTGACCTACTTGTTGTTCATCTACTTTTGTTTTTGCATTCATCATTGATTCAGTTAATTCTTCTGGCAAGTCTACATGAAATACCGAAGGGATACGACTAAGCTGACGCTTCGAAGTAATTGGCTTTAAGCCTGGAATAATAGGAACGTTAATATCCGCCTCTCTACATTTCTTTACAAAGTTTTCATATTTAGAATTATCAAAAAACATTTGCGTAGTGATATATTCCGCACCAGCATCAACTTTTTGTTTAAGGTGCATAATATCTAACATAGGGTTAGCACTTTCAAAATGTTTTTCAGGATAGCCTGCTACTCCTATACAAAAATCAGTTTTATCTCCAGCTACAATTTCTTCTTCAAGATACTTGCCTTCATTTAGCTCAACAACTTGCTTTACTAAATCAATGGCGTAGTTGTGGCCAAGCGGATGGGGTCTAAAATATTGTTCTCCTTTTGGCGGGTCACCACGCAATACAAGTACATTTTTAACACCCAAGAAGTTTAAATCAATAAGGGCGTTCTCAGTTTCGTCTTTGCTAAAACCCCCACATATTAAATGAGGAACCGCATCCACTTTATAATGGTTCATAATAGCAGCGCATATTCCTACTGTGCCAGGTCGCTTACGCACATCTACACGATCAAATGACCCGTCACCTCTTTGCTTAAATATCTGTTCGCTGCGATGATATGTTACATTAATAAATGCAGGTTTGAATTCCATAAGAGGGTCTAAAGACTCATAGATGGAGTTAATACTTTTTCCTTTAGTAGGAGGCAATATTTCAAAAGAAATCATTGGGCTATTTCCTCCTTGCTTAATATGTTCAGTAACTTTCATTGCATAGCAAATGTAAGGTGCACAATTATTTAAGCCGTCGGTTTTTATAAATCTTCTATAGATATTCTGTTCTGTAAAGATTTGGCCAGCGTCATTTCATCGGCATACTCAAGTTCGCCACCAAAAGCTACACCGCGTGATAAAGTCGTTATTTTTATAGGCTTGGGTAGTTTTTTAGAAATATAGTAGGTCGTTGTGTCTCCCTCAAGGGTTGGACTCAAGGCAAATATTAACTCATTGGCTTCTTCATGCTCAATACGTTTAAGCAACTGGTTAATTTTTAAATCGTCTGGGCCTATTCCATCGAGCGGAGATATTAAGCCACCCAACACATGATATAAACCATTGTATTGTTGTGTGCTTTCTATAGCAATCAGTTCTCTAATACTTTCTACAATACAAATGCTTGTCCCGCGCCTAGACTGTTGCAAACAAATGGCGCATTGTTCTGAGTCGGAGACGTTAAAACATGTTTGACAAAACTTAATTTTTAGACGCATTTCTTTAATACGTTCTGTAAATAAGGACACTTCTTTTTCCTCTTGTTTTAGTAAATGCAATACCATGCGCAAGGCAGATTTTTTACCAATGCCCGGCAAACTTGCAAAAGCTTGAACAGCCTCTTCAATTAACTGAGAAGAAAAATTCATAGTGTAAAAATAAGGATTGCACTCTTGCTAATTAAGACAAGATATAAACATAAACGGCTTTAAGTCCCGCTCAATACAAAGGCGTTTTATCTTACGCGCGTTTTTGATAACCTTCCTGCGGTGTGTATCTGTAATTTCAGACACTTGCGTTATTTTATTAGAATTAGAGATACCTACCAAAAGCTCCAATATCATAACCAAATCCTCCTTAGAGTATTTAATGGCCTGCTGACTAAAAAGAACTTTCTTTTTCATTATTTTCTAAATTTTTTGCTCGGTTTAGAATAGTTTAAATTATTGCCGCAACCGCAACCTTTCTTGCTCGCGCAGCTGCTTAATAATAGACTTCCCATGAATAGTAAGAGTAAAGAATAAACCAAGGTCTTTTTTTGCATGAGATAATAATATTACACCCAAAGTTAAGTATTATTGTGTAATGTCATTGTCAAAAAAAGTATTAATAGTACCCTTGGATTGGGGACTTGGACATGCCACACGTTGCATGCCATTAATACAATTTTTTATTGATGCTGGTTGCGATGTGTCAATTGGAGGTAATAAAAAGACAAATGCATTGCTTAAGCAAGAGTTTCCCGCTTGTACATTTCTTTATTTTCAGGGCTATGATATGGAGTATAGCCAATCGGCTAGTGGTTTTTTATTGAAAATGATGGCGCAAACACCGAAGATGTTGGGGCGTATTATTAAGGAGAAGAGACAACTGAAAGCGTATATGCATCAGCATAAATTCGATATAATACTGTCTGATAATCGTTTTGGATTAAGAGCAAAAGGAGCTAGCAATATATTCATGACCCATCAATTGAATGTGCTATTGCCTCAAAGTCGTTTGTTACAACGCTTAACTAATTGGATGAACCATTTATTTATCAAGCGCTTTGATTATGTGGTTGTTCCAGATTACGCTAATCAATTAATGAGTGGTGAATTAACAAGTACAGTCTCTTTTAAAGAAAAGAAGCCATTAAACTATTTAGGTAATTTATCTCGATTAAAAAGACTAGATGGAATTATACCTTCCAAGAAGATATTAGTAATACTGTCCGGTCCTGAGCCACAAAGAAGTATGTTGGAAGAGAAAATTGTAGCGCAGGCTCAAGACTTGGATGAGCAGTTTGTCATACTGCAAGCTAAGCCTGAAGTGCAAGCTCAAACAATTAAAAATAACATAGCATTTATATCTCACCTAGATTCTACGAAGCTAGCGCAACAATTGTTGCAGGCCGATATTATTATATCACGGACGGGATATAGCACCGTTATGGATTTAATTAAACTAGGATTAGATGCAATACTTATTCCTACACCGGGTCAAACAGAACAAGAATACTTGGGAGATTATTATGCCAAGCAGCATTTGTTTCAAATAGAGGAACAAGCAACATTTGATTTGAAAAAAGCCCTCGAAGTATATCGAGCTAATCACTTAGCTCCAAGACCAATAGTTGATAATGAATTGTATAAGCTAGTATTGGCTAAAATAATGAAGGAAATCTAACCTACCCTTTCTTCAACAGTAGCATTAATACTTCGGTCAGCGATTGCATCACGCATGGCTTTAAGCTCATCGTAATCGCCATCTTTAACACCACATTTTCCTTTAAAATGAATGAGGAGTGTGCACTGTTCGGCTTGTTCTGCTTCCATGCCACATATATCTATCAAGGCCTTTATAACCCAATCAAATGTATTTACATCATCATTCCATACAACGAGTTGGTAAGAGTCACTAACCGCTGTTGCGAACAAAACGTCTTCTTCGGCTTGTGTTGAAAATTTCATGATTTAACGAAGATAAGGAATTTAATAAAAAAAGACAGGCTTAGTTATTGAAGCGAGTTCTTACTGCTCTTCATCATCTTTTAATATAACACGACCACCCGCTGCATAATAGCGAGACCAATAACTAGAGTTCAAACTACTAATCATTACACCGCGGCTGCTTGATGCATGTGCGAAATGACCATTTTGTAAATAAACACCTACATGAGATATACGTGATACTTTTACTTTGAAAAAGACTAAGTCACCTTCTTGTAAAGAGTCTCTTGGTACAAATTGTGTTGTGCGATGCTGCTGTGCGGCTGTGCGTACAACTTTAGAACCTAAAACACAATCTGTCATTTTTTGTACAAAAGCGCTACAATCAATTCCACGACGACTAGTGCCTCCGTATACATAACGCGTGCCATACCAATCTTCAATAAAATTGTAAAGCGTTGTATTCGTAATTTGCTCTGGTGCAACCTTCATCTTAGCTGCATATTTTTTCTGTAGCCAAGAAGGTTTAAACTCTTTAGCTTCCTCTTTTTTTGCAGTGTTCTTTTTTTTCTTATCCTCCTCTTGCTTCAAGAACTTCTCGTAATTAAACTTATACATTGGTTCGCTACTCAAGATCATAAAAGAGTCTTTTCTAACCTGTTGTGCACCTACCGATTGAACGCTAAGTATGGCAATAAGAATGATAATTAGATGTTTCATATAAAAAGATTGCTAAAAATAATATGCGAACCACAAATCTTATAACTTTTCCTATGTTATTTTGGTTAATGCAGGCTTGGTAGGTGTTGTATTTAGGCTTTCTCTAACAAAAAAGGGTAGCAGTTCCCTCATTTACTTCTATCGAATGTAAAAACTTGCTTCGATTGTACATAACTTTTTTTTAGCAGGAGGGCTTTATTTTTTAGCTTTGATAGTCTGCATGAAGTTTTCACATTTACACAATCATACACAATATTCGCTCTTAGATGGCGCAAGTGATATAGGCAAGTTATACGAAAAAGCTTTAGCTGATGACCAACCAGCTTTAGCCATAACCGATCATGGAAATATGTTTGGGGTGTACAATTTTGTCATGGAAAGCAAGAAGCATTTAAATGCGGATGGCACGCCCAAGGTTAAACCAATTGTTGGTTGTGAGTTTTACTTAGTTGAGGATAGAAGAGTACAACAATTTACAAGAGAGAAAAGAGATAAACGTTACCATCAATTATTGTTGGCAAAAAACAGCCAAGGCTATAGGAATTTATTAAAACTTTCTACCTTGGGTTATACCGAAGGGCTCTACTCTAAATATCCAAGAATTGATAAGGAACTTATTCAAAAATATAGTGAAGGCTTAATCTGTACAACCTGTTGCTTAGGTGCGAGTGTGCCGCAAGCCATTTTAAGAGATGGTGAAGATGCCGGCGAGAAAGAATTTAAATGGTGGTTAGATGTTTTTGGTAACGATTTTTATGTTGAGTTTCAACGACATGGTATTCCCGATCAGATAAAAGCCAATAAGTCTTTACAGAAATTTGCCGCAAAGTATAATGTAAAAATGATTGCGAGTAATGACAGTCATTATGTGGATGTAGAAGATTATAACAGTCACGATTTATTGTTATGTATTAATACGGCTCAGAAACAAGACACGCCGATCATTAAAGATTTTGATGAGACAGGCGTGCGTGATAAGAACTCACGATTTGGTTTTTTTAATGATCAGTTTTATTTGAAAACGACGGCAGAGATGACCGAGCTGTTTAAAGATATTCCCGAGGCCATTGATAATACCAATGAGATTGTTGGCAAAGTTGATTTGGTGAATGTGCAGAACGATTTATTACTGCCCAATTATGAATTGCCCGCACCTTTTACAGATCAAGATGAATACTTAAGTTTCCTAACCTATGAAGGAGCAAAGGAACGATATGGGATACTCACACCAAAGCATGAAGAGCGTATACAATTTGAGTTGGGCGTAATTAAGAATATGGGTTTTGCCGGTTACTTTTTAATTGTATCTGATATTATTCGTTGGTCCAAGGACAATGGGGTGTATGTAGGCAGTGGTCGTGGTTCGGCTGCAGGAAGTGTAGTGGCCTATTGCATAAAAATTACAAATATTGATCCTGTAAAATATGATTTGCTTTTTGAGCGTTTCTTAAATCCAGATCGAAAGTCCATGCCGGATATTGATACAGATTTTGATGATCACGGTCGCGGTAAAGTGATAACTTATATTGTAGAAAAATATGGACAAGATCAAGTAGCACAAATTATTACACATAATTCCATGGCTGCTAAGATGAGTATTAAGGATGTAGCACGTGTGATGGATTTGGACTTATCATTCAGTAATGGGCTAGCTAATTTGGTTCCCAATACACCAGGTATTTCCTTAAGAAAAATATTGCATTATACCGAGGAGGATATGCAAGCCAAGTTGGAGGGCGATGATATTGCCAACTTAAAAATTTTACATAAAAAATATAAACAACCTGATCTCGAAGGGCAAGTAATACGGGAGGCCGAGAAGTTAGAAGGGACCATTAGAAATACAGGCATACACGCAGCAGGTATTTTAATTGGTCCAAAACCTTTGGATGAATTAATGCCGATGTGCCGCCAAAAGGATGTGGAGCTAAATGTGACACAGTTTGATGGAAAGGTAGTGGAGAATGCGGGTGCTATTAAAGTGGATATTTTAGGATTATCTAACTTGACTATTTTAAAAGAAAGTATACAATTTGTAAAAGAAAATCATGGGATAGAAATTGATTTAGACACCTTGCCGTTGGACGATGAAAAGACATACGAATTGTATAGACGTGCCGATACGTTTGGAACATTCCAGTTTGCCAGTGGTGGTATGCGTAACTACCTCAAACAATCTAAGCCGGATAAAATTGAGGATTTAATTGCATTAAATGCATTGTACAGACCGGGTCCTTTAAAGTACATACCCGATTATATTGCCCGTAAATTAGGCAAGCAAGAAATTACTTATGACTTGGATGCCATGGAGGAGTACTTGCAGGAAACCTATGGCATTACTGTATATCAAGAACAGGTTATGTTACTCTCGCAAAAACTGGCAAACTTCTCTAAAGGAGATGCCGATGTACTGCGAAAAGCCATGGGTAAAAAGCAGAAGGATGTGCTGGATAGAATGAAGCAGCAATTCATTGACGGTTGTGCCACGAATGGACACCCAAAGAAAATCGCTGAAAAAGTTTGGACGGATTGGGAAGCATTTGCTCAATATGCCTTTAATAAATCGCATAGTACCTGTTATGCTTACTTGGCTTATCAAACGGCCTACTTTAAAGCTAACTATCCTGCTGAGTACATGACGGCGCTTTTAAATTCCAAGTTGGGTAGTGTAGATGCTTTGGAGTTAATTATGGGCGAGTGTCGTACTATGGGCTTAAAAGTATTAGGTCCTGAGATTAATGAGAGTAAAATGACCTTTAGTGTAAATACTGAGGGTGTTATTCGTTTTGGTTTTTCTGCGATTAAAGGAGTGGGAGAGAGTGCCGTTGCCGGTATATTAGAGGAGCGTGAAGCCAATGGCCCATTTACAGATATTTATGACTTTGTATCTCGCTTAAATTCTAAATCAGTGAACAAAAAGACGATTGAGTCTTTAGCAGAAGGTGGAGCTTTTGATGCCTTTGAAGGGATTACGCGTTCCATGTTTTTTGCGGCGCCCTTGGGCAGTCAGTATACTAATTTGGATTTGATCATTAAGTTTGGCCATGATTTTTCGGCAAGTAAAGAAAAGTTGGCCAACAGTTTGTTTGGCGAAATGGGCTTGCCAGATATTAAACCACCGAAAATTACAATACCCGAAGAGTGGTCATTATCTGAGAAACTAAAGCGTGAGAAAAAAGCATTGAGTTTTTACTTAACAGCACATCCTTTGGATGATTATAAATTTGAATTAAGGCACTATAATATAACCTCATTAGAAACCCTCAATGAAATTATTGAAACCTTAGAAGATGAGGCCGTTAGGGATGTAAAAGGTGTAAAGGAAAGTTATAAAGTACTGGTAGGCGGTTACGTGAGTGCGCCAGCGCATATTACTTCTAAAAAGGGTAACCTCTTTGGTAAGTTTTTCTTAAACGATTATACAGCCTCAACTGAGTTGTTATTATTCTCCGAGAACTACTTACGGAACAAGCATTACCTCGAAGAGATGAACAAATTAGCCCTAGAAATTACCGTTACGCGCTCTACGCGTAAAACGGATAAACGCCCTAGAATTGATATTGAACGGGTCGCATTATTGTCGGATGTAAAGAAAAACTATACTAAACGTCTAAATTTATATGTAGAATTGTCAAAAATAGACGACACTTTTATGGCTATTATTGATAAATATGCCGAAAGGTCAGGAAATATTGAACTCGGAATACATATTGTAGATAATAATACAGATAAACAAATATCTTTGGGAAATAAGAATATCGAATGGACAGATGAATTTCTGGATGAGCTTATGGCCATCAAAGGATTAGATTATAAAATAGTAACGAAATAAAAATTTTAAACAACAAAAACAAAAAACAAACAAGCATTATGGCAAAAACATTCACAGACGCAAACTTTAAAGAAGAAGTATTAGACAATGAGCAACTTTCGGTTGTTGATTTTTGGGCAGAATGGTGTGGACCTTGTAAAGCATTAGGACCTACGATTGAAGCTCTAGCAGAGGACTACGACGGAAAAGTAAACATTGGTAAATTAAACGTAGACGAAAATGGCGAAACAGCTATGAGTTACGGTATCACATCTATCCCAGCCATCTACTTTATTAAGGGTGGTGAGGTAGTAGACAAATTAGTAGGAGCTGTGCCAAAAGCACAAATCAATGCTAAGATTGCTGCACTTTCTTAGTCGCAACTAATATGAAAAATAGAAGCTCCCTTTTTGGGAGCTTTTTTTGGTTGACTAATTATCAGCTATTAACCTTGTAGAGTGTCCGGAATGTTTCCCCCATTCTCTATATGATTTCATTCTTTGTTTTTTAGTAAATTCTCCAGTCCAAGGATTAAAAGAAAAAACATCATATTTATACTCAATCCTATTGCGAGCTCCAATAGGTTTATGAACTATTATGTCAGTAACATTGGCAACATTATAAGTAAAATAGCCGTTATAAATTTCTTTCTTTTTTTCTTTATTATACTCCCACTTGAGAAACGTAAATGCCTTTTTAGAGTCGTTTTCAACCAATCCAAGTTTTTTTGCTTTTTTTATTGCACTTTGTTTATTTAGTACAAATCCATTCTTAACTTGAGTTTTTTCGAAACCTTTAATATCATCATAACTCTCATATGGGAAATCTATATTTCCTAAAGAGTCTAATTGAACTACAATCTGTTCATCATATATTTCATTTTGCGATAATCTAATTGAGTAACCTAATTGAAATCTTTTAGGTTCCCATTCTTGATAGTTATGCCATGTTGCTCCTTTGTATTTCGCGTCATGAAAAGAACTTGATTCGGGATACCAAACAACAAATTGGTCGTAGAACTGTTGTCCATAAGTAACAATAATTAGACTATCTACTTTTTCTTTCATGTTTACAAGAGTTTGGTAGTAAGGGTAGTTGTCAAATATTAAAACTTCCCATGTGCCTTTATCATGGTCTTGAATATATTCGAGTTCTCCTTTTTTATTATATTGTTTTGAAATTCCTGTCATTTCTCCAGTAGGTAGGGTGTAGGAGTGATTACTTTCTAAGATTTTAGTGTCGTTATAAAAGTATTCTACATTTCTTAGAAGTTTATTTTTTGGATAAGTTGTAATACGCCTAACATTTGGCAATCTTTCTCTTGTAAGCATTGCAGTAGATACATGAATTGTATCAGCTTCATACATATTTACTTTAGAAAGGAAATTGTCTTTAAATTGTTGGACCTGTTTAATTTCAGAAATTGCCTGTGCTTGACAAGTTAAAAGGTTTAGTAACCCAATGAATAATAATACTATAGACTTTAAAATCACTTCATAAATATACTAAAATGAAAGGAATTGGAATTAGCCCAACCCAAAGCGCATCTTCCAAACCCCAAGCACCGCTTCTTTTACAATGCCGCTGCTCATTTTAGAAATGCCTTCTACACGATCTACGAAGGTTATGGGTACTTCTTTGAGTTTAAAGCCTTTGCGCCAAGCACGGTACTTCATTTCGATCTGAAAGGCATAACCGATGAATTGAATATTATCTAAATCAATCGTGCGTAACACTTCGGCGGAGTAACATACAAATCCTGCTGTGCAATCTTTAACCGGTAACCACAGAATAGCGCGCACGTATAATGAGGCGCCGTATGAGATGAATATTCTATTAAAAGGCCAGTTCACCACTTTACCGCCGCGCACATAACGCGAACCCACAGCCATATCGGCCTTGTCCTGAATACAACAATCTAATAACCTGGGAAGATCATCTGGGTTGTGCGAAAAGTCGGCATCCATTTCAAAAATGTAGTCGTAATTATTATTAAGACACCATTTAAAACCATGTATATATGCTGTGCCAAGCCCCAGCTTTCCGGTACGTTCTTCTATAAATAATCGGTCGGGAAATTCTGTTTGTATTCTTTTGATTATATCCGCCGTGCCATCAGGAGAGCCATCGTCTACTATAAGAATATGAAATCCATTGTCAATAGAAAGTACCTTGCGTACAATCTTTTCAATGTTTTCCTTTTCATTATAGGTTGGTATGATTACAATGTTTCTCAATAGTTGGTGGGGCGGTTATAGAATTTTTACGATAATAAACTGATTTTAATGAACTACAAGATACTTACGATTTATTTAACATGGTCTGATTGAACAGTTTTGATAGCACATTTTTTGTGTCTTGTGCAAAATCACTACGCATTATCCAATCATAATACTGCGGTTCTTTCTTAAAAATATCAGCAACCGCTTGGTCTTTGAACTTTCCAAAGTTAAATACAGGAATACCTTTACTATTTAATTTAATACGACGAGCGTAATCTAAGTTATCGTCTCCTTTTGATATTTTGTGCAAATCTTCGGCCGTATTGCCAATATCATATCTATCTACTTGTGCAAATAAGACATCGAGTGTTGCTTCAACATCGGCTAAGGCTTCATGCGCGTTTTCCATTTCTTTACCACAATAGAACTTGAGCGCAGCTGTTAAGGTGCGCGGTTCGTTCTTCATGAATATTTGTTGCGCATCAATTAGGTTGCGTTCTTTTAGATCAATATCTACATTGGCTCTAAGGAACTCTTCAGTTAACATGGCAAAGTCAAATCGATTAGAATTATAACCACACAAATCGCAGTTGTCTAAGAATACTTTTATCTCGTTGGCTACTTCTTTGAAGGTTGGTTTATCCGCAACATCCGCATCTTTAATACCATGAACTTCTGATGATTCTTCTGATATTGGAATGGTAGGATTAATGCGCATTACTTTTTGCTCACGCGATCCATCTGGGTGCACTTTTACAATAGCTATTTCTACAATTCTATCTTTGGTAATGTTTAATCCTGTACTTTCTAAATCTACACAGGCTAAAGGTTTCTGAAGTTGTAAGTTCATGTTGCAAATGTGCTCGAAAACTATCGAATGAGCAAATTATTGTGATAACCATTCAATTATTTGGCTTTCCTTTAAGCTGTAATAATTTGATTTGCGTACGCATTTATCTCCCTCAATCCATTTAATAGTAGGTACTGCGTTGCGCCCGTTTAACTCTACAAACTCTTCTTTGTTATCAATCAAGATATATGGTATTTTTTGAGCCTTGGTATCTTTAAAGAAATCTTCAATACCATCACCTGAGCCGCCAAAAGCAAATAGGAAGGGAAGTTCGGGATGTCGCTCCTTCATTACACGCATTCTATTCGCCGCCTTACGACAGTATTTGCAGCCTGGACTTACAATTGCTAGGATCATTTTATCATGTGTTATACTGTCTTTAGAAAATTTGTATATGATATCTCTATTAATAGGTTCGTCTATCGTTTGCTCTTTGGGCATGATATATATACTGTCGGGTAATAAGTATAAGAAGGGTGCTGTTAAGCACAGTGCAAGAATAATAAGCTGAACAGCTTTTTTTAATTTAAAAGTAAATTCGAATGAAAAACGAGCATTCAGCACTAGGAGTAAAAAAAGTACAAGGTTTTTGACTAAAGACTCTTTTGTGGTCATAGGAATTACTTCGCCATAGCAACCGCAATTTGCCTCATTGCCATATTTATTGAGCACATAGAATAAATAGGTCGAGAAAAAAAGAATGGTAATAAATGCTATTGGACGTGCAATTTTTTTAATGCCTAGCTGAGTAATAAATAGTAAGCCAATAAATAACTCTAAGCCAATAATAAAGCGAGCAATCCATTCTGATACTGCCCAGTTAAACCAGCCAGTTTCTGCAATGGTCCAGCCAAATGTTTCTAAGGTAGGTAGCTTGGATAAACCCGATATAAGAAAGGCTAATCCCAGAACTAATTGAATAGTTATGACTAATATTTTGTTTGGTGTTGAATGATTGCTTAGCAAGAAGCAAATGTAAGACTAATGGATATTTTCTGAAACTAATTGAGCATTGCCATTGAGGTCAAAAAAATCAGTGAGAATTTTTAAAGACACATGATTACTGTCACTTAATTGATCTTTTAAGTAGGAGTAGAACTCTTCGTTATTAAAATTATCTAATTGTTGTAATTCGGTATTGTAGCTTTTGAAAGCCATTTCCCAGCGCTCAAATTGTCTTTTTTCTGAATAACCTTCTTGCAGTTTGATAAGGTTATCGTGGCGGCGATCAACAAGTATATTTTCGTATATCGAAAGAACATCTTCTTTATTACCTTCTAGAATTTGAAAGAAATGATTATTACAGTATACAAGTATACCTGTAATGTTTTTTTCATTATTATTATGATTGGCTGATTCTAGTATCTTTCTAAAATCGTCAAACTTTAAGCATTCGCTCGCGGTGCTTACATATGAAAGGTGAAATATTTCTTTTAACATAATCTACATCGAAGGTAATCTTATTTTTAAAGTTAGCTTTCTGCATTTATTTATGCCTAATTATTTATGATTATACGGCACTACTTGAATGTGCGAAGCGGCGCTTTTAGATAAAGTCAATCGCTTGTTATTATTTAGTTCAATTAGTATACTTTGATCAAAATCGTGCCTATGCACAAGTTTAAATGTGGTACTTAAACCAATGCCGCTAGAAATAAGAAATTGTAGAAATTCGCTAGAGTTATCATTGACGGACACTACTTGGTAATGCTCAGTTGTTTCAACTTCGCTGAGGTTTTCTTTATTAATAGAATGTATTTCTCCTTTGGCATCTGGTATTGGATCGCCATGTGGGTCAGTTGTGGGATATAAGAGAAAAGCATCGAGCTTATTAATAAGCTTCGGAGATTGTATATGTTCAAGTTGTTCTGCCACTTCGTGTACTTCATCCCATGAAAAACCTAATGTATTGACCAGGAATACTTCCCATAGTCTGTGCTTGCGTATTATTTCTATTGCTTTAGTTGAACCAAGTTGGGTCAACTCAATTTTGGCATAAGGTTCGTAATTGATGAGTGCTTTGGTTTTAAGCTTTTTGAGCATGGAGGTTACGCTAGCTGGTTTAATACCTAGTTTCTCTGCCAATATATTTGTGGAGGTATTTTTATCTTGAGCATCTTCAGATAAATGATAGATGGCTTTCAGATAATTTTCTTCAGTATTGCTTATTTGCACGGTGTAAAAGTAAATAAAAAAAGGCTGTCTAAATTAGACAGCCTTTTCAAATATTAATTACAATGGATTAATCCCATTTCTTAATTTCATTGAAGCTAGCTTCTTGTGCGTTTAATACGTCACGCGCTCCAGAATTATCATTTACAAAAGCAGCTACATGAGCATTTGCTTTATCTAATAAATTGAAAGAGCTTAAATCAACACCTGCAAATTCAACTTTAGTGTATTTGTCAGAAGAATTTAATTCAATTGGGTCACCAGCATCAGCTGTAATTGTTCCACGGAATACGTGAGAGTGCATCCAGTTAGCATCAACTACTACTGTAGAAGAGTAATTAGATTGAGCTCCTGGAGAAGATTGAGGCACATCGTTCTCTACAATAGCAACCGTTAACATTTTACCACTTGCGATTGGAGCATTGTATCCAACATATACATCAACATTTAATAAACCTCCAGCTTCTGAAGTTACCATTGCAATACCACACTCAGCAGTCTTAGCTAAGTTGGTTGTGATAGCACCAGTCCAAGAACCACGGCTAGATGCATCCGCACGATCTACAGAACCACTAGGAAAACCAGACACGCTTGTTAAATTTTTCTGCCATGTATTATACGAAGCCACTGCCATTGGGTCGTTGTCATGAATGGCAATACCAATTACTTTACCTGGATTAGCTGCGATGTTATCTTCCATAACTTTAGCACCTTCTGGGCACCATCCACAC
>CALIIL010000035.1 GCA_938017685.1 uncultured Chitinophagaceae bacterium
AACTTCAAAAAGTTTTCAAAGTCAATTATTACTAGATCTATACTATACAAAATTATTTCTGTCACCTTATATGATGAAAATAGGGTAATATTGTAAATCTCCCAAATAGCTAATACAAAATATTATAAAACCAAAAAGTAATTATAATCTTTGTATGAAAAAAAGGTCGTCACGCATTTCCGTGACGACCTTTTTCTATATAGCGAATATTCGCTATTGCGAGAAATATTGTACTTCCCGAGCTTTGTAATAACAAAATCAAACAAAAACCATGACCAAGAAAATTTTATTAACCGCTATCTCCTTTTTCCTAAGTTTAGGAGTTGTATTAGCGCAAGCACCTAACAAGTTTAACTACCAAGGCATAGCGCGCAACACAGCAGGACAAGCTTTGGCCAACCAAGCTTTAGGACTTCAACTAACCATTCGCACCGGCTCGGCCACAGGTACCACAGAGTTTCAAGAAACTCATACTGTTACCACTAATGCATACGGACTATACAAAGTAGAAGTAGGAACAGGTACTAATGTAAGCGGGAGCATAAGCGCCGTTAGTTGGGCTACAGGGAGTAAATACATGCAAGTGGAAATTGACCCTGCCGGCGGAACAAACTACACAAGCTTGGGCAATACTGAATTACTCTCAGTACCTTACGCTCTATACGCGGCCGATGGTAATCCTGGACCTCAAGGGCCAGCAGGACAACAAGGTTTGCAAGGCCCCGCAGGTATTCCCGGAGCAACAGGCCCTGCAGGAAGTGCCAACATTAATGGTACAGCCGGCAAAATAATCAAATTTACTGGTGCAACAACAGGAGGTAACTCATTAATTAATGATAATGATACGACTGTGAATATTGGTGGTTTTTTTCCTTCTAACTTCAACTCAAACGTACTTCATAAAATGAGTATTAATAGCGGAAATAATATTGGCTTAGAAATTGATAATTATGGCAGCTCTTCTCCTGGCCTTTTTGTTGAAACAGATAATGGTCAAAACGGTGCGATATATGCAAAAAATACTGGAACAGGAGGTGCAGCAATAGAAGTATTCAGTCCTAATGGTGCTGTAGGAATAACTGCTTGGGCGCATACACCTGGTGCTTCTATTTACAGTAGAAATAGTTCAAGCGGTAGGGCTATTCATGGTTTTAGCAACGGAAATGAAGGAACTGCCATAAAAGGAGAAAAGTTTGGCTCAAATGGCTTTGCAGGTTGGTTTGAGAGTGCTTATAGTGGTGCTGTATTAGATAGTGGTATTGTACGTATTGATTATGATGGCAATGTAGCCAGCTTAGACCATATAGGCTTAGATGCACGAGTAGTTCCTAATCCTGCCAGTAATTATGGAATAGGCTTAAAAGGAACTGGTGGCTGGTATGGCGTATTCGGACAAAGTTCACATACAGGTACCGCTGGCAATTATGGTGTTTATGGATTTGCTAAAAATAACGGAGGGGCTAGCTATGGTGTTTATGGAATTAGCTATAACAATACTGGAAGCTCAACAGGAAATAAATATGGTGTTTATGGTAGAGCATCTGGTGGAGCCAATAATTATGCTGGTTATTTTAGTCAGGGAAATGTACAAGTTACAAATATGATTAGCAAAGGGGGCGGAACCTTTAAAATAGATCACCCACTCGACCCTGAGAATAAATACCTCTATCACTCTTTTGTAGAAAGCCCGGATATGATGAATATTTATAACGGTAATATCACCACAGATGCTCAAGGATATGCTACCGTTACTATGCCTAACTATTTTAATGCACTCAATACAGACTTCCGTTATCAACTTACAGTGATGGGCACTTTTGCGCAAGCGATAATAAAAGAAAAAATAAACGGCAACTCATTTGTTATACAAACCAACCAGCCCAATATTGAAGTGAGCTGGCAAGTAACCGGTGTGCGACAGGATAAATTTGCAAATGCAAATCGCGTACAAGTAGAAGTAGAAAAACCAGCAGATGAAAAAGGATTATACCTACACAGCGAAGCTTGGGGTCAATCAAAAGATAAAGACATGAACTATATCATCCATCAAAAACCAATTGAAGATAAGGAAGCGGCTGGCAGAGAGTAATCAATAATATAATATAGAATTATGATAAAGAAAATAAAAATAATAGCCTTAGGTTTAATACTACTAAGTGGCAGCACCTACGCTCAAAGCACGCTCAATGCAGCTGGTGGTGAGGCAACAATCAACGGCAATACATATGAATATTCCCTAGGCGAAATGACTTTGGTCAGTACTGAGAGCGGCAGCAACATTGTAGTTACTCAAGGATTATTGCAGCCTAGCCGAGCATTTGCATCCAACACTGCTGATGTAATTATTAGCCAAGGACAACTTTCTATCTACCCCAATCCATCAGCCTCCATTGTAAATATGCAACCTCAGTTTAAGCAAGGTGGTAATATGCACATACAATTGCTAAACAGTGCCGGACAAGTGGTCCTAAAAGAAAGCTATAAACTAAGCGAGGGTAATGAAAAGCAACAATTTGATATTAGTGCATTCGCCATAGGTAATTACATATTACAAGTAAACTATAACAATTCTAGAAACGCTTATAAAATTCAAAAAATACAATAACCATTCTAACCCAAATCAACCTAAAGCGTCTTGAATAATCAAGGCGTTTTTTTTAAATTAAACCACTTTTCATAGCCTTAGCGACTGCTTCGGTCGCTGAGCTTACATGCATCTTTTCATAAATCTTACGAATATGTGCATTGACAGTATGATAGGATATAGCGCATTGGCTTGCAATCATTTTATAACTTAAACCATTAACCAAAAAGCTTAAAATTTCCCTCTCTCGCTTTGACAAATCAACTGTTTCATCCTTAGGCTTCGCTACGGTAAATTGTTGCAATACTTTTCGAGCAACAGAACCGGTCATAGGTGCTCCACCACCAATCACATCGCGTATAGCTTCAATTATTTTTTTAGGTTTAGTTTCTTTTAGTAAAAAACCATTGGCTCCGCTTTGTATACTTTCAAATATTCTATCCTCATCATCAAATACAGTAAGCATTAATACCAAGGCTTCAGAATTCGTTTTTCTTATTTCTTTGAGTGCTTCAATTCCATTCATCTTAGGCATGTCAATATCCATAATGACAACATCAGGATTAAACTCTCCTATCTGTTTTTGAACTAAAGATGGATTTGTAAAATGACCAATGACCTGCAAATCATCCTCCATTTCGAAAAAAGCAGATAGACTTTCGGCATAGTCTACATTATCTTCATATATAAGTATTGTGATCAAGTTGATTACTTTGAACTTTAAATTTAGAGAAATATTATTTACAAACTCAATTCTAGTTATAAAAAATTGCTTGCGCCTGCCCTTTATTTCTATATTTGGTTTAATCGTGCGATTAATAGACCATATATCAAACCGTCGGTATGCTAGTTATACTATCATATTAATTGCCTTTTTATTCTTTTTGGCATTTAAGTATCAAGATCTCTATCTAGGATTTTGGAATGATGAAGTGTACTCTTTGCAACATTTTGTTTTTGTTCCTTGGAGCAATGTGTTTAGCGACTATCACGTCCCCAATAACCATATACTATTTAATGCAATCAATAAACTGTTTTATTCACTCATCGGTATCCATGACTTGGCTGCCGCTTTACGTCATCCAGAAAAGCTTAGAATACTTTTTTTAATCTATGTGTTTGTTTGTTTTATCTA
>CALIIL010000036.1 GCA_938017685.1 uncultured Chitinophagaceae bacterium
ATGAGTAAACTCCTAAAGAATACTTTCGGGCTTTATTTAAAAATCGTTTTCTGCTTTAACAGGTACACCTTAGGAATATATTTTACTAATTTAAAAATTATAGCACTAAAAATAAGACGTTTTTAAGGGCCGACTAATTAGTTAAGTAATATGGGCTAAATGGATTGCCGCTTTGTCCTCCTGGATAAATGACACGTGCATTTATTGGTGTGCTCATTTCAACAATCATGCGCCAGCTCGGTGCTTGTGCGCCTTGTGCAGCATTGACCATGCCGAGACCGCCACCCATTTTTACATGTTCAATACTAAAGGCGGGAATGCGTGCCATGTGCATTAAAGTGCTTGCTTTAAATACATGCCATAAATGTTCTTCATTTTCTTTTAAGATGGTATAAAACATTTCAGCATTTTCAAATGTTTCTTTGAAAAGGGTTGCGGTATCAATGGGTAGTTGATTGGTTTTTAAAAGATGTAGCGTTGTTCTTTTATTGGGGTAGTCTATGCCGCTCGATAATTTCCATGGACCTTCATTGTATATTTTCTTTTCAATTTCGTCCCACCATAAATTAAATAGGGTAAGGTCTTCATTTAAAGTGTCAGCTTTTGTATTTAAATGTGGTAAATATGAACTGTTTATTTCCAAAAAATCTGAAGCAAATTGATCCTTATCATCTAATTGAATACGCTGCATATCCTCGATAGTATAATCTGTTTTTTCTTCCAAAAATTGGCTTAATCGCTTAGCGCGGCTTGGGTCAAACAGTCCATTGTACCAATATTTATAATCTGCCGAAGTGTTTACTTGGTTGGCACTCATTACATATCCTCGGCTTGGGTTGTATTCATGTGGGTTGTCTTGGAATGGAATGTTTGCTCCCCAATCATTTTCTAAGTTATTGCCATCCATTATATATTGTCCCTGTCCTTTCCATTTATCAATAAATTCTCCTTGACTCCAAAGTGCAATGTTTCCTTTTGTATCGGCATACACAATATTTTGATGAGGGGAACGGAAATGCTCAATGGCACTAACATATTCTTGGTAATTGGTCGCACGGTTCAATGTTGTTATTGCTTTTAATTCATTAGTTCCTCTGTGGGCCATCCATTTTACAGCTAAGTTTTCTTCTGGAACATATTCATTTGGGAAATTTTTGTCATGCAATATGGGGCCGTAATGTGTGTAGTAAATAGTGTCAATAAAATCACGTTGTCCAAAGACTTTTATGGTATCAAATGTTATTGTTGCGCTTGTAGGTATATCATTTAATAGATAGTGTTCGTGGCAACTATCGGTAAATGTTATTTGATAATAATCTAATACATCCCTATATCCATTGGTAAATCCCCAAGAGATATTGTTATTGAAACCAATAATAATGCCAGGCGCACCAGGTAATGAAGCGCCATAAACATTGGTCTCTGGTATATGCATATGACATTCATACCAAATAGAAGGAAGGCTTATTGGTAGGTGAGGATCATTGCATAAAATGGCTTTTTTATTTTTGGTATTGGCGGCGGCAACTGCCCAATTGTTACTTCCTATGCCCGTGGTTTTATGTTTACGATTGGCAGGGAAGAAGTCTTTGTATTGAATATTTAAATCATTTTTTACTGGTGTTTTATTGACCTGCTCTTGCATTATATTTTCTTGAATTACAGGATACTCTTTTTGTTGTCTTTCAGGAAAAAGTAAACGATAAAGATTCTGTTCAAGGACTTTTTTAGCAATAGTGTTAGAGATGTCATCTGTTTTGGTACTTAATGTACGGGCCATATACTTGAGCATTAATGCTGTTTTTAATGGGGTCCATTTTTCTGGTTCGTAATTCAGTATCTTATATTCAATGGGATAGTTCTTGGGGCTTAGACTTTTGAGATAAAAATTTATGCCACTCGTATATGCCCGTAATAAATTCCTGGTTTCGGCATCTTGTAACATGGCATCTGTAGAATTTTGGGCAGCATAATTCATTCCCAGTCTTCTATGGTAGCGATCTATTTCTAAGGTCTTATCTCCAATCACTTCACTCAGTCTGCCAGATGCTAGGCGAGTGGTCATATCCATTTGCCAAAGTCTATTTTTAGCGTGTAAATAGCCTTGAACAAATAAAGCGTCGGAAATATTTTTGGCATAAATATGAGGAACAAAACGATCGTCTAGAACAACTTTTACTTCCTCATTCAACTCATGCGTTACAAGCTTTATTGTGCTATTATTTTTTTCGGCATTTTGCCAAGCACCTTCATAAGGGTTTGTAATTTTTCCTAAAGGAGGTATACTGCCCCATTTACTATTTAGAAAAAAAATGAGCAGTACAGTACAAGCGCTACAAGCAATAAATCTAATCACGTAACGCTAATATAAAACCTATTACCTTATAAGTGTAAGGTCTCCTTTTTTAATTTTCTCTTCGCCATTTTCTATATAACGAATGTAGTAGAAGTAAGTCGCTGATGGCAAAGGCACGCCCTTATATTTCCCATCCCAGCCCCATACTCCTGAGTTGTCTCTAAATACTTCATTGCCCCAGCGGTTGTATAATGCATACTCTTTTAGCTCTACTTCACTAAATAATATTCTGTAAGTATCATTCAATCCATCTCCATTAGGGGTAAATGCATTGGGTATAACAATGAAAGAAGGATTAGGCGTTACCGTTACACATTTAGTTATTGAGTCAGGACAATTAGCTATATTATTAGCTACCATTTTAAAGCATACTTCACCAGCAGTTTTTGCTTTTCTTTGCGTATTTTTTTGAGATGAAAAAGCGATATTACCCTCATACCACAAGAAGCTATCTGCAAATAATGAGGTGTTGGTCATAGTGAAATTGGCAAATTTTAAAATGGATTCAATAGGAGATACAACAAAGTCAGCTTGTACCCTTTGCAATAAGTTTATATTAAAACTAATTGTGTCCGATATGGAACAATTACCGGCATCTGCAACAAGGCTATAACTGCTCGAAACAGCTGGAGAAAAGGATAGGGTGCTAGTATCTGCATTGGGATAAACGCCAGACCAATCATTGAGAAATACACCCTCAGCAGTAACTGGCAAGTCATATTTAAAAGTATCAAGTTCGCATATGATTTGATCGCCAATTTCTGGCAGGAAAATAGTTGTTATGGTTGTTGTTGAAATAACAAAGTCAATTGAATCTATATTCGGACATGTGCCATTCGTCTGTGCAATAACTCTATAATTTTGAGAAAATGGAGGTACAAATGTTATAACAGATGTATCGATATTAGGGAATGCCGCAATGCCAGGAGCGAAGGTCACATCATAACTGGGATCAATGAACATTTGCGTAGTGTCACCTAAGCAAAGATCAATTGGGTTAGGTGGTGTGAGAATTACATTATCCAATGGATCTACTACTATGGTAATTAAGCTTGTATCAGGAAGCGAGCATACAGGATAGGATGCTATTAAAGTGTAGGTGGTTGTGGTCGTTGGCGAAAAGGTAATGGTTGAGGTGTCAGCATTTGGCGTAGCACCGTTGCTAGGACTATAGCTTATATTTAATAAAGGATCTAAAGTCATGCTTGTATTTTCTCCTAAGCAAATAACTGTATCAGCGGGTGGCGTAATCAATGCCGAGTTGCCCGTTATTACTGTCATCGAGAAAACGACAGTATCTGCTCCAGGGCATTTGCCTGTATCCGCTCCAGTAACGGTGTAAGTAGTATTATTTAAAGGCGAGAAGCTGAGTATAGAAGTATCACTATTTGGATATACGCCTGCATTTGGTTGCCAACTTGCTTTTGCCGTAATAGGAATAAACATTTTTCCAGTATCTCCCGCACATACAATAGTATCCGTTGGCGGGAATAGAGTATAGCTGGCTACTAATGGTGCGCTAAAACAAGTTGTATCCGGTTCAAAGCGCCATAAATCATTTTGGTAAAAGCCATTGTTTTGACCACCAAATGTCCAAAGGTTATTATCATTATCAACCCACATACATATTCCGTAACGCGAAGGCATCATATTTACACTTGAAGCAACGCCTTGTATACCGTAATTACCTGCTTGGTTAGGTCCTTGGCTACCACTTACCCAGGTCCATTCATTTAAGGTAAAGTTGAACAGCCACAAATCATTTAAACCATTACCAGAATTGTCACGTCCGCCAAAACTCCAAAAAGTTTCGCTGCAACTAACCGTCTGAGCCGTATGATTCTCATAACGTGCCGATGGAAAGGTGTTACTCTGTGGGTCACATTGCATATTGTAGGTTCCTGCTGTATTACTTACATTATCACCAGAGATCCATGCCCAATTATTAGTGGCAGGATTATATTGCCATACATCATTATGATTGTTAGCATTGGCAGAGCTAAAAGTGCTTTGACCACCAAATACATAGAACTTTCCATCTACTCCTTTCCAACGAGTTGCGCTCCAACGGCCTGAAGGATTATTGGCTGGGTCTTCAATCCCCAAGGTGCCATAAGTTGCTGTTGCATTGGGCATATTAGAACCTTTCATCCAGGTCCAAGAATTAGTAGCTATGTTGTAACGCCACATATCATTGTAAAATGATACACTTGCGGCTGAATTATTACCGCCAAATAACCAAAGGTCATTAGCTGCATCTACCCAAGCACTTTTACTGCCTAAGCGGCTGCCGGGTGTATTATTGACATTCGCTATTCCTTGTAAGCCATAAACAGCTGGTGCATTGGCTGTATTACCACCTTTTACCCAAGTCCATTCGTTGGTTATTATATCATATTTCCACAGGTCACTCATTACGCCTTGCACGCCATTGGCATCAATACCATTACCACCATATAACCACAAGTCACCATTGTTATCTGTCCAAGTTATAGCTCCATTGCCACGTGCACTTGGGTAGCTTGTTGTACTAGCCGTACCTAAGGGCCCATAATTTCCATTTTGATCTGTAACTAATTGGGGACCTCCCATCCAAGTCCATTGATTAGTTGCTACACTATAACGCCAAAGGTCATTCATGAATTCGGTATTAAAACCAATAAACGTGCTGCCGCCAAACAACCAAAAGTCACCATTAAAATCGGTCCAGTAAGCAGCTTGATATCTTGCTGGTGGGTTATTGGCAGAACCAGGTATCCCTTGAGTACCGTAGTTACCCGGACTATTAACCAAGTTGCTACCTTTCATCCAAGTCCAAGTACCTCCTTGACTAAATGCGCTTAATCCGAAGCAACTGATACAACACAGTAGTAAAATTAACTTTTTCATGCCGTGCGAAAATAAATAGATATTTCTGGACATATCGTTATTTATAGTCAAAATACGGCTTCCTAAATATTAATATTTAAGTAATGTGAAAAACCGATGGGATGGGAATAGGGTCATCAATATATTCTTGATGTATTTTGCAGCAAAATAACTTGCTTTGAAAAAAATAGACATCCACACGCATATCATGCCTGAAAAAATGCCCAACTGGTTTGACAAATTCGGTTATGGTGAGTTTATATGGTTAGAGCATCATAAGCCTTGTTGTGCTCGCATGATGAAAGGGGATAAATTCTTTAGAGAGATTGATAGCAATTGTTGGGAGCCAAAAGATAGAATAATAGATATGGACAAAACGGATGTTGATGTTCAAGTGCTTTCTACCATTCCTGTATTATTTAATTATTGGGCTAAACCTGAGCATGGACATGATACCTCTCGATTTTTAAATGATCATATTACTCAATGTGTAGATCATTATCCTGATCGATTTATTGGTTTAGGTACGGTGCCATTGCAAGATGTTGATTTAGCCATTCGCGAAATGGAACGTTGTGTAAAAGAATTAAAAATGCCAGGTATTGAAATTGGCTCTAACGTAAACCAATTAAACCTAAACGACGAAAAGTTTCATCCGTTTTGGGCAGCTGCCGAAGAATTGGGTTGTAGCATATTTGTACACCCGTGGGAAATGATGGGTAGCGAGCATATTCAAAAATATTGGTTGCCTTGGTTAGTTGGCATGCCAGCCGAAACAAGCAGAGCGATTAGCTCATTACTATTTGGTGGTGTTTTTGAAAAATTTCCGAAAGTAAATTTTGCCTTTGCGCATGGTGGGGGAGAGTTCCCGGCTACGATTGGTCGCTTGCAACATGGTTTTGATGTACGTCCTGATTTATGCGCAATTGATAATGATAAAAGTCCACGTGATTACCTAGGTCACTTTTGGGTCGATAGTTTGGTGCATGACAGAGACTCTTTTGATTTACTTGTCAAAGTAATTGGAGAAGATAAAATCTGTTGTGGAAGTGATTATCCATTTCCATTAGGAGAGCATCATCCAGGAAAGTTAATAGAGCAATTAGCTGTAAACGATGCCCAAAAAGAAATGTTCCTCCAAAAGAACGCTGAGGATTGGTTGGGCATGCGTGTGGCTGAGGAGTTGTTTTAACGATTAGGCTATGAGTAGTGCGGACATACGAAGCGCGCACTCCAAGCTGTAATGTTGTTAGCCAAAGCTACGCTTTTGCTTTATTTTTTCCTAAGTCCGAAGCTTCGGACCAAAGCGTAGCTTTGGCGGTTTAGTATTCGTTAGGTTTCGGCTACTACAATGCCCGCATTACTTATAGCTCTTGTTCGCGGTTGGCTTTTTTTTAGAACATCATATCTCTTCTTTTGAAATACCATTCTATGTAATCATCTACTAATGCTTCGGTCGTTAGGCTTTCTCTAAGTAGAAACCCTTTAGGTAAAATGGATTCTAATGATTTGTTTACATTCAAGTTTAATATTGGTTTTGCCAAAGAGTTTTTGGTATGGGTGTTGTGGTTATACCAAGGCATTTTGAAAGGGTTTGGATATTTGCCCTCAAATCGATATTCAGAAGTTGTTGTTGTAATCCAAATGTTTATTGTACTAGAATAATCGGTTACTATAGTGTAAAATTTATTGTTGAATTGATTCGCTAAATATTTTTTGAAGGTGTCCATAGATTGACATTCTTTATAAAATTTTTTATTTTCTTCAATGGTTGAATATCTCCTTTTGAAGTGCCAATCAATTTTGTGCCATTTCGCTATTTTTTTTATTCTATCTTTTGAGACAAGTCCTTGAATTTCAGTAGTGTCAATTTGCTCAATTAGTTTGTTCGGTTCAATATTTGTACTGATTGCAGTAATTAACTTCTGTAAGTTAGTCTGATTAACACCGTTTTTACTCTTACGTTTTGTTGTATTTATTTTGAAAGACTTTGGCCGAAATGTTTGTTGATATTCATCCCTATAATATTTCTGTTTAATGTACTTTTTGTCCAAGCTGTCGTAATAGATTTTATAAACATCAGCCTTTCCTTTTGTAGTTCCTTTTTTATCGAATTGGAAAGAACTATTATGAGATTTTATCATAATGGTATCAACCATTTCGTTATTAAATTTAATTCGCTGTCCTAATAGGGAGAAACAAAATAGGCTAAATATGATTGTGAATAATAATTTCATTTTGCTTACCGCTAACGGGGTAATTGTAGCAACTACCCCAATAAGTTTCGTTTAATTGCTAATTTAGTACGATATGCGCACTTATCCGTGGAAAATTATCAATTACCAATTCAAAATTATCCATGGAACTGTCTATCTTTGCGCCCGAATTCAATTGAAATGTCAGGACAGTTAAAAGAAGTACGTATTCGTATCGGTTCGGTTAAAACCACACAGCAAATTACTAAAGCCATGAAAATGGTAAGTGCAGCGAAGTTGCGTAGAGCCACAGACGCTATTGTACAGATGCGCCCCTATGCTGAGAAGTTACAGGAAATGTTAAGTAACATTATCAGTAGTTCAGAAGGTGACTTGGGTGGTGATTTGAGCAAAGAGCGCGAAATTAAAAAAGTGCTCTTCATAGTGGTGACTAGTGATCGTGGATTATGCGGTGCTTTTAATACCAATGTATTTAAAGCGGCTAAAGCTAAGATGGACAGTCATTATGCAGCGCAATATGCGGCCGGTAATATTACTGTACTTCCTATTGGTAAAAAAGGGATGGAAGCCTTTGAGCGTATAGGCATGAACATGGAAAATGATTTTTGGAATACATTCTCAGATTTATCTTTTGAGAATGTGAAGAAAGCTGCAGAATATGCACGCCAAGCTTACCTTGATAATAAGTACGACAAAATTGAAGTGGTATATAGCAAGTTTAAGAATGCGGCTACGCAAGAGTTTATTTGTGAGGACCACTTGCCTATTCCAAGAATTGAAAATGACGGAGAGGCAGTACAAAGCGATTTCTTATTTGAGCCTTCTAAAGAAGTATTAATTGAGGAGTTGATGCCTAAGATATTAAATACACAAGTATACAAAGCTGTATTGGATAGCAATGCATCAGAGCATGGTGCTCGTATGACGGCCATGGATAAAGCCACTGAGAATGCCGAGGAGTTATTGAAAGACTTGAAGCTTACTTATAACAGAGCAAGACAAGCCGCTATTACTACAGAGTTGACAGAGATTGTAAGTGGTGCATCTGCGTTAGAAGGTTAATTATTATTATAATACATTATAAAAAAAATCCCACATTCATATGAATGTGGGATTTTTTTTATAATGTATTATAATAATAATTAACCTTCTAACGCAGATGCACCACTTACA
>CALIIL010000037.1 GCA_938017685.1 uncultured Chitinophagaceae bacterium
CCCGCACAAATCATTAGGAGACAAAAGCCCTCGAGAATTTTTCCTCAGAAAAAGTATCAAATTAAAATTTGACACTTTTTCCGAGGCTAGCAATCCAATTTTGTCGAATTTAGCACTGTCCTAATTTGGGGAAGGCTACAGAGCGTACAAATATCATAGGCATAAAAAAAGCTATTGGTGCTAAGAATAGCTCAGTCCTCATGGAGTTTCTAATAGAGTCTATTATCCTTTGTTTATTCGGTGGTTTGTTTGGGTTATTATTTGTTTTTATTACAACAGAAATCATTTCAGCTAACTTTGACTTCCCTGTTCAAATGTCCTCGGGTATTGTCTTGTTTGGATTAATACTCAGTATTGCTGTTGGCATCGTTTCAGGATTTATACCTGCTTATAAAGGGTCTAAATTAAATCCTGTAACTGCTATACGCTCTTAGCGTATGAATAGTTTATGACTTTCTTTATGGGAGCCATTTTGGATTGACACAATATAAATACCGGAATTAAATTGATCTAGACCGTAATGGATGCGTTCCGTCTTACTGTAATCTTTTGACCATAATCGCTCCCCTACTAAATTAGAAATGCTAACGCTTGTGTTTGAATTTATAAACTGATGAGGTACTTGAATACTTAAGCTGTGAGATGGGTTGACCAATGAAAATAGCTTTTCAATTGCGCTGATATCATTTGTTTTCGTTGCTACGTTCGTGCGTAAAAAGGTCATAATGGGTAAGTGATCTGAGGTTGTATTTCTATAATTCTCAATACTTAATTCTGCTTCGCGTATTATGGTTGTAGCTTTTGGGATGATCGACAGAGCCGCATAATCTGACACGCTAATGTTATCTATAATACTTCCTGGCGATCCAATATAGGTCACTTCACCTGGAAATAATGATGGTAAGCTAAGGCCAGTAAAACCATTGTTCAATAAATAATCATACGGACTAATGATAAATCCGGTGGTTATTGCTCCTTCTAACAAATCATTATAATCGCCCAGTACTACGACATTGGTGTTATTAAAATGAGTGTTTAAACTATCCGTCATGCGCACAGTTGCCGCTGCCCTTCTATTATGTTCTGAACTGCCGGCAAATGCTTTTCCATGCATATTAACTAAGAGAAATTCTTGCGAGTTATTCAATAATTTAGCTTTTAATACCAAGGGCCAACGCCCCGAGGCAAAATAATAGTGCGGTGAGTTAATACCTAGTTGAGCAGGATAAGTTGACCTTAATAAACCAAAGGAACCTTCATTGCTTACTTTGGTGTTGTTGTATATGTAAGCTAGTTTTTGACAATTGTCATAGCCTACTTGTGTTGGATCACTGATTTGCGAACAGTAATCAGCAACGATATAACTAAAGTCTGTACCTAGTTCTTGCACCAAGCGTTGCAAGTGATTAATACTGGCTATCTCTTGTAAGGCATATACGTCTGCATTAATTTCCTTGAGAAGTGCAGCTGCGTTTTTAAGAGATAAAGCTGTGTCACAATTACATTGACTAGGCAAGCCAAACCATTTAATATTCCAACTGCATACGCTTAAGCTTTGAGCAGGTGCCATGCTATTGCCCATTAAATACACTTTATCGTTCAACGTAAAATTGTTATCCTGAAATGTGATAGGCGCTCGATAAACAACATCAGCCAGACTAGGTATAAAACGTACATGAATAGTAATTGTTGTATTGCTTAAACTATTAGAAATAACAAGCGTGTCATTAAAGTTGAGACCATCTGAAGACAATTCAAATGGATCTAAAGTAGTTATGCGCAAATCATTAGAAAAGCCACTCATGCTTATACTAAAAGTATCCGTATTGGATGGCTGATTAACTACAGCACTTTCTGCATTGATAAAGCTACGTGAGATACTTAGCGATTGAGCTAAAGATAATTGCACAGAGCAACTAGCTGCAATAAGTAAACTAAATAGAACTTTGTAACGCACTTCGTAAATATAAGGGAAACTTACTTCCCAGTAAATACCTCGTTTTTCAACTTGGTATTGATTTTATAATCAGAAAGTAATAAATAAATTTCCCCTGTGTTTTTCTGTGGGCCTTTACTCTTTGTGGAACTTTTCTTAATATCCGCCGCTAACATTTTAGGGATTTTAAACTTCTTCATTTCCAATTGGATCATGATTTTATCTGGCAATCCCATTTTAGCATAAGCGCCATAATAACTGCGTGTGCGCAAGGTGCCATTCTCTTTAGTTGTAATTTCACTCATATAGATTAATGGATCTTTTACACTAATCCAAAACTTGCCAATCACTAATTCAAGGTTGGGGTCTAAAGGAATAATATTGACCACAGCACATTTCTTACCATCAATCGTTTCATAACCAGATATAAGCGAAGTGTACGAACTAGTCTTTGCTAGTAATGTTTGAATATTGCGCATCGGATTATCCTTAGGCAGGAAGAAAATTCCTTTGGCTCGGATACGAAACTTATCAGGACGTTTATAATAAACGCGCCCACGCATGGGTTTGATTTTAATACCCGGCAGGTCAAACTTCATCGCCACATCGGCTTTGTAGTCATTTACTTGTGCAAATTTTTTATTTATCTCTTTAATTAATGCTTTACCATCTTGAGCAAACAAACCCGAGACAGAGCAACTTAGCATTAGAAGGAATATTATTTTTTTCATTAGGCTGAAATGTCTTTTTTATTAAAAATGTAAATGGAACCACCCAGTAATAACAGAATGTGCACGAAGAGAATGGCGCATGATTTTAGAATGCCTGCCATATTAACGGGATCTTCGAACATATCCTTCCAAGAAATCATATGTGTGGTAAATAAGAATGGACGTATCACATCAAAACTTGGTAGGTCAAACATACCAATAATGGTAAATATGATCACAATAGCCATGGTGCTAACAATGGGTGTAATAGAATTTTCTAAAATAGTAGAAAGGAAGTGTGCCAAAGAAGCCACAACCGATAAGGATAAAAAGGCAATCACAAAGGCTCCACCAAATCGCCAGTTTAAATCATCGGCAGGTATAACGGTTAGGGCTTCTGAACTAATATAAATTAAATCATCCGCGCCAAAGATAGCTCTTGATAAGAAGAGTGCTATGACACCCAACCAGATTAATAAGAGCAAGGTGTATATAATACCAGCAATCCATTTAGCCACAATAATTTTAGTGCGGCTAGCTGGGCGTGTCAATAAGAAACGAACTGTTCCGGTAGATATTTCCCCCGAAACTAAATCGCCCGTTACTAATGCAACGAGCAAAGGCATTTGAATAATCAAGGTCTGTAATAGTATGAAACAGATTAAGTTTCCGTTCATCACTTTTCCTTTAATAGACAATGTGTTCTCCAAGGAGCTGGTTACAAAACCAATCATCTCACCACCATCGCTATGCATGGCTGCTTGCAGCACAATACACACAAAAGCCACCACAACAAATCCTATAAAGGAACGCGGACGTTTAATGGTCTTAATGATTTCGTTTTTTAGTATGGCATTAAATTCTCTCATTAGTTCCCTTCTGTAATACGTAAAAAATAATCTTCTAATCGTTTGCGATAAGAGCTAGCTACTAATCCTACACCTTTCTCTGCCAATAATTTATTAAGCTCTACTATATCTTCCATGGGCAAGTTTAACCTAAAGTGATTATTATTCTGCGACTTTAAATTTTTAGCCCACTGACTTTCTTTAATCGCGCTGGCGCAAAGGGCGGCGTTTTCGACTTCAATATATACTAATAGATCCTCATTGGACAATAGCTCTTGTACACTTCCCTGCGCAATCTCTTTACCTTTATTAATAACCACTAAGCTATCACATACCTCTTCCACCTCACTTAATATGTGCGAGGAGAAAACGATGGTCTTGCC
>CALIIL010000038.1 GCA_938017685.1 uncultured Chitinophagaceae bacterium
ATAATGGCAAGGTCGATCGTTGCTTTTGAGACATCGATACCGATAAAATTTTCTGTAGTTCTGTTTTTCACTATTTTTAAATAAAATATTCTAACAACATATAGATTGCACACTTCCGAAACCTTAATATTGGGTCATTAGACCGAATTTCTATCTGGAGCATTGTGTAATCAAAAGGGTAGCGGATTTAATCTGGGGATAGGTATAAAAACCTTGCGTTCGAGCTAACTAGCCGCTACCCTTATGTTGTTGGTTAAGTTATAAAATTACTTAAAACGAAAGTAAAGGCTGGTCGAGTTCTATGATACCACCAAATTATTTTGATACATTTTTTGGTTTTTAACTACTGCAAAAACTCGGTGAATTATTTTATTTCTTACAGCATTTAATGCGCTCATTTTATTTTTTCCTTCACCAACCTTTCGTTTATAATAAATTGCCAAATCATTTTCTAATTGAATGGCAGTCATTGCACTTAAATGGAGGAGCGTTTTCATTGATTTATCGGCAAAATAGGACACTCTATTTTTACCCTTGAATATGCCTGAAGAATTGCCAAATGGATCTACTCCAGAGTAACATGCAAATTTTCTTGGCGTGTCAATACGTTCAAAAGCTTCGGTGCGAGAAATAATATGCCAAGCTACTATTTTGCCAACACCTGGTACAGATTGGACCAGTTTATTCTTTTGATTTAGAACTTCATCTTCTTTAAATAGGTGTTCTATCTTTTTTTCTATCTCTTTTATTTGCGTTTTTAATAGTACGGATTGTTCCTTATTTTGTTCTATTGCCAACTCTTTAAAAGTTACTTTTTCAATCCAGTAGTATTCCTTCATTTGCTTCTTTAATTTCTGCCATGTTTTTACTCTTTTTGTACGCTCACTCAAGAGCCAGCGAAGGTTTCGTAATGATTCACTTGTTGGTTTCCATTGATCATGTTGATCGTGATTTTTGCGTATGTAATCACAAATACGCATTGAATCAATTTTGTCATTCTTGCCTCGTACAAGGCCAAAACTTTTTTTGAGGTGCATAGGATTTAATACATACACCTTGTGATGATTTAAAACGGTCAGCACATTTAGTAAATGCCAATTGTACTTACCCGTATTTTCCATCGCAATGGTTACAGGCTTTTTATACTTAGAAAAGTATTTTTTTAGAGCCTTGGTAGTGTTTACCAGAAAGAGGTGTTCCGTCTTTTTTTGAGTTTGAATGCATAAGTCTATCATGTCTTTACTTATGTCAATGCCAATAATAATTTCATATTACTTTTGTTTTGCGAAAAACAATTGAGAAGTTTATCAATAATTCAACACCTTAATAACGGGTCACAAGCCCAAATTTCTATTTGAAAATTTGATAAAGGAGGGAAACAAAAGTCTAAATCGAACAATGAGTTATAAGCTCAGAGATGTTCCTAGTGCACTTTTGCTCCCTTCTCAATTAATTCTTCAATTCTCTGTAAATTTAATAATGCAAGGCTAAAGGAGGTGTTTTCCCGCCGTGGCGGGAAGTCATGTCGAACTAAAGATAATACAAGTCTCTGACTTGTCTGCTGATAAGCAGTATATGCACCTCGCAAATTCGACTATC
The DNA here is from genome assembly GCA_938017685.1 of uncultured Chitinophagaceae bacterium. Taxonomy (GTDB): domain Bacteria; phylum Bacteroidota; class Bacteroidia; order Chitinophagales; family Chitinophagaceae; genus JAGNRR01. Next base: position 1,600 of record CALIIL010000038.1, read on the forward strand.
GTGCTTTGGTTCGCCCTGCCAAACAAACATTTTATAATCGAAGTGATTTAAGGGTGCGCTCCGCTGGAGCGCTTCTTTTACATTTCTCATTATTTTACAAAGGGATTGCTCCTATGGAGCAGCCTTGATTTGGTTGGCGCACCGCTCTTCGAGATTTGCAATCCCGAAAAAGTGATATTGCAGGATTTGTAATCTGCCTACCAGTTTCATTTATAACCCATAACAAATAAAGCAATTATAAGGTGGGCAAATAGCGCGTTAGACTTTAAATTTGTAGCACATTAAAGCTTTGTGCCATTATGTTATTAGCGATAACCTTATCATTAATTCTTGAAAAACTAATCCTCATATCCGTTATTCTTGGCGGGTCGTTGGGTATTGCTATGTATAGCACCTGGGCTGAGCGCAAGGTGGCTGCTATTATGCAGGATCGCCGCGGACCAAACCGTGCTGGACCTTTTGGCTTATTACAACCTATGGCAGATGGTCTAAAGCTGTTCATGAAAGAGGAAATTATTCCTACATTCTCTAATAAATTTTTATTCATTTTAGGACCTAGCTTAGCTATGGTTATGGCCTTACTAACCAGTGCCGTTATACCTTGGGGGCCAGCCTTTGGCGATATGCAACTGCAAGTAGCCGATATTAATATTGGTATGCTCTTCATCTTTGGTGTACTCAGTGTGGGGGTTTATGGCATTATGTTAGGTGCTTGGGCTTCTAATAATAAATATTCTTTACTCTCAGGTGTGCGTGCTGCCAGCCAAGCTATTTCTTATGAGTTGGCTATGGGGCTCTCTTTAATAGCCTTGCTTATGGTGACTGAAACCTTGAGTGTAAGAGAAATTGTAGACCAACAAAGCGGTAGTATTTTAAATTGGAACATTGTAAGACAGCCATTGGGTTTCATTATATTTTTGGTATGCTCATTTGCTGAGTTAAACCGCGCACCCTTTGATATGGCCGAGTGCGAAAGTGAGTTGATAGGTGGTTATCATACTGAGTTTAGTAGTATGAAGCTTGGCTTTTTCTTATTTGCCGAGTATATCAATATGTTTATTACATCCGTTATTTTGGCTTGTTTGTTCTTTGGAGGATATAACTTTCCGGGTATGGATTGGGTAGGTGCTAATGTGCCACCGCTAGTATTTTCATTAATAGGCGTCGTTGTATTATTAACCAAAGCAATTGGATTTATTTTATTCTTCATGTTTGTTCGTTGGACCTTACCACGATTTAGATATGATCAATTAATGAATCTTGGTTGGAAAAAACTAATTCCACTGGCATTAGCCAATATGCTTATTACAGGAGCAATCATCTTATACAATATGAATAATTAATATGGAATACTCAATATCTAAAAAAGCAAAGGCAGTCGATAGAAAACCCATGACATTTATGGAGTCTCTATATATTCCTGGAATATTAAAAGGTTTAAAAATTACGCTAAGTCATATTTTCAAGAAAAAAGCAACAATTAATTATCCTGAAGTTGAACGCCCGTTTAGTTCAACATTTAGAGGATTACACGTTTTAAATAGAGATGAAGAAGGTCGCGAACGCTGCACAGCTTGTGGCTTATGTGCCTTAGCTTGTCCTGCCGAAGCCATTACGATGGAAAGTGCGGAGCGCGAAGCAGGCGAAGAGCATTTGTACAAAGAAGAGAAGTACGCCGCCAATTACGAGATTAATATGTTGCGCTGCATATTCTGTGGGTTATGCGAGGAAGCTTGCCCAAAAGATGCCGTTTACCTAACACAAACATTTGCACCGGCTAACTTCCAACGCGAAGGTTTCATCTATGGTAAAGACGATTTATTAATACCTCACCCACAAGAAAAAATAGCCGAAGCATGAGTTTAGAAATGATTTTCTTTATTGGTTTAAGTGCCTTAACCTTAGGTAGTGCCATAGGCGTTATTTTGAGCCGTAATTCAGTGTACAGTGTACTTTTCTTAATACTTACTTTCTTTGCTATTAGTGGGCATTACATTCTTATGAATGCGCAGTTCTTGGCCATTGTAAATATAATCGTGTACGCAGGAGCCATTATGGTGTTGTTCCTATTCGTAATCATGTTAATGAATTTGAACAAGGACACCGAACCCCAGAAAAGTTCTTTGATACAATTAGCAGGCGTTATTTCAGGAGGTTGTTTATTGTTGCTAGTTGTTATGGCTTTTCGTCAAGCCGGTTTAGAGATTTCAGGTTCCAATGCAACAACATCTGGTGCAAGCAATATTGGTTTAATAAAGGTATTAGGTAAGAAACTATTTACAGACTATATATTTCCTTTTGAGATAAGTTCTGTGCTCTTCTTAAGCGCTATGATAGGAACTGTTGTACTTGGTAAGAAAGATGATGATATAGCAGTTGTAGCTGATTAGAATTTTTTCTTAGGTCTAGCCCACTCTTTTAATTGATTATAATCTAAATAATAAATGAAGCGTACCGCTAATTCGTATGCTTTTGGTTGCTCCACTATTCTAGTAAAGTTTGTTCCAAAACTGTTGCCAAACTCATTATTCAATACGTAAGCATTATTTAACCACTGCTTATAACTAATCACCATGCGGCTACCAGGAGAGTATATCCAATTTAGAAATATATCTATATTCTGCAGATTAAAGTTTTCATTGTAATCGGCCGTATTAGCATTTACAATATTATTTTCCCAATTCCCTAACCCATCTACAGTATGGAACGATTTATTACTAATCTTTGAATTATAGTGCCTTAAACGACCAGTAAGGTTTAATAAAGGAGAAAAGTTATAGCTCACGTTAAGCTGAGCCGTTTGCTCCAAAACATCGCGGAACGCAACCGCTGGTTGTGCTAAGCTATTATCATAAAATGAGTAGCCTAAGTTACTCTCATTATTTTGTATTCTAAAAGTTGTACTAACTTCTAGCTTATCACTAAAGCGATAACGCACCGTATTATTAGCATACATATAATATGGATTTGGATCAATAGTTCCTCTACCTAAACCATAATCCCAAGCTAAGAATAACTTACGACGACTATCTGTACTACCATTAAATTGGGTAAATATATAAGGGAACATTTTTATTCGTTGGCCAAACCCTCTAAGCTGATAGAAATCGACTGGACGTTGCGGCGTAGCTTCAATAGCTATACTTGCATCCAAAAAATTCTTGAACAACATAAAGTAACGAGCCGTTACTTCCCAGTTTCTAAATGCCATGGGCTGCGCATTATAACTAATTGTATTGGTCAAGTATATATTATAAAGCTGTAACCAAGAGGCTTTGGGTTTATTCTCAAAATAGCGAAACTGAGTATAAGACTGTAAGTCGTTATATGTAAACTGTAGGCCTAAATCAGTCTGATCATAATTGGGCGATAAATAACGCACCCGTTCATTAATTCTAATCTTACCATTTATTTTGGCATACTCAGCTAGAATCTTTGTTCCTTGACCTTTATTCGTTCTGCTACTTACCGCAGCACTAATATCATAAAAGTTATCTTCTTTTTTATCAAACCACTTTAATTGCAGCGCACTTACATTGCCCTCAGGAGCTGTCCCACTGCGTATTACATTAGTGTTGGTAAAGTTTACAAAGGATTGACCTCGCAAGGGTTGATCTAATACTAAAATATTATAATTAGCCAAAGGTTCAGTATTGACACTAAATGATTCATTCGTTGCTCTATCTACAATACTGGCACGAGCCGGCGCACCAACAGCATTAAATATTCCAATACCCAAGTTAGCCTTTGTACGTCCTGAAATTTTAAAGGAGTTATAAAGGGGAGTAATGCTCGGGTTCTTTTCTATTTCATACTCGCTCGTATCTCCGTAATTTCTATTTACAGCATTATAATCACTCGGTCGTGCACCAATGCGACGAGAGTAAAACAAACCTTGCTTTTGGAATAGCTCCACCCCCTCTTGAAAGAAAGGTCTATTTTCACTTAGCTGTTGTTCAAAAGCAGATGTATTACGAATTAAGTTATCAGAAATGACTTGGGAAAAATCGGGAATTAAAGTCATGTCTAATGTAAAAGCATCATTTATTCCATACTTCACATCCATACCGCCACTACGCAACCAATCATTACTAGCACTACCACCCTCTTGCGGTACATGCTGAAAACCCGTTGATAAATAAGGGAAAAATATCAAACGAACAGGTGGCGTAATATGCTCAATCCCTTCCAATATTCCTGCTTGCGCCAAAAAACCAGTTTGCTGAGGATCAACTGTATTCCAATAAGAATCTTCATTCTGTTTTCGATTCAATCTATAGAACTGAACGCCCCATTTTTGAACATCCGTTGATGAAAAACGTAATGCCTGAAACGGTATTTCCATTTCAACAACCCAGTAATCGTCGTAAATCTTGACCTTGCTATCCCATGCAGCATCCCATGAGCGATCACCTGTCTTACCACCACCATTGTATAATCGCTCCTCTTGCTGCACTCCGGCTGCAGAGACTTTAAATGCAAAACCATTTTGCTGATCTTGATAGGTATCAAAATAAATAGCAAAAACATCAGCATTGGTAAATCCAATATTATCACGAGCAGTTAACTGCTTTTGTACACTAGCTCTGGGCTGGTATAGTTTAGCCAACACATATATTGCATTCTGAGTATACGCAATACTCACCTCAGAACGGTAAGTTGCTGGGGCTAGCGGTTGAGGAATTGTCTGAGTAAAGTCTGATGCTTTAGGCAGTTTAGACCAAATATCATCCTCTATTACTCCATCAATCTTTGGACTAACCGTTATTTCTTGTGCCTTATAAGTACGCACTTGGGCAGTTGCAAGGCTGGCAATAAATAATAAAATAAATAAAAAATATAATTGTCGCATGAATAAAAAAACCCCGACTTTTATCAAGTCGGGGCAAATATATTATAATTTTAGTGAAGTCTATTTTCTCCAAAGACCACGACCAAAGTACCAAGCTACACCCAAGTTAATTGGCGTATTACCTGAACCCATAACACCAAAGTTAGTAGATGTTTCAGTACGTGTGTTACTAGCTCCATCAGGATTGTTTTTTACATTCATAACATTGATGCCTGCAAAATCACTCCAGATTGCGAAAGCGTTATAAGGAGTAAAACCAAAACCAAAGTTTAATCCACCCATTACACCATTTTTCTCACCACTACCTGCAAGTACAGGATAAGTAGTACCGCTAAATGTGCTATCAGACTCATAACTACCAGTTACAAGACCTAAGTTAGCTGAAGTATAAAAAGCGAACCAGTTGTTTAAAGGAAAATATTTCTGAGCAAAAAGACCAAAACTGATGTCAGTCCCATTAGTATTTACTCTATTCAATGGAGATACACTTCTTGTATTTTCATTGTTGTAATTGTTAACACCAAAGTTTACACCAACCTCTAAGTTATCAATAACCATATAAGTCAATGTTGGGTTAAATTTAAATGCGTTCATTGAAGTCTCTGTGTCAGTAAAGTCATTAGAGTTTCTGTCAGAGTTATAGCCCATACCTAATCTAAGTACAAAGTTACCCTGTGATGTTGCCGTTCTTTTTCTCTTACGTTGTGCTGTTGAATCAAATGTGAATGCACACAATAGAATCAACGTAAATAATACAAGTTTTTTCATGATTTTGTTAATTTATCAAACAAATGTAATGTCTTTTTATTTAAATGTGAAACGTTAATGACATTTAATTTAAATAATTATTATACGTTTAAAGCTTGTCTTTAAGGCGAGAAAAGACTATTCATCTTCAAACACTTTTATTCGATAAACGAAGAAGCAACCGATTAAAGCAGGCAGTATAAGATTAATGAACCACAAAAGAATACTAGAACTTAAAAGAGCCACAAAATTAGTGCTGGCAAATGATAAGAACTTAATAGCTGTAGCGCCACGTACACCAATATCAGCTATAACAAAAGAAGGTACGACTGCAATAACCCAGAAGTTTAACCAAATTCCTCCAAAGGCACTCAAGGGTAAAAAGAAACCATGTGTAATACGCAGTAATAAGTAAAATTGAAGAGAGTATACTATATACCGGCTCGCTGCATAAGCTATGAGCTTCCATAAAAGTTTATTATCATAACGCTTAATGACCTCAATATAGATTTTAATCTTTCTAAGAAAATGATATCGCTCACAAAAACGTACGAGCAAGCTCAAATTAAAAAGCAAAAAAGCCATAAGTGCACTCGTAACAATACTAAAGATTAATAATAGATACAGCTCGGTTGATGACTTAACCTGCGTTACAAAAAAAATAAGCCCTAATATGCCAAAAAAGCCAGTCACCAATATTTGTGCAAAACTGCCAATGATAGTTATGGAAATCCCTTTGAGCTTATTGGTGTTTTTTAAATATAAAATACGCCCTAAGTACTCTCCCACGCGGTTGGGAGTAATGATACTTACTGCTAATCCCGTAAGTACAGATTGAAAAGCCTTCAAAAATTTAATGGGCTCCGTATGCTTCATGAGCATTTGCCATTTGAGGCTTTCTATGCTCCAATTAGCAAGCATAAGCACAAATACCAAGATTAATAAGAAGACCTTAGTAGTATTCCAATCTGTAAAAAGATGATCTAAAGCACTTTGCAGGTCCTTTTGTGCTTGTATTTGATGATATAAAGAATAACTTAGCCATACAAACAATATCAATCCAAGCGTAAGCTTGATTATTTTTTTGATATTTTTGTTTAGAACCACATTGTAAATGTAAAGAGCTTGAGTACAGTAGAAAAAATAATTCTTGGAATAGACCCCGGCAGTGTGGTCATGGGATACGCATTGATTAAAACAACTAATCAAAAAATTGAGGTATTGGAACTAGGCGTTTTAAAACTAGGCAAGCTAGACAATACAGCCGAGCGACTAAAAAAAATATACAATCGCGTGAGCGACCTGACCAAGCATTATGCACCCACTTCTTGTGCACTCGAAGCCCCCTTCTTTGGCAAAAATGTACAAAGCATGCTAAAGCTTGGACGCGCACAAGGTGTTGCCATGGCAGCTGCCATGCAAGCCAATATTCCTGTAATGGAGTATTCTCCCAAAAAGGTAAAACAATCCGTAACCGGAAATGGTAATGCCAGCAAAGAGCAAGTGGCACATACAGTACAGCAAATATTAAAGATGAAAGAACAACCTAAATATTTGGATGCCACAGATGCACTAGCTGTAGCCTTATGTCATCACTATCAATCACAGTTTACTGTATCTGGCGCCAAGGGTGGTTCATCATGGGATAAGTTTATTAAAGACAACCCTAGTAGAGTTAAAATAAAAAAGTAATTATGAGCAATAGAGTATTAAGAATCATTTTTATACTATCCGTAGTCTGTGCAATGCTTATGATTGCCACCCAGTTCTATTGGGTGAAACAATCTTATGATTTAGAGAAAAAGATATTTGATAATAAGGTTCGTAATTCACTAGATTCGGTAGCGCAAAGTATCTTAAGATCAAGCGACAGCTATTTTCCAACACAAGATGCAGTAAAAAAAGAGAACGGCTTGTATTATACAGTTAGAGCTGGAGACAAGCTCAATCCTGTAGCTCTTGAGGAGTTATTAATACGAGAGTTTAAACGAGAGCATATTAGCTCAGACTTTCAATACGGCATTTATAACTGCGACTCTCGAAAGATAGAGCATAGCCGCTATGTGTACATGAGTTCCGATCGTGAAGGAGATACTAAGGACGCGCTTTCATCATTCCCAATGACCATTGAAGAGAATAACTACTTCGGGGTAAGTTTTCCAAAGAGAAATGTGTTTCTATCAGGTGAGATGAATAAATGGATTATTTCATCTGCCTTGCTGTTTGCCGTGTTGCTCATATTGGCCTACGCTCTTTTTATCATTTTCAAGCAAAAACGATTGTCTGAAATTCAAAAGAACTTTGTCAATAACATGACTCATGAATTTAAAACACCACTAGCTACAATGAAAATTGCTTCAGAAGTGCTTAAAAACCCCATTATCGTTAATAACCCACAGCGGCTTTTAAACTATGCAACCCTTATTTCTAATGAGACCGCTCACTTGACAGCACAGGTCGAACGTGTACTTCAAATGGCTAAATCCACGAAGGAGAAGCTTGAATTATCACGTACCGACATGAATATTAATGAATTAATGGATGAGCTTACCTCTATGACTTATGCCCCACTTGTAAGGTCGCGTGGTGGAGAATTAAATGTTGCCTATAGTAGTGATAATATCATTGCTTCAGTGGATAAGCTTCACTTCAAAAATCTCATGGGCAACTTGTTGGACAATGCTATTAAATACTGCACAGAGATACCTAAGATTGATGTAAGTGTATATACTAAGGATGATAAGCTGCACATTAAGGTTAAGGATAATGGAATAGGCATATCTCCCGAAAACTTAAAAAATGTATTTAAACGTTTCTATCGAGTGCCAACAGGTAATGTACATGATGTTAAAGGCTTTGGTCTAGG
>CALIIL010000039.1 GCA_938017685.1 uncultured Chitinophagaceae bacterium
TTCAGTTCTTCGATACATTTGACAAGGTTTTTAGCGAAAAAAAAGAATAACTTGCAATTATATGATACTAGTTTTCATCATTTTAGCCTCTAAATGTGCATAAATACTCAACTCCTGCTCTTTTTAAGGGACGACTAATTATGAAATAGATCCAGCTATTCTCAAGCCATACTTACCAGCCTTTACAGAACTAGATTACTTTGAAGGAAAAACCTATGTGAGCTTAGTAGGATTTCTGTTTAAAGACGTAAAATTACTTGGTCTATCTATTCCGTTTCACAAAACCTTTGAAGAAGTAAACCTTCGATTTTATGTACGTTATAAAGAACAAGGCGAGTGGAAACGAGGAACTGTTTTTATCAGTGAAATTGTTCCTAAGGCTGCTATTTCTTTTGTGGCTAACACACTGTACAAAGAACATTATAGCACCATGCCCATGCGGCATAATTGGAGCCAAAGAAATGACCAACAAGTCATCGGCTACGATTGGAAACTAAAAAAAGAATGGCAGCATTTATCTGTAAAGGCAAGCGCGTCAGCAAGAGAAATACCTGTTGGACATTTTAATGAATTTATTACAGAACACTACTGGGGTTATAATAAAGTCAATGATAAAAAAACAACTGAATACGAAGTAACGCACCCACGCTGGCAAGATTATGAAGTATTAGATTATACTATTAAAGCCGACTTTGGTAAATTGTACGGCGAGGCATTCTCCTTTCTTTCTAACACCGAGCCCAATAATGTTTTATTGGCCGAAGGTTCTGCGATAACAGTGGAGGGTAAGCGAACAATTGTCAATTGATAATTTTTAATTGACAATTATATGTAAGCGTACTCACTCAAATAGTCATAGCCCTTCGTCAATTTACCCTTCTCACAAATGGTTGCATTTTGTAAGATGGTTGAGCGCTCAGCCAGTAATATTTCAGGAATAATATGCTGGCCCAATACATCACCAAAGTGTGCACTTGCGTTCTTTGGCAACTCACTTGGTAAATTATCGACTGTCATGATATCTACCGTATCATGTGTATTCTGGAAGCCAGCCACTTTTTCAAAGGTCTTTTTATCTATACCATACACTGGATCACTGATTGGCGTAGCGCCCATATTTATTGGCACAGAGCCATTGGCATCACAAGTTACATCGGCAATTACGTTCATTTTATAAGCGGCTTCTTGTATATCTTCTTTCTTAAAGTGCGGCGGTATATTAGCATCCCAATAGATACCATTCATTAAGATATCGGCATGATGCGTATACTGTTTAAAGAGACAAGTGTACTCCTGAGCATTATTAAAAAAGTCATCACGAACAAAGGTACTGTCGTCCATGCGCGCATACAAATCATCCATATCTAAATGAATAAATACTGGCTTGTCAAATGTCTTGGTCGTAAATCCTAACTCATTGACCTCTTCAAAACCACAAGCATGCATAATTTCTAACAGACCACCTGCCACTCGCCCACCGCCTGTAACAGCAATTTTCAAGGGTGGCCAATCCATGTTTTTATAGGTTGCTTTCAAGGCTTCATAATCATCTACGGTATGTGCCGGAGGCAAATTAAATAATCCATACTTTTTACCATAGGTAAGCAATCCGTTATGCGCTCCTACAATACCTGCCCACTTACCAAAACCTACAATGCGATCGCCACGCTTATCTACTAAGCACTCATAATCTATCATGCGTACATTCTTTTCAATGAGGGCATGCATTAATTTTTGATTATAAGATTGTGCTTTCTTCGTATGTGAGAAAAAGAAATAAGGTTTATTAGGTATCAAATCTTCAATACGTACTTCTTTTACACCAAAGAGATAGTTGCAGTCGCTCAAATCTTCAGCTACCGTTACACCTACCTCCTCATAAGCACCTATTGGAAAACAACGGATTTCAGACGGTTGAATACTAAATGTTATTTCAGGATACTGCTCCTGAATTTGCTTACACTGCGCAGGCGTGAAGGGCACACGATAATCTTCTGGTATTTTCTCTTCTCTAAGTATTCCTATCTTAATCATAAAACTGTTTATTCGTTGATGCGTTTATTTGTTTAATCGTTTCTCTATTTTATTTAAAGTAACACTTAATTTCGCATGTAAATATAATGATGGAATACTTTGAACTGTACGAATTACCTGTTTCATTAAAAGTAGACAAAGCTGCTGTTACTAAGAAGTATTATGAACTGAGCAAAGCTTTTCATCCCGATAACTTTTCGCTTAGCGATGCTACCAAACAATCAGAAGCACTAGAAAAGACCTCCCATATTAACATGGCGCGAAAAGTGCTAGCCAATGCGCATAAGCGATTAGCCTATCTTTTAAAGGAAAAAGGAGTGATAGTAACAGATGAAAAGTATAAACTTCCTCCTATGTTTTTGGGAGAGATGATGGAAATAAATGAGGCATTAATGGAACTACAATTTGAACCAGATGCTAAGAATAAAGAAAAAATAATCGCGCAAGTAGAAAATGAAGTGAACAAACTCTATAAGACAGTAGCCAGCTTTTTCGAAGCCGAAGAACTTGTACTCGACGAAGCCAGTAGCGCACAACTAAAAGATTATTATTATAAGAAAAAATACTTGGATAGGATTAAGGAAAAATTGTAAGTTTGCAATCCATTTCCGATAAGGCTAGCTTGCTAGCTAATTTGCCCGTCCCGATAGCTATCGGGAGTAGGAATTGCCCGAGTGGCGGAATTGGTAGACGCGCTGGATTCAAAATCCAGTTTTTTCGGAAGTGCCGGTTCGACCCCGGCCTCGGGTACAAAGCCTCCTTAATCAAGGAGGCTTTATTTTTGCCTTATGATTTATGTTTATGTACTTAAGAGT
>CALIIL010000040.1 GCA_938017685.1 uncultured Chitinophagaceae bacterium
CATAGCCTAGCTCTTTAATATCTGTTATTACAAAATAAGCTAGAATGCCAGATGGAAGAAAGTGTGATATAAAATGTTCTGCCAAATCTTAAAATTTAACCCCAAAGATAATTTACTCCCCACAGTTATCACGTGATCCAATAATTGTATAAAAATAACTAGAATAATAGTATTCCATATCAGCTGAATTAATACAATAGTAAACTGGTAAACCATTGAAGAATTTTTTTCTTTGATTTGCTGGAAACCAATATTGAGGTGAATTTGGGTCAAAAAATGATGAAGGCAATGAAGCCAGCATTAAATCCTGAGTGACAGTAGGATTTGCCACATAGGAAAGAGGTAAAATCCCATAGTTAAAAACCATTGCATTATGAATAATATATTGAGATAATACTTCTGGAGCACCATATCCTTGTCCTGGGCTACTGCAAGTGCCGCCATTTGTTGGAGCATTAAAACTTCCCGCGGTACTAATGTCCCAAGGTTGAGTAATACTCGGATCATCTGCTGGTAATGGGTCTTTAAAGATTGAGATAATTGTCCATCTATTTCTTTCGGCAGATATATCTACCAAATTAAGTGTATAACCTTCACCTGCTTCTTTAGACCTATCTGTAAGTATTTGTACTATATTATCGTACAGTAATTGTATATCAGTGACCTTCATATTTGCACCAGGAGCTACATTCACAGTCATGGTATTTGAGTAACGCTTAGCAGGGTTTTCCTCAGCATGAGTTATACGCGCATAGGTATAATTGAGCGTTGCTTCAATATTCAAAAGTGCATCCTCGGCTGCTAAATCAGTTGTTGACAATTCAAAAATTGGAGATTTAAGTATTTCACCATTAGCCGGAATCATGGGTGCTCCTCCTTGTGTTGTTCCATTACTTTTGGCTTCTTGAAGCATTCTTGGATCTTTATTACACGAGCTAATTATTAATAATAAACTAAGTGTTATTAGTCCTAATCCTATTTGTATTTTTTTCATATAGCTTTATTTTCCTCTAAAATTAGAAGTTAACAAATAACTAATAGGTAAAAAAGGGGTTGTATCTTACACTTTAAAAGCTGTAAATTACAACGAATGACTACTGGATATAATGTTGCAAGAATGAGAGAGATACTAGGTATAAAGCAAGAGGAACTCGCAAGAAGGCTTAATGTAAAGCAACAAAGTGTTTCTAAAATTGAGCGCAAAGAAAATGTTGATGAAATTGAGCTTAAAAAAATCGCAGAGGCATTAGGTGTTAGCTCAGAAGCTATAGCTAATTTCAATGAAGCTTCATTAGTTACAAGTATTAATCAACAAGGAGGCAATGTTATCAACTTCAATCCCATTGAAGCAATTATAAAACTTTATGAAGAGAAGATTGCTACACTACAATCTAAAATAATAGAACTTGAAACACAGCTCACTAATCGAACTTAACTAAGAGTTTCTTTTTCTCTTCGCCTCTTAAAACGGTGAGCATAATGGTACTGCCTGTCTTATACTTGGCTAGTTCATCCATGTACATATTGATATCCTTAATATCGTAAGCATCCATTCTGATTATTATATCACCAACCTTTAGGCCAGCATTATAACCTGCTTTGTTTTCTACAATAGTATTAATACGAACTCCATTTTCAAAAAAATCATAATCTGGTTGTACACCCATACTTACTTGTATGGATATCTTTTTAATTTTTATAGGTTCCTTCGTCTTTTTAAAGCGCATCTTAGGTGAGTTATCTATTTCCGCTAACATGCCTCCTATACTTTCGGCAATTGTGATAATGCCTTCTTTGTTCATAGTGTAATCTTTGCTCACACTAGGTGTGCTAAAGGATATAACTGGGATATCACTTCTGTAAAAAGGTTCATAATCTCCATAACCAGCTCCTCGGTCATCGTACTTAACAAGATACTTAAGATTAATATTCACTAACATATCGCCCCAGTCTGGTGATGTACCCGCACCTTTTATACTTAATTTGTTAGTCTCTAATGATCCTATATCATCGATATGTATCATACAGTTAAGCTTCGTATTATTTAAGTTATATTGTTGTATTACTTTTTTGGCTCCGGCCATATTCATATTATGACCCGAAAAAGCGATAAACATATAATTATAATTCTGTAACTTCTTAGTGCTTATAAATTCAATCGTTTTTAATAAAGCTGCAACACCGCTCGTATTGGCCTGACCATTTAAACCATCGTAATGCGCACCTATTACTATTGTCTCTTTAGCTCTATTACTCCAATAGCCTACCACATTCTTGCCTTCACCACCGCTACTATTCTTAGTAATATCATATTTTACATTAATCCAATCTTTATCCTTGTTAGCGGCAATATGCTTTTTATAGGCCGTATGACTCATAATAACTACCGGCTTGCTTAATGACTCCAATACATCGGTTGGTGCTGTTCTAAAATCGGCTGAAGTGGCTACGTCATTTATAAAAAAAACTGCTGCCGCTCCGTCCCTAATTGCTTGCTGTGCCTTGCTATGCATACGAATAGAACCATCACCACGGGGGTTATTTAACTCTACACCCAAATCACTAAATTTAATAAACCATACATTATCTGGTTCATTAAAACCTGGTAATGCCATGGCGGCCATAGAACCGCTGCCACTGTATGGCATAATTAATATATCGCTTCCCCAAGATACTTTTTTCTTAAAAAACTCAACATAAGAATTGTCACTTAATTTATTGGTATGCTTAATTGTAAAGGGTGTAATATACTTTCCTTGATAAGGTTGCAACTTCATTTGAGCCATTCGGTTAGCAATATATTTGGCCGCTTTGGCCTCCGCTAAGTTACCAGCGCTTCGTTTTATTAACGCGCTACTATTTAAATACTCAATGTCTTTTTCAAAATAATTAGATTTCGTATTTGTTCCAAAAAAACCTTTGACTTTGGCCAACGGATTTTGCGCCTGCATAGATAGACAGTAAAAAAATGAAAAAGCAAATAACAAGATGTATCGCATAAAGCAGGATGGCTTATTTAAAGCTTACAAATTTACGAATAAATACTACGCTACTAAACCAATTTTGTTTAAAAAAGCCTAATGACCATTCAGTGATTTCAATTTGATTTTTAATCATAAATAAAAAAAATAACGTTCATTTGCTACATGAAACTAACACCTTTTAATAATATACATGAGAGCCTAGGAGCTAAAATGGCTGAGTTTGCTGGATATAACATGCCTATATCTTACACAGGTATTAAGGATGAGCATGAGGCAGTGCGCAAGCAAATGGGCATGTTTGATGTAAGTCACATGGGAGAGTTTATTTTAAAAGGTGAACATGCGCTTGATTTAATACAACGAGTTACTTCTAATGACGCTGCTAAATTAACGAAAGGTAAAGCGCAATATTCTTGCTTCCCTAACGGAAAAGGCGGTATCGTTGATGATTTATTGGTGTATTGCGTTGAGGAGAACAAAGTATATATGCTGGTTGTAAATGCTAGTAATATTGAAAAAGATTGGCAATGGATTAGCGAGCATAATACCAAAGATGTAGAAATGCATAACGTTTCTGAAAAAACAGCACTACTTGCTGTGCAAGGACCCAAAGCAGTACAGACTATTCAGAAACTAACAGATATGGATGTAACAAATCTTGACTATTACACCTTTGATAAAGGTACTTTTTGCGGAGTAGAGAATGTACTTATATCAGCAACAGGCTATACAGGTTCTGGAGGTGTAGAAATATACTTTGATAGCAATGAAGCAGATTGCAAAAAAATATGGGATGCTATTATGGAAGCTGGTGCTGAGTATGGCATTAAACCAGCTGGCTTAGCGGCTCGTGATACACTGCGTCTTGAAATGGGTTTTGCACTTTATGGAAATGATATTGATGACACAACAAACTCTATTGAAGCTGGTTTAGGCTGGATTACAAAATTCACTAAAGACTTTACGGATAAAGAATTACTAGAGAAAGTGAAAGCAGAAAAACCAAGCCGCCGATTAGTAGGTTTTGAAATGATTGACCGAGGTATACCGCGCCAACATTATAAAATTAATGATGCTGAAGGAAATGAAATTGGAGAAGTAACAAGTGGTACACAAAGCCCTAGCCTAGGCAAGGCTATTGGTATGGGGTATGTAAAAAAAGGACATGGCGCTTCAGGCAATGAAATCTTCATCTCAGTTCGTGATAAAAATTTAAAAGCTCAGATTGTGAAGGTCCCTTTTTATAAGGAGGATTAAATCGCGCTTTGCATAGAAAATATAAAAAAAATTCTTTATAGCTCAAATGCAAAATTCCAACCTTGGAGTTTATTATTATTAGACAAGCTGGTATCTAGTTGATAGAGGGAAATATTTTGGCCTCATTATCAAATAACCAAATCAACCAATCATAAAATTAATTACACCCTAGTAATATCTGCACCCAAGGCATTTAATCGCTCGGCTATTCGTTCGTAACCGCGATCAATTTGTTCAATGTTCTGAATAACACTTTTACCTTCGGCACTTAAAGCAGCTATGAGCAATGCTAAACCGGCTCTAATATCCGGGCTTACCATTTTATTAGCTCTCAATCTAGTTTCCTTATTGAGACCCACAACAACTGCGCGGTGCGGATCGCATAATACAATTTGAGCTCCCATATCAATCAACTTATCTGTAAAGAATAAACGGCTCTCAAACATTTTCTGGTGGAACAGTACGGTACCTTTAGCCTGGGTAGCCACAACCAAACAAATACTTAGCAAATCCGGTGTAAAGCCTGGCCAAGGATGATCATAAATGGTCAATATTGAACCATCCATAAAGCGTGTTATTTTATAACTTTCTTGCGCAGGAATATGTATATCATTTCCTTGAATCTCTAATTGAATACCAAGTTTTCGAAAGGATTCAGGTATCACACCTAAGTGTTTTACATCAGCATTTTTAATTGTGATTTCACTACCCGTCATGGCAGCCATGCCTATAAATGATCCTACCTCAATCATATCCGCTAGGACGGTATGCTCTGTCGAATGCAAGGTATTTACATCTACACCTTCTATGGTTAAAAGATTAGAACCTACGCCACTGATATTGGCACCCATTCTATTCAACATTCTGCACAATTGTTGCACATAAGGCTCACAGGCCGCGTTGTAAATTCTTGTTTTCCCTTCAGCACAAATGGCAGCCATCAATACATTGGCCGTGCCTGTTACCGAAGGTTCTTCCATTAGAATGTGAGAGCCAATTAGCTTTTCTGTTTCTAAGGAAAAAATATGTTTTTCAATATTGTATGAACCTTTTACGCCTAATTTTTGAAACCCATTAATATGTGTATCCATTCTTCGGCGGCCAATCTTATCACCACCCGGCTGAGGAATATATGCTTTATTATATCTGGCTAACAAAGGTCCTGCTAACATAACAGCGCCTCTTAATTTACCGGATTTTTCTTTAAACTCTTCACTTGTCAGGTAATCAAAATGAATTTCTTCGGCTTTAAAAGAATAACTATTCGTCGTTAATTGCTTAACCACAACACCCATATCCCGCAATAGATCAATGAGCATACGCACATCAATAATATCAGGTATATTATTAATTATAATTTCTTCCTTAGTTAGTACTACCGCTGCAATGACTTGCAGAGACTCGTTCTTTGCTCCTTGTGGCGTTAATTCTCCACTCAGTTTCTTCCCTCCAATTATTTCGAATGTGCCTCCAGCCATGATTATCTGCGATAGTTTTTCTTGTACTTATTATTGTTACTGCTATTAGAACGTCGGTTTTTATTATTGCCGTGGTTATTCCCCTTCTTCTTTTTAAAGTTTACTTTATTATTATTCTCAGAAAAACTTTTATGATTAATCACTGGACCATCACCACCATCTACAAAATCGGCAAAGCGACCTGGCTCATAAACTAGCTCGCCTTTAGAGAGCTGTTTTAATTCATTATGAATTTGATCATCATGCATTTTTTCTTCATGCCAATTGCTGTAGGCCACCCGCATGAAAAGTGCTAAGGTATGGATGTAACCTTGCTTCTTTTCTTCGTCGGTTTCTACTAAAGCTTTTTTCAATAGTACTCCAAATTTCTTACCAAGATGTCTAAACTCTAAACGTTCCTTTGGATATGAAAGTGGTTCTGGTTTAGCTTGCTTTACTTCTGCCGTTGGCATTTCATAAGGACTTTCGACCTTCATCTTATAGTCGCTCATCATAATCATATGATCCCATAATTTATGAAGTGGATCTTCAACGGTTACATTCTGAGGATTAAGTATGTTCATCACCTCAACTAAAGTCTCGGCTGCATCTTGTCTTTCTTTATCGTCTGTGATTGCGGTTATGTGGTCAACCATTTTTTGAACACCACGGCCGTACTCACGAATAGTCATCTTATCACGACTTGTGTTATACTGCATATATTAAAATTAAAAAAGGGAACCTTAATTAGTTAATCTAACAAAAATAAGGGTTCGAAAACCAAATATACACCATAAAACAAGCTTTTATTAGCTGGCAGTGGAGAATTATTAATTCCTTAATAGAGGCCTAATTCCCAACAACATGTGCCTCCTCGCCAAATACGCTCTTTCTAAACTTAAGCGAAGGAGAAGGAACAAATTCGCCTAATCCCAAACTGTCCCATTTCTTATCAATGGCTTCAATCGTTTCCGGAAGGCTCACGATGATATTAGGCCAATCTCTTTGGAAGTTATCAAATGCCTTTGTTTTGCGCGTGCCATCAATGACTATCATGGCTTTTTGCGTATTATTTTCTAATAATTCTTCGTGCACAAAACTGTCGCGCTTCGGATCAAAGTTATTACACACCTGCCACAAGGTTGAAGACACATCTTGTACATCAACATAATCGTCGACAACTAGAATCATTTTAACACCTGCCATACTTTTATTATCATAAAGCTGCTTGCTTAGGCTACGGACTTGCTGAGCTTTGTTCTTTTTCACACCCACTAACAAGCAAGGAATATCTAGGTCTATCAAGGAAGTATTAACGTCATAAATATCACCATTAATACTTTTAAATGCTACTTTAATCTTTGCCCCATCTGGTTTAATATCTGCCATGGGAAACTGTATTTCTTCCTCATGTTTTTGCGTACCATCAATACACATCTTTCCGCCAAAACCCATTTTACTGCAAGAGTGATCCAAAACATCCATAGGACCCGAAGAGAAATAGATATCCTGTGCAGGATTAATATTTTTAAATACATATTGTGCCAAGGCTTTGTAATCTGTCAAATCTTGTCCATCAACGACCGCCAGTATTTTATTAAACATCATTTGTCCTGCCCCCCACATAGCATTCATCACTTTTTGCGCTTGACCACCAAATGATTTTTCAATACTCGCCAAAACTAAATTATGAAATACACCTTCAACGGGCATATTCATATCCTTAATTTCGGGTACCATCGTCATTTTTATTGGCGCTAGGAAAATACGCTCAGTTGCTTTACCAATCCAAGCATCTTCTTGAGGAGGAATACCTACAATTGTGCTTGGATACACCGCTTTCTTCTTGTGTGTAATACAAGTCACATGAAATATTGGATACAAATCTTTCAATGAATAAAAACCAGTGTGATCGCCAAATGGCCCTTCGATTTTTAAATCCTCTGATGGATCTACATAACCTTCGATGACAAAATCTGCATCGGCAGGCACTTCAATCTCAGGTTGAGAAATACACTTGACCAACTCCACTTTTTTCTTTCGAAGAAAACCGGCTAACATATACTCATCTACATTCTCAGGCAATGGTGCTGTTGCAGCATAAGTATAAGCCGGATCGCCACCAACCACACAAGCAACCGGCATACGCTTACCTAGTTTTTTATACTCATTAAAATGCGCAGCACTCACTTTGTGTTTATGCCAATGCATGCCCGTACTTTTTTTATCATACTGTTGCATACGATACATACCTACATTTCTTATACCAGAATTAGGCTCCTTTGTGTGTATCACGGGCAAGGTAATATAGCGACCGCCATCTTTTGGCCAGCAGAACATGATCGGTAATTTATCCAAATCAGGATCTTCATTTATCACTTCTTGACAAGCACCTTTTCCGCTTATAACTTTAGGCATCCAAGAAGCAAACTGCGCCATCTTTGGCAACATGGCTAACTTACTTAATATACCTTCTTTGGGCGCGGTCATCATTTTAAACAAGTCCTCAATCTCGTCTTTTATTTCGTCAAGCGAGCTCACTTTTAATGCTAAGCACATACGCTTCTCACTTCCCATACTATTAATTAAGATGGGGAAATCAGTACCTGTATTTTCAAATAAAAGTGCTTTGTTATTATTAGACTTTGAAAGCCTATCTACGACTTCAGTAATTTCTAAATGGGGATCAACAAATTCTTTCACACGAATTAATTCGCCTTCGCTTTCTAATAAATCAATAAACTCTTGTAAATGTTTAAATGCCATAAAACAAAGTTAACTTCTCTGTATCAATTTGTTTATTCCTAATATACATTTGCCTATATATAAATCCTATGCGAACAACATTAGTTTCCAAATTGGCCGAGGATCTTAAAGGCTCCGAAATAATAAAACTTGCAGGAGAAATAGCAGAAAAAATAAAGCAAGGTGAACCAATCATCAACCTTACAATTGGTGATTTTAACCCCCAACTATTTCCTATACCAAAAGCTTTAAAGACCGAAATCATAAGTGCGTATGAGAACGATATGACCAACTACCCACCAGCCAATGGTATAATTGAGCTAAGGGAGGCAGTATCACAGTTCATAGCACGTAAAGAGTCATTAAATTATAGCCCCGACGAAATACAAATTGCATGCGGAGCACGCCCACTTATTTATGCAACATATCAAGCGCTAATTAACCCAGATGAAAAAGTCCTATTCCCTGTACCATCCTGGAATAACAATCATTATTGCCACCTAAGCCACGCTCAAAGAGTTGAAATTAATACCGTAAAGGAAAATAATTTTATGCCAACGGATGCTGAAATAAAGCCTTATATATCAAAAGTTGCAATGATCGCATTGTGCTCTCCGTTAAACCCAACAGGAACCGTATTTTCAATGGAGCAGCTAGAAAATATATGCCAACTCGTGCTTGACGAAAATATCAGGCGTGAAAAAATAAATCAAAAACCGCTTTACCTCCTATTTGATCAAATATATAGCCTACTTACTTTTGATGAAACGGTGCATGTATCCCCGGTACAGTTATTCCCAGCCTTAGAAGCGTATACTATTTATATCGACGGTCTCTCAAAAGCATTTGCAGCAACAGGAGTTAGAGTAGGTTGGGCTTTCGGTCCGAAGAACGTAATGCAAAAGATGAAATCTATCTTAGGCCATATTGGTGCATGGGCACCAAAAGCAGAGCAAGTTGCAGTGGCCAAATATCTTACAAAGCATGAACAAGTCGATACATTTTTACAAGAAATTAATCAAAAAGTTGAAATAAGACTTACAAAACTATTCCAAGGGTTTAAAACGCTTAGAGACCAAGGATACCGTATCACACCAATTGAGCCCAAAGCGGCCATTTACCTCACTGTAAATTTTAATCTCATTGGACAAAAAATGGAAGATGGAACAGTCATTGAAAATACCGAACAAATTACCCAATACATACTTAATGACGCACAAATAGGAATAGTACCATTTTACTCATTTGGAACACAAAGAGATAATACTTGGTACAGAGTTTCAGTTGGGACATTGTCCTTGGATGATATAGAGGAAGTGTTTAATCGATTAGAAAAAAGTTTAAGCAAATTGAAATAAAGACACTCATTGGATAAACAGATAACTTGATGTCCCAAGGCAAATAAACCACAAACATGCTCAACAAGATCAAGCTGCCCAATTGGTTTATTATAGTATCATTACTTTCATCCTTAGCCTTTATATTATTTCTTGGCTATGCCGATGAAGGTTATTATGATTGGCGTTGGCTGCAAGATGCTGGCAGTTGGATAACACTCTTCATCTTTTGGAATGTATTCTTTTGGACTTTGATTGGGATTGGAATAGGGTTAAAACATATATACCGAAAAAGTTCTTTATTAAAGAACTTTTAGTACATTTGTATTGCTGAAACGGATTATTGCAAAAAGAACATTACGCTTGTTTTGGGAGAAACATGCAACCGCCGAGAAATACCTTAAAACATGGTACGACACCGCACGCCACGCTCATTGGAAAACCCCAAGGGACGTTAAAGCAAGTTATGTACACGCAAGTATTCTTAAAGACAATAGAATAGTATTTAATATAAAAGGGAATGATTACAGACTAATTGTCAAATTTAATTTTGAGAAACAGTGGGCCTTTATTCGCTTTATAGGCACACATGCCGAATATGATAAAATAGATGCAAATAATATTTAAATTATGAAAATTAAGCCAATAAAAAATGAACAAGATTATCAAAATGCGCTCACTCGATTAGAGAAAATATTTGACACTCCTATTAATACTGCACAAGGTGATGAGGCAGAGATCTTATCGCTATTAATAGAAAATTATGAAAATGAATTTTACCCTATTGATGCACCCGATCCTATTGAAGCCATAAAAATAAGAATGGAAGAAATGGGTTTAAAACAAAAAGACTTAGTGGGAATTATAGGTGGTAAAAGTAGAGTGTCAGAAATATTATCTCGTAAGAAAAAACTAACCGTTGAAATGGTTAGAAATTTGGAAGCTAAACTGAACTTATCTGCATCGCTTTTGGTTGGAAATTACAAGATTAGTTAGTCTTCTAACCCCTCAAAATATAAGTCAGTAAATAAATCAATATTCTTCATGTCAAAATCGAGCTCAAGTTTCGAAACATTCGGATTATCAATGTTAACGGTTGTGTAATTTAAACTCTGTCTCATTATGTTCCGTTTAAAAAGGAATTTGATTTTTCTTGTAGTTTATGCAAATTGAAAAATCGAATTGCTTTTTAAACGAGCCCGCGGCAGGCGTCATTTGTGAGGTTGTTTTGCGTGAATGTCTAATGTGATTCTATCGCCAAATTTAATACATAATTGCTGAACGGTTAAACTCCAATTGTGTAATGGCGATGTC
>CALIIL010000041.1 GCA_938017685.1 uncultured Chitinophagaceae bacterium
ATGAGTAAACTCCTAAAGAATACTTTCGGGCTTTATTTAAAAATCGTTTTCTGCTTTAACAGGTACACCTTAGGAATATATTTTACTAATTTAAAAATTATAGCACTAAAAATAAGGCGTTTTTAAGGGCCGACTAATTACTTTTGAGTACCATAAACATAGAAGGTTTATCTTATATATGAGCCGAATGACAACTCTAATCGGCTCAAAAAATAACAAATTATGAGCCGGTTAATATCCTTAATCGGCTCATGTTATTTACCTTTGTCTGTACAATGGCACTACTACGCTACAATTGGGAACGAAAAGATTGGCCACACTTTAAATATTCGCTTAAAGGTATGGATAAGTTATTGTTGGAGGTTAATAGCCTAATGGCAAGATATGAAGGTGTTGTAAAAGCACTACCCAACGGCATGAAAGCCGAGGCCATAATAGATGTAATGGTACAAGAAGCTATCAAAACCTCGGAGATAGAAGGGGAGTATTATAGCCGTAAAGATGTACTCTCTTCGATTAAAAAAAATATGGGCTTTCAGCTCAAAGCGTTTAGTGTGCAAGATAAAGGTGCAGATTCGGTAAGTAAATTAATGCTCGCTGTACGAGAATCTTATGCTAAGCCGTTAAGTAAAAAAATGTTGTGTGCGTGGCATAATACCTTATTTGAAAATGATAAGAACTTACTAGTTGGCAAGTGGCGAACGCACAAAGAACCTATGCAAGTTGTATCGGGTGCAACGGGTAAGCAAAAAGTACATTTTGAAGCACCGCCTTCTGAACGGATGCATGAGGAGATGCGTGCCTTTGTACAATGGTTTAATGATACAGCTCCCAATGGTAGACAAGCCATGGTGCATGCGCCGCTGCGGTCAGCCTTGGCTCATTTATATTTTTTAAGTATACATCCCTTTGAAGATGGTAATGGTCGCATCGGTCGTGCGTTAGCGGAAAAGGCATTGTCGCAAGGAAATGGCAGTCCGGTGATGATGAGCTTGTCTGTGGCCATTGAAAAAAAGAAAAAGGATTACTATGCTCATTTGCAAAAAAGCCAACACAAAAACGAAGTGACTATTTGGGTACACTACTTTGTAAAAACAGTATTAGAAGCACTCAAATTGGCGGAGCAACAAATAGAATTTACTTTAAGTAAGGCGCGTTTTTTTGAGCAGTGGGAGCATGAATTAAATAAGCGTCAATTAAAAGTAATACGCCGTATGCTCGACGAAGGTATGGAAGGCTTTAAAGGTGGTATGAATGCAAAAAAGTATATAGCAATAGCTAAGATTTCTAAGGCCACGGCTACAAGAGACTTGCAAGATTTGGCGGCAAAAAAAATATTTATAGCAGAAGGCGGAGGGCGAAGCACTTCATATCAATTGAACTTACAATAATCCATTGGGTTTGCCACTCACCTTCAATTGCATAACCATAGCAATAGAGGCAGCTCTTTGTTTGGCTAGCTCAGCGGTCGTTCCCTCGAATAATTGATCCACGGTACTTTTAAACCGTCCAATCCAAATATCAAAGTGTTCTTTTTCTAAGGGCGCTTTTTCATTTAGATCTTTGTGTACTCGTAAGGTGTTGCCAGCGTAAGCAGCAGTATGAAATAGTGTCGATTCCCAAAAGTCATACATGCGCGGCATATGTTTTTTAAAATCTAACTTTGCCACATCGGTAAAGAAGTAATTTATCTTGTCGTCTTTTAATACGTTGCTATAAAAAGTATCAACCAATAATATTACATCTTCTCTGTTTTCAATATCCTTCACTAGGCAAAGGTAAAAGATACTGAGCTGTTAAGGTATTCATTATATAAACTTTCCAGCTCTTAATTGAATGAAATACCTTTGTCAATGACAATCAATGATTAAAACACTAAATAATATTATTCAAAAGCAGCAATTAAGTGCTAACACGTTTTTACTTGCAATAAGTGGGGGAGTAGACAGTATGGTTTTGGCTCATCTTTTTTTAGAATTAGGTTACTCATTTGAAGTGGTGCATTGTAATTTTCAATTACGAGAAGATGCGATTCTAGACGAGCAATTAGTTGTTGATTGGTGTGCTAAGCATGCTATAAAATGCCATGTTAAGCATTTTGATACTGTTCAATATATGGAAGAGCAAGGTGTTGCGGTACAAGAAGCAGCGCGCGATTTGCGCTATGCTTATTTTAGAGAGTTGCTCGCCCAGCATGCATTAGATCTGATTGTAACGGCCCATCATGCGCATGATAATATTGAAACCGTATTGTTTAATTTATTGCGTGGCACAAGTATCAAAGGTCTGACCGGAATGCAAGTCTTACAAAGCGATATTTTTAGACCCTTACTAAGCTTTTCAAAAAAAGAAATTTTATCATTTGCTAAAAAAAATAATGTCTCTTGGAGAGAAGATGTAAGTAATAATAAAAGTGATTATTCTCGAAATTTCTTGAGAAACGAGATGCTACCTTTAATTGAAAAAGAGTTCCCTAATGTCCATAATAAACTGCTCGGAACCATCAAGCGCTTAAAAGATGTTGAATTAATATATACCACAGAGGTAGAGAATAGAAGGAAAAAACTATTGATTAAAACAGGGCGCAATTCCTTTAAAGTAGCTGTCAAAAAGCTGGAGCAGCAAGTGCCATTAAGAACAGTTATTTATGAGTTGTTCAACTCATTTGGATTAAGTGAGAAGCAAATTGACGAAGTGCTCAAAATTATGAAGTCGCAGGCAGGCAGTCGTTTAGAAACTCAAACCCATACGCTGCTTAATCATCGAAATCATATTGTCATTGAACCAAAAGGTGCTCAGCATAAGCAACATTATTTAATAAATGATGTAAAAGGAAGTATGAAAATACCAGCAGGTGTTTTAAGCTGGGAGATCAAAGAGGATAAACCGAAAAAGTTTAATGCTGATGATAATATTGCATGTGTTGATGCTACTCATTTAAGCTTTCCGCTAATTGTACGATCGCCAAGAGTAGGCGATTATTTCTATCCCTTAGGTATGAAAAAGAAAAAGAAGCTGTCTCGTTATTTTATTGATGTTAAATTAAATTTATTAGAAAAGCAACGCCAATGGGTCATTGAACATGATCAAAAAAATATTTGGTTGGTCGGTCATAGAATTGATGATCGTTTTAAAATTACATCCAAGACAAAAAAGGTTTTACATTTAAAATGGAAGCATGATTGACTTACATAAAATTAAGGTAATAGAACAAATAGAATCGACCAAGGAACGCATAGATGCCTACATAGATTATCTATTTGAAATTAGAAAGTTTAATCCCGAAAAATCAATTGAGATTGCCAATACGGTTATTGATTTGGCAGCAAGTATTGGAGATAAAATTGGCCAAGGGCGTGCCCTGAATCACAAAGGCTTTTGCCATGCATTAAAGGCTGATTATCAAGAATCCCTGGCGGCATTAGATAAGGCCATGCAATTAGCTAAGTCTATTCCAGACAATGGTTTGGAAGCGAGAGTAAATAAAAATTATGGCGCAGTATATCGTGATTTGGGTAAACTTTCGGATGCTTTTTCTTATTACGAGGAAGCTATTCTAATCTATGAAAAAATAGGTAGAGAAGCAGAATTGGGAGGTGTGTTGTTACAGATTTCTAACTTGCACTTAGACTTGTATGAGTATGAAAATGCACTGGATTATGCCTTGCGTTGTATTCCCCTTTTTGAAACACAAGAAAAATCTAAACTAGAAGCTGAAGTGCATTACACATTAGGCAATATTTATTTTAAGCAAGAGAATTTTGATTGTGCCAATGAAGAGTTTGAAAAGTCGCGCAGTCTCTCAGAGCCGGCATCCATTAATTATATGTTGGCCGAAATTGGTTTGGGGCAGGTGCGTTGCATGCAAGGTGATTATAAAGTTGCTAGAGAAATATTAGAGCCTGGCTTAGTTCAAGCACAAGAGTTAGATCATATTGAAGGGCGCATAACGGCACACTATTATTTGGGTAAAGTATTGTTCAAAAGAGAACATTTAGAGAATGCAAAAAAGCATTTTGAAAAAGCATATGAATTAGCCGTGGAGCACTCACGTAGGCATAATGTTATGAGCATACATGGCATGCTTTCGGAGTTGTATGAAAAGATGGGTGAAATCGCAAAAGCGTTTTTTCATTTAAAAGCTTTTGAGAAATTAAAGGAGGAAATATTTCAACAAAATACGATTAATAAACTTCGTCATTTACAAACCAAGCAAGAAATAGAACTTGCAACTAAAGAGAAGGAAGTAGCGACAAAAACGGCTACGCTCAAGCAGCAATTTATTGCGAATATGAGTCATGAAATACGCACGCCCATGAATGCAATATTGGGCATGACGAGAATATTGAATGAAAAAGAACCTAGCCCTGATCAAGCCAGATATTTGGGTTATATTGAAAAAAGTGCCCTTGACCTATTAATTATTATTAATGACATTTTAGACTTTTCTAAAATTGAAGCAGGTAAAGTGCGTATTGAAAAAATAAATTTCTCACTCAAAGACGCTTTAAAAAATGTAGTGAATACACTTCGTATTAAAGCACATGAGAAAGGCTTGAAGCTATGGTTTGAAATGCAGGATAATGTTCCTGAAGCGGTTCAAGGTGATCCAACGCGCCTGACTCAAGTATTAATTAATCTAGTAGGTAATGCAATTAAATTTACTGAAAAAGGCAAGGTTGATATTATTGTTTTTTTAGAAAAAGTAGAAGGCGAAAAGCATTATGTGAAATTTCAAGTGATAGATACCGGCATAGGTATTTCAGAAGATTATGTGCACAAGATATTTGAAAGTTTTAGCCAAGCAGGAACAGACCTCGCTCGCAAGTTTGGTGGCACTGGTTTGGGTTTAACGATTTCTAAGGAGTTGGTTGAATTAATGAATGGTGAGATTGGTGTAAAAAGCCGATTAGGAGAAGGTACGACCTTTGAATTTTCTATTCCATTTATTATTCCTAGTGTGCATATTTCTGAAGTAAAGGCTAAGGTATTTACGTTGAATGATTCGGAAAAAAGTGTCTTGAATAACATGCATACCTTATTAGCAGAGGATAATGAATTTAATAAGATCTTGGCTGAAGATGTGTTGTTGGATATGGCGCCTAAAATGAAAATTACCCATGCTGAGAATGGTGTAGACGTATTAGAAATTCTAGAAGAGCATGCAGTGGATTTGATTTTGATGGACATTCAAATGCCCGTGATGAATGGATTAGAAGCAACAAAAGAAATTAGGAAGACGAATAAAGCATTGCCCATTATTGCAATGACTGCCAACGTGATGCAAGACGATATAGAAACTTATCTTGAAAATGGTATGGATGATCATGTTCCAAAACCATTTACAAAAGATGATTTATTTACAAAAATATTAAAACATGTAGACCAAGAATATGTCTTGGCCCATTCAAAGAATATAAAATTTGAAAATAATACGGATGAATTAAAAGTGACAGATGCACCATTACTATCCGAGACAAAATATGTTGATGATAGTTTTTTGCGCTCATTTACTGGAGGGGAACCAGAGAAAATGAAGAAGTATATACACTTATTCTTAGATAATGCTCCTAAAATGTTAGAACGCCTAGCTGCTGCGGTAGAGGAAAAACAGTATGGGGAAATAAAAATTGCTGCACATTCTCTGAAGTCTCAATTGAAGTATTTGGGAGTAGGAGAAGAGCATAGCGGGGTATATGCTTTGGAGCAAATGGGCGCCCATAACATTGGTTTTGAATTAATTATTCTAGCGTTTGAAAAATTGAAACATGTTTTAGAGGCGAGCTTTTTAGAAGCAAATGAAATGATAGAAAAATTAGACTAGGTCTTTATTTGCCAGTGAATACTGGCTTTCTTTTTTCTAAAAAAGCTTGCACGCCCTCGTTAAAATCACTCGTTTGCCCAGCTTCTGTTTGGACTTCTTTTTCTCTAGATAACTGATTATTTAGGTCGTTAGTAAAACTCTCGTTTAAGAGTCTTTTGGTTAGTCCAAGTCCTTTTGTTGGCATTTTTGCCAATTTGGCCGTTAGTTTTTGTACATTTTCAGTATATTGTTCTTCGGAGAAAACTTGATAGATCATGCCCATACGTTCAGCTTCCATAGCCGTAACTTTATCGCCAAGCATCATTAAAGCAGTAGCTTTTTGAAGTCCAATTAATCTCGGCAGGAAAAAAGTACCTGCACTGTCCGGAATTAGCCCAATTTTACTAAAAGCTTGAATAAATTGAGCATTTTCATGAGCAACGACGATGTCACAAGCTAGTGCGATATTGGCTCCAGCTCCTGCTGCTACACCATTTACAGCGCAAATAATTGGTTTTTCGATGCTTCTAATCAGTTTTACAATAGGATTATAGTGTTTTTCAACAATTTCGGGCAATTCAATGCCATTATTCTCAATAGCTTCAGCTAAATCTTGTCCGGCACAAAATGCTTTTCCCTTGGCGGTTAATAATATTGCTCGAACAGCATCATTTTTGTCACATTCTTGCAATTTTTGCTGCAAAGAAAGAGCCATTTCCTGATTAAAAGAATTGAATTTTTCGGGTCTATTGATCCAAATCGTTGCTATTCCTTGGTCTATATCCATTATTATGCTGTCCATTTGGTAAAGCTATTGGCTTTTAAAAAATAATCTAAAAAAAAGTTCATTTTTTTCCAACCTTATATGTTATCAACACGTCTTTTCAAGGTTATGCGGATAATTTTGGTTATTCACCATTTTTTGAATTATTTTTATATCGAAATTTAAACCCCTAAATCTTACAAAAGTCATTAACGTTTATGAAACCATTTTTAAAGTTCTTTATTGCCGTAGTTCTCTTCAGCTCTCTTTTCTTTACCAAGGCGGAAGCATCTCACATTGCTGGTCAAGATATTTATTATGAATATTTAGGTAACGGTGCTACTGATACCTTAAAGTATCGTGTGCATTTAATCCTATGGAGAGAGTGTGGTGGTATTCCTCTAGGAGCAAATGAAGTAGCATTTGCCTTTTCTCCTTCTTTACAATTAACAGACCCTACGCATACGCCTATTGCTTTGGCTATGGATACAGCCACTGCTAATGATCCATTGAATGGGTCTTTTTATACAGAAGTGTGCGGTGGTGCTTCACAAACGAATTGTACGAACCCGAATGCTATTTATTTAGGATATCAAAAATTCCATTACGCGGCTGATATTGTGCTGCCTGCAAGAGCTACAGATTGGCATTTCCGTTATACTACTTGTTGTCGTAATGGTGCAGTAATTAATGTTACATCTGGTAATAGTTGCATTTATGCTGTATTAAATAATGTTGCAAGAGAGTTTAATAACTCTGCGGTATTATCAGAAACACCACTACCTTATGTATGTGTAAATACGCCAACTTCATTTTTAAACGGACCTATTGATCCAGATTTAGATTCTATTGTAATTACTGCCATGAACCCGGGTAATACTCAAGTTGCTACTCCTTATGGTTGTAGTCCATCTACATACTTAGTGCCTTATACTCCATTAGTACCATTACCGGTTACAATGCCAGGTAGTTATACTGTTAACCCTACAAGTGGAACGGCTGTATTTACACCTACTGCTACTGGAGCATATGTTCTAGCCTTTAGGGTTGAGGAATATGATAAGCAATCGGGCTTAAAAGTTGGTGAACTCCAACGAGATGTACAGTTAAATGTATTGGCATGCTCGGTGCCTGCTCCAACTATTGGTACCTTGAATAGTCAAATCCAGAATTTAGTGGGTGCTCAAACTCTTGCTACAACGCCTAATTTAACTTTGGCTTTATGCCCTGGTGAAACGATGTCATTTGAATGTATTGGTTCTAACCCATTATTCTTAACAAATACAATTACGAGTACTGCCAATAATGCTATTTCATGTGTTGGTTCAAGCTATACTGTAAATCCAGTTGCTGGAGGAAATCCTGTAACAGGAACATTCTCTTGGACACCACCTGCATCGCAAATTGGTGATCACACGTTAATTATCAAGTTTAAAGATTCTACTTGTACTACATCGCCTATCGTACTGACGGCTAGTTTAACAGTAACAATTAAGGTATTACAAGGTGTAGATATTGGTCCTGATATTCCATTCTGCTTAGGTGCTGATTCTATTGCGTTACCTGCTATTGGACCAGCTACAGTATCTCAGTGGACTTGGACTGAGGCAGGAACGACTAATCCTCCTCATGGTATGAGTAATCCTAATGTTCAAAATCCTAAAGTTGCACCTACAAGAACAACTACCTATTACTTAACTACAGATGCGGCTACAGCTTGTAAAAATATTGATACGGTAACAGTATACATAGATACTTCAGTTTCTGTATCGGCTACATCATCGGATTTAGTTCTTTGTGAGCCTGGCTATGTTACTTTAGATGCGACGCCAACAGGACCATCACCAGCTTATGTATGTGGTCAGGAAAATTTAAGTTGTACTGCGCCTTCTGCGCCTTACAACTTTGGTGCAAACGCCACTTCTAGCTTTAATGTTACACCTTTCTTAGGAACAATGGCTGGAGCTAGAATACAAATGTTGTTTACACCTGCTGATTTAGCTGCTGCAGGTTTTGTAGGCCCACAATTAATTAATAATGTTGCTTGGGAGGTAATTAATAAGACATCTCAAGCTCCATTTGATATGGAAATAAAAATGGGTTGTACTTTCTTAACTGATTTAACAAACTTTGTTCCTCAACCATTTATGAAGAAGGTTTATGAAAATAATTCTTATTCATCTGTATTAGGTACAAATTCATTTAATCTTAATACTCCATTTGCATGGGACGGCACAAGTAGTGTTGTTGTAGAAGTGTGCTTCTTTAATGCAACAAATGTGGGTACGGATGAAGTCGCTGCTTCTCCAACAACTGCTAATCAATACTATGCACAAACTTCACCATTTGGAGGTTGTCAGATACCTGGAGCGCCTGGGCTTTCTAGCCCTATCGTTTCAATGAATAGGCCAAATACAGTCTTAACTGCATGTCCTTTGCCAGCAACAGCTTGGCAGTATGCATGGGATGGTCCATTCATATTTGACTCTACTCAAAATGTAACACAAGCATTTGTTAATTCAAATCCATCTACTTTCGTTGTTTATACAATGGGTGGTAATGGCTGTAAAGTAGGAGATACTGTAAGTATTAACCTTTCTAACCATGGCTTAAGTGCTACTCCATTAGATACTACAATATGTCTTGATGATAGAGTAAGAGCTACTGCAATTGGTATTGGTGATGCTCCATCTGCAACTTATCAGTGGTTTGCTGGTCCAGGAGGATCACTTGCTGACTTAAGTTGCACAAACTGTATTGATCCAGAAATTACTCCTTCATCATCTGGAACAACAATATACACAGTTGTAAGAACTGATTTCTATGGTTGTATGGATACAATCTCAATTAATATTACCGTAAGACCTAAGCCTACTGTGAATATTACTAACGGAGATTCAATTACTTTAAGATTTGGACAAGAACTACAATTGTTCTCAACAGGTGCAACCCGTTATATATGGTCTCCGAGTTGGGCAATGAGCAATCCTAATGTTTCATCTCCAACGATCAAACCAGATGAGAATACATTATATGTGGTTAGTGGAATAGATGCAAATGGTTGTGGTAATTATGACTCAATCTATGTGAACATCGATTACTCTAACAACTTATTCGTTCCTACTGCATTCTCACCAAATGGTGATGGTAAAAATGACTTGTTCAGAATTGCTAATTTTGGTTTCCAAGCGATGCAAGAATTTAGAGTATTTAACCGTTGGGGACAAGAAATATTTAGTGCCAACGATAATAGAGGTTGGGACGGTACATTCAAAGGTGCAGACCAAGATAATGGAACCTATATGTACTTAATTAGAGTAGCATTTGCCGATGGTCAAGTACAAACATTTAAAGGTGATGTTATGTTACTTAGATAATATTTTAAAATTATAAACTTAAATCCTGACCATTATGGTCGGGATTTTTTATTTTGCAGGAAATCGAATTTATGAAGATTGGTATAATTGGGGCAGGAACAATGGGTAGCGGTATAGCTCAGGTGGCTGCGCAGCACAAGCATGAAACAGTGGTATATGATACGAATGCTGATGTATTGAATAAAGCTCAAGCAAGATTGAAAAATACCATGGAAAAACTTGTTGATAAAGGCAAATTCTCGGAAGAAGAAAGTAACGATATACAAGAACGTATTACCTGGACTGATAGTTTTGATGCCTTAGCAACTTCTGCATTAGTCATAGAAGCTATTATTGAGAACTTAGAAATAAAGCAAAAGTTATTTGCACGCTTAGAGGGTATAGTTAGCCAAGAATGCATCCTTGCGAGCAATACATCATCTTTGTCATTGACATCAATTGCATCTGCTTGTGATAGGCCTGAGCGCTTCGTAGGGATTCATTTTTTCAATCCAGCGCCGATTATGAAACTAGTTGAAATTATTCCTGCCTTGCAAACGGATGATAAAATACTTAGTCAAGCAAAAAAAATAATCGATAGTTGGAAAAAAGTAACGGTAGTAGCCAAGGATACGCCCGGTTTTATTGTAAATAAAGTAGCACGTCCATTCTATAGCGAAGGCATTAAAATGCTCGAAGAAGGATTAGCATCTGCTCAATCTATTGATTGGGTTTTGACGCAAAGTGATGTTGGATTTAGAATGGGTCCATTCACACTTACAGACTTAATTGGTCATGACGTAAATTATAAGGTAACAGAAACCGTATGGCAATCGTTTTATTACGATCCTAGATATAAGCCTTCTTTTTCTCAAAAAAGATTAGTAGAAGCTAACTGGTTGGGGCGTAAAACGGGTAAAGGATTTTATAAATATCCATTGGAAGAAAATGCTCAAGGACAAGAAAAGTTAGATGACACGATCAAAGAAGAAATTAAGAACAGAGTAATATTTATGCTTATCAATGAGGCGGCAGATACTTTATTCTTAAATATTGCAAGCCGAGATGATATTGATAATGCAATGAAGTTTGGAGTAAACTATCCCGAAGGATTACTAGCTTGGGCAGATGAAAAAGGGATTGGGAACTGTGTAAAATATTTGGACAGCCTTCATACTAAATTTGGTGATGATAGATATCGTTGTTGCCCTTTGTTAAGATCTATGGCTATTGAAAATAAAACTTTTTACTAATGTTCTATTCATACAAAGGGGTTAAGCCAATTGTCCATAAATCAGCCTATGTGCACCCTCAGGCTGTTGTTACGGGTCAAGTAATTATTGGCGAAAATGTATACATCGGTCCATGCGCAACGATAAGAGGTGACTTTGGAAAAATCATCATTGAGAATGGCTGCAACGTGCAAGAGAATTGTACAATTCATATGTTTCCTGGTGTAACTGTATTATTAAAAGAGAATGCACATATTGGTCACGGAGCAATTATTCATGGGGCAGAAATTGGAACGAACTGTTTGATAGGAATGAATGCGGTTATAATGGATAATGTAGTTATTGGTGATGAGTGCATTGTGGGTGCATTATCATTTGTCAAAGCAAAATCTATATTTGAAAAGCGGTCATTAATTATAGGGAACCCAGCCAAGAAAGTTAAAGAAGTCAGCGATGAAATGATTGCTTGGAAGTCTCAAGGAACAGGTATTTATCAGCAACTTGCAATGGAAGGTGATGAAGCGATACAAGCTTGCAATCCCTATACATATTTTGTTGAACAAGAGCTAAATGAAAATAGGGACTATAAAACCTGGGATAAAACGAAATAAATATGGATAAAGAAATATTTTTAAAACAAGATTTTATTGGCTTGCTTAAGCAGATTGATCTTGCGACGGAGCCAATCTTTGGCAAAATGAGTTTACAACAAATGATTGAGCATATGTCTCATGCCTTTCAAATTGCGAGCGGCAAGCTTGTTTTTGAGAATAATCAAAGTAAAGAATTGACAGAAAAAATGTACCGCTTCATGATGAGTGATAAACCATTTAGAGACAATACACCCAACCCGAATATAGGTCCAGAACCTGTGCCACACAGATATGATAATATTTTGGATGCATTAGAAGATTTGCAAAATGAAATAAATTACTTTTTTGAACTGTTTGAAACCAATAAGGATTTAAAAATTGAAAATCCATTTTTTGGTTATCTAAGTAGAGATGAACAAATTCATCTTTTGCACAAGCATAGCTTGCATCACTTGCGCCAATTTGGTATAAAATCTGAGTAAACTAGATAGTAAAGACATAATAAAAAAGCTCCTTGTAAAACAAGGAGCTTTTTTATTATTTTAAAATAAGTCTTAAGGAGTGTTTTCAATAACTTCAACACCAAAAGCAGAATTACCAGTACCGTTCAATAATCCTTTAGCATAAACCGTATAGATTTTTCCGGGAGTTAACTGAATTGATGGTAAAGTAATAATATTCGTATCTCCAATGGCACGCACACCTAAGTCGTATACACCACCATCTAATGGCGTAAAGTTGGTAATTTGTTTGAAAGAACGATTAGCAAATACTATGCTAGAATCTGTCATATCTAAAATGTCAACAGAAGGAGCATCAGGTGTTAAGTGTGCGAATCTGATGTGAGATTTACCAAGAACGGGTTCTGACAAGTCATCATTTGTAACAATCGTTGATAATAATGGTAATGTATCAACAACAAAGATTGAATAGCTACCATTCTGGTTTAATGTAACATCTTGGTCAATAATTGTTTCGGCAGTACCTGTTTTATTGATTTTAATATTTACTAAGCCTGTGATAGACTGGATGTAAGAAGAGTTTGATGGAAATGAAAGACCCTTGTTATTCTGTAATACATCATTAATGTATAAATCTACTGCTGGGCTACCTGGAGAAGCATGCACTGCCATAACATTGGCAAGTGTGCTTACAGATACATTGTCATCATCATCTTTATTACAAGAACTAAGCAATAACACAAAAGTTAATGCGAATAGGCTAAAGGCCATTGAAATTTTCTTACTCATATTGGTTTTATTTTGCAAGCAAAAGTAATAAATACTAGTTATAATACGAATTCTAAATAATCTAATTAATATATTTACTTACTTACATATTATGAAAACGAACCCAATCAGATTTGTCATTTCTATTACATTAGGAATTGTAGTTGCTTATTTTGTTAGTTATGGAATACAGCAGTTAGTAACCTCTATTATGGGTATTGATCCTTTAAAAGATGTTGTCAGTGCGCAAGAATTTAGTGATTTTTTATCATCATTAACGCTCAGTACATATATTGGTTATATTATATCGCTTTTGGTAGGAGCTTATTTTGGTGGGTATGCTGCTGCTAGGTTTGCCAAGGAAAGAAAGGAAGAAGCAGCAATTGCTGTAGGTATTTTCTTGACTATAATTGCCGTATTTTTTGTTATCGCATTTCCACATCCATTGTGGGTTGCTGCTGTAATTTGTTTGGGCTTATTCCCTATGAGTTATTTGGGTGGCAGGGTTGGCAAGTAATACTTAGCTATC
This sequence comes from uncultured Chitinophagaceae bacterium, assembly GCA_938017685.1. Classification (GTDB taxonomy): domain Bacteria; phylum Bacteroidota; class Bacteroidia; order Chitinophagales; family Chitinophagaceae; genus JAGNRR01. Next base: position 13,506 of record CALIIL010000041.1, read on the forward strand.
CTCTGACTTCTTAAGTAGTCCCAATCGTCTAAGAATTTTCTTTTCATAATTCCAGAAAAACTTGAATTGACCAAAAGGAACGGATACAATAAGAATAATGATTTGATATCCGAAAATAAGCATACCACCTCTAAGTGCAGCTCGCTGCCATAAAGGGGATTCTGGTGTGAGACCTAACCAACCGGTAATATATTTAGAGATTACAGCGGTGCTTGTTCCTGTAACGGCAAATACACAGAGGATAAGGATTAAATCAAGGTTACTAACCTTCCATTTTTTCTTTAGTTTTTCAAACAAAGCTTAGGCGTCCTTTTTTTTATTCACTTCACTTACGTCATGAATATCCATTAATAGTTTAGGATCGCGGCCACCCATCACTTTTGAAATTGTTTCCTGTGGCTTGTTTAAGTCTTTGGTATAATGACCTTGATTTATAACACTGTGGCGGCTTACATCAGCAGGCCCTTCAATAGTCCAGTCACTCATTTCTTTTTTATCAAAGCGACAAGAGTTGCATATCCAACCAGGCTTACCATCTTTTGCACTGTCTTTTACTTCGCCCCATTGATCTTTACGAGCGGTTACACGTAACACATCATCACCTCTATTCCAAAGAGTAACTTCTCCACAACAAGTGTCACAGTCACGCTGGGCATACACTGGTTTGGTAAACCATACACGATTTTTAAATCTAAATGTTTTGTCCGTAAGAGCTCCAACTGGGCATACATCAATCATATTTCCACTGAAGTCGTTATCTATAGCTTTAGATATTAATGTCGATATTTCTGCATGATCACCACGTTCTAATATTCCGTGGCTGCGACTATCCGTTAATTGATCAGCTACATAAGTACAACGGTAGCATAGTATGCAACGCGTCATATGTAGTTTTATATAAGGTCCAATATCTTCTTTTTCAAAAGTGCGTCGCTCAAATTCGAAACGCGTGCCTTCTGAACCATGTTCGTATCCTAAATCTTGTAAGTGGCACTCACCAGCTTGATCACAAATTGGACAATCTAAAGGGTGGTTCATTAATAAAAACTCAACCACACCTGCTCTAGCTTCTTGTACACGCGGAGAAGTGATATTTTTCACCTCCATGCCATCCATAACTTGAGTACGACAACTTGCCATCAATTTAGGCATAGGTCTTTCATCTCTGTCGCTTCCTTTGCTTACTTCTACCAAGCAAGTGCGACACTTTCCACCGCTGCCTTCAAGCTTGCTGTAATAACACATAGCGGGTGGTGTTACATCACCACCAATTTCTCGTGCGGCTTGTAATACAGTTGTTCCTGGGGCAACTTCGATTGAAATGTTGTCAATCGTTACTTTAAATTTTTGTGCTTCTTCGCTCATGATTTAAATACTATTGGTAAAAGTACTATAAAAAATAATCACCTAATAATGCTTTGATTTATGACACATTGAGGTCAAAGTTCACCAAGTCTACAAAGCGCTCCAAGCGGTTAATTACATCATCTTGATTGGTTTCTTTTAACTTGTCTGGTCCAAATTTTTCTACAACAAAACTGGCCATAGCTGATCCAATAATTACACCTTCTTTCATATTTTCAAAAGAAATATTATCAGTCTTAGCTAAGTGACCCATAAAGCCTCCGGCAAATGTATCACCGGCACCTGTTGGGTCAAATACTACTTCTAGTGGAAGAGCAGGAGCAAAGAATACTTTCTCCTCATGGAAAAGCAGTGCACCGTGTTCTCCTTTTTTAATGATTAAATATTTAGGTCCCATTGCTCTTATTTTCTCAGCCGCTTTAACTAAGCTATACTCTCCACTTAATTGGCGAGCCTCACTATCATTGACCATCAATAAATCAACTTTGCCAATTACTTTTTTCAATTCATCCATAGCAATGTCCATCCAAAAATTCATGGTATCCATGGCTATTAATTTAGGTTTGTGCTCTAGCTGCTCAATAATTTGTAATTGTAACGAAGGCATAAAGTTTCCTAAAAATACATAGTCAGCTCCTTGATAAGTAGCAGGTACTTGTGGGTTAAACTTTTCTAATACATTTAAATCTGTAATTAGTGTATCACGAGTATTCATGTCTAAATGATACTTTCCACTCCAGAAAAATGATTTTTCATCTTCTATTTTTTCTACACCATCAAAAGAAACACCTCGGCTTTTTAAGGCTTCAATCTCTTCATCCGGAAAGTCACCTCCAATGATAGAAATTTGTTTTATTTCTTTATAAAAATGAGAAGCGCTCCAAGCCGCGTAAGTAGCCGAACCACCAATGATTTTATCTGTTTTTCCAAAGGGTGTTTCTATCGCATCAAAGGCCATAGTACCAGCAATCATTAAAGACATAATTTTTATTTTTTGCCAAAGGTAAAGGGCAATATACTTTAAAACAAAAAGCCCCAGATAAGGGGCTTTTTTATTTTTAATATTTAACGAATTGTTCTTATTTCTTCAAGAATTTCACTGTTTTAATGATTTCTCTTGTTTCTGCATCACTAATTAAGATAAAGTATTCACTTTTGGCCAATGAGCTAACATCGAAATCTACTTTTTGAATGCCCGGAGCAACCAATGCCTTTTGAACAGTAATGGTCTCTCCAATCAAGTTAACAACCTTAAACTTAAGCATTCTTTCCGTTAGTGTATTAATATCTAATGTAACCGATTTCTATGTTTCAACCAAATAAAAAATGCTTTAATTTTGAGCGTAGCAAAAGGCGAAGGTGAGTAACTCATCTGTTGCGATTATTATAAAAATGGATCGGCATTGAGCCGTTCCATTTTTAAGCAAAAAGCTCAGGC
>CALIIL010000042.1 GCA_938017685.1 uncultured Chitinophagaceae bacterium
TGAGCTTTTTGCTTAAAAATGGAACGGCTCAATGCCGATCCATTTTTATAATAATCGCAACAGATGAGTTACTCACCTTCGCCTTTTGCTACGCTCAAAATTAAAGCATTTTTTATTTGGTTGAAACATAGAAATCGGGGGATAAATATGGTACTTGCCCAGCTTTACTTCTTAAACGATATTACCTCTCCTTTTCTATACCCCTCTTCCTTGTTTCCCTTATAAATCAAACAAAAAGAAACATCACTAATGATAAAGTATTCTCCCTTCTTCATTTGTTTAAAAAGCCTCTTTTCCTTTTTTGTAAATCTGTTTCCTACCTTATTAGCATGATAAAGAAGAGCACCCTCTGCATTGTAAAGTTCAAACTTCATGCTAAATACCTCGAGCGCTAGCTTTATATCTTTCTTAGTATCCAAATCATAGAATCTTTGATGAACTTCAAGAGAATCCAAATTATTATCAACCCGGGTGGATTCATACCAATTAATACCTCTTATTGTTAAATCTACAACATTCGCTATTTTTTCATTTTGGAGATAGAAGGTTCCCACTATTCTATTATCAGTTTTCGATTTTATGTAAACTGGAAACTGACCAACAGCTTTCTTCCTAGATCTCACTAAATAATAACAACCCTTTTTCTCTAAAACATCAAGGCTATCTGAAATTAATTTTGTTTTAGAGCACTCTAAACTATCAACAACCAAAGTAATTCCCAAAGGGACTCCAATTGAATAGATTGGAGAGTTTACTGGATTCAGCCTATGTAGAAATGTCTGACCATTACTAATAACTGGAATAAAAAAAATAATTGGCACTAAAAAAAACATTCTTCTCATTTTCTTTTCTTTTATTCTTTTTGTAAAATACTCTCATAAGTTGATTTATTCAACTTGTTGGATTCTGTTAATTTATCACCAATCCTTAGACCGCGTCTCTCTGGAGAAATTCTTTCAATTTTAAATCCATCTACATCATTACCAGTCTGGCGGATAGTACCAGCATAATTGCCATTTACATCCGTAAAATCTGCCATAATATCTACATTCATATTACCATCATCATCATTTGGATTGGAATATAAACTTCCAGATTTTTCATAGCCATATTCTAAAACCGTTTTATCATGGTCAATATGATATTGGTCTTGTCCTTCGTTAGTGTTCCATTTTGCAGTATGACCATTTTGCTTTTTGTTATACTGTTCAATTACATAGTGAGTTAATCTCTCTATTCGAGCCCATGGTCCACGGTCATTTGGAAGCGATTCAAGTATTTTTAAATAAAGATCTCCGCTCCAACCCTCAGGTTCACCAAAAGTTGGAGTGTAGGTTTTAAGATCGAAAGAATACACCTTATCCGTTGAATTTATCATTTCAGTAAGTTTATTAAATAGTACTTTTTGATCTTCGTCGAAAACCGCACCTTCTTTTCTAACTAAAATTAAATTGAAATTATCATCATGAGTTACAGTTACTTGCTCATTAAACACGCCACCCACTATCTTGCAAAAAGCAGCTCCTGCTTCACCATGTTGACCGACAGACAAATAAACTACATTACCATCGGGGTCGATAAAGGCTATTGGGTTATCCATTGCAAAATTATAAGGTGAAAATTTAGGATATTTAAATTCATACGGGTCAGGACTCAACCACTTCCCGAGTCTACTATCATATATCCTCGCCCCGAAGTCAAGAGAGTTTCCTATCCCTTTGACTTCGTTATCCTTCTCCATGCCGTTAAAGCCAAAGCGGTAATCATTACTGTATGATGTGGTATACCTGGTCATCTTTGTTCTGTTTACTCCTTCTCTAACACCAAAGTAACCTTGTTAAAATCAGCCGCTGCATTAATAACACTTCTAAATTGTTCGATTTGGGACTTCGGCATTTGTAGTTTTTTGTAATATTCATCAATCTTAATAATAAGTTTCTGCCCTTCTATTTTATAACTAGATACAAATCCATAATCAGCGAATTGCTTGTCGATAATAATATCATCCAAATTCTTAATCTTATAACCCGGAATTAAATCCACCGTTATGGTACGCAGTAAATGGTGCATAAAATTGACATCAATGGGCAATCTGCGATCTTCTTTCTCATACATTTCGGCTTGTGGGCCTATTACTTGACCAAGCTTGAATAATATGTTATTTCCAGCTCGTGAGACAAGGCTAGGATATAATAAAGTGGTTGCCAGTATAAGCGGCTTTTCTTTAGGAATATTATCAAAGCCTATACCGTCAATATTGAAGTCTTTAATATTCTCCATTTTCTCTTTAATCTGTGCTAGTTCTTTTAAGATTTCCTTGTGCTTACTTTTTTCTGTAAAGACAAATATGGGTCTGTATGGAGTGGCCGCCAAGCCATAATATGCTGTGCTAGTCTTAACTAAAGGATCAAAATCATCTCCTTCAAAACTCACATCAATTTGCATGTCATAATTGTTCTTGGCCGATTCTTGTGGTTGTACAACTTCAATATCAGCAATGGCTGATTCCATGCCTCCTAAGGTTCTCGTTTTACAAAAAACTCCTTTATTGCCATAGACAGTATTGGATACTAAAGGATACCTCAACGAGATATCTTCGGTTGTGATATAGCCTTCTTGTTTCTTAAATTTTATAATAAAGTAATTGATCGAATTCCAAAGTTCAAAATCTTCATCTAGTTGATATTCGTAGCGATTAGAAGTAAGCCCTAATTCAAATTGGACATCCATTAATTTAAAGCAAGCACAATACAAGCGTGTTATAGTTCTTGAGTTGCCTGTTTTGTTTTTAATTAATTCTGATAAATATTTATTAGACGGTAGTTTGTCTTCAATACTAATATTGGACTTGATTAATTCTTCAATTTTAATAATGCGATCACTTTCGGATAAGTCAGTAGTAATGCCGTTCTTTTTTAAAAACTTTAAAACTGCCTTAGCATCTTTTTTCTCGTCAAATTCATAATAGATAGAGTGGATATCTCCAGCAAATTTGTTCCATGAATACAAACGTACAGATCCTGATGTGGCCGGTATATACGAAAGTCTATAGGCTACAAAGGGTTCAATAAGATAGCTATTGCCGTAGCTTTCTTCTTTTATAGGTTTAAGGTTTTTTAATGTGGCAGCATGTATAACTATTTCGTCTGTGGTATCCGTACTAACTTTATCAAAGCCAAAATAACCCTTTATTTCAAACTGTAAATTTTCCGGTACTTGTAATTCAAAGTGAGCCTCTTGCATCGGAAATGACGAAGCAAAAATCGAACGCCCTTCAAAGGAGTTGGTCAAAGTTTGCTGTGTAAACATAAATTCTACTTGCGCACCTTTATCTATGCCTTCTAATGCGATAAAATATTCTTCGTTGCCATTATCATCTTTTTGCTTCTTAATCTTACTCTCTGTGATAACAATACGCTCTCCTTTTGAGTTAATAACTTGGGCTTTTATGTCTTTATAGCTGGCATTTCTAAAAATGGGTAAGTGTATCTTATTAAAAGATTGTATCCCTTTTTCATTTAACAACTTAACTATGTAATGCCTGGTATAGGCCTTAATAATCGCACTCTCGCCATCGATCTTGCCAAACTTATATTTTATCCGTCTGTTATCTTGAATATAAAATGCAGATTCCTCAGCCATGACCTCAGGCGTACTGATTAGTTTTAAATCTTTATTTAATTCAAATTTTTCTTGTGCAAAGCATATGCTTGCAATAAATGACATGAAGAGTACGAGTGTTATTTTTTTCATTATTTTCTTTTTAATTGAATAACTTCTTTGTAGAAACTATTGAGCTTCTCAATGAGTTCGTTATGTTTTTGAAGTTTATTTTTTTCTATTTCTGCCAAGTCATATTGAATATAGAAGTTGGCGCAAAGCACATTATTGTCTACCGAATAGTCCAGTTCATAGTCGTAGTGTCCGGCTTCTTTCTCCTTTTGATTTTTAGGTTTGTAGGCAAGTTCATATCCTGCCGGAATTTTTAAATATGTGACATATCGAATACTGTTGGCCCAATCGTTATCTACCATAGCAATACGCTTATCAAGATCATCAATTCTAAAGTCTTTGTATATTTTTTTAAGAAATAAATCAATGTAAATATCATCCCCTACTTTTTGAATAAAGCTCTCGTTGGTAAATTGACCTTTCAGTGCTACTTGATGCTCCGTAGGAAATGTCCAGCTAACAGAGTCTACTTGCGCTTTGTTATTCCCTCGATATAAATAAGCTTTTACATATTTTTTTCTTTCTTCCTGATCTTTATACTCAATATAACTTCTGATATCATAGGCTCTATATCCGCCTGTTACGTATTTAATATTACCGGTTACTTTCTCGCCATCAATTTGCAGCCAGGTTGTATCGCTAACATAGTTTTGTTTTGTGGGCGCAAAAGGCAACTTCTGAATCTTGTACTTATCTTTTGAAATACCAATCAGCGCTTCTTTATTCTGTAAATTACTTGGAATAATGCCAAATGGAATTTCGGAATTAGTTGCATCTAAAAAGTACCATGTGTTATTCATGTCTACCGCACATATCATATGATTGTCTGATGAAGGTGTAGGTACCTCTTGATAAGAATAAGGAATGCTTCTGGTGCCAATCCAAGTATGATAAGCCTTCACTTTTTGCGCACGTAATAAGACCACGAGCAAAGAGGCCATATCCTTACAATCGCCATATTTTTTAGCGCATACCTGACTGGGCATTCTTGGTTGAAAACCACCAATGCCATCTTCAAAAGCAACATATTTAATGTTTTCTTGAACCCATTTAAATATCTTCTTTACTTTTTCTTCTTCATTGGTAGCACCTGCAACAATCTTAGCTGATAGATCTAATAGTTCTTTAGGTGCGGCTTGGTCTACTTTATCAATAAATCCACGATAGTAATTATATAAATCTTGCGTGCTTCCTAGCACAGGATAAACGCTACCTTTTTTATCCTTATAACTTTGAACAATTGGGATAATATGTGGCAAGTAATAAGATGCCGAAGGTGCATAATCCTGCGTCTCATGTTTTGGCATATTGATTGCCTTAAACGTATGTGTTACATTATTTCGGCCTTCTACTTTTTCATATTCAAGATGCTCTATGCCAAATAGTTTTTTCTCAAAACGAATATCAACTGTTTTGGGTACAATGATTGTGTAGGTAATATTTTCAGCATTTAAAAACCGTTGAAAATACATCGTTGGTAATAGATGAATGTCCCTATGATTAATCGTATATTCTAAATATGTACTAGCTTGAGGTTCTAAACCACCGTAGGTTATTTTGGTCAATTTACTGTCTTCATAAAAAACATAATTACCTGATTTATCATTGGTTGTCTTCTTTTTTAAATAAGGAATTTTCTTCGTCTTCTTACCAAGCTTTTTTATGGTATATGCTTTTACATCACCCAATTGGCTATAGTATCCATGATAGATATTTTTTTGAGAAAGAAGCTGCGCTCCTTCTGTTGTATTTAACTCTATCTCCTCGGTTCTTTTAGTGGTGGCGTAAAGTTTACCATCCTTGCCCTGTTCAATTTCCAAGGTTTCTGTTAGTGACTTTATGGTTCCTAAGGCCTTATCTGTTTGCGCCTGCATTTGATGCATACCAAAGCATAGTAGCCATGTTAGTAGTAGTTTATTTTTTAGCATGGACTATTTTTCCGTCTTTATAAGTTAGTACAATCATTTTGTTTGTTTTAGTATCCAACATTTTTGCCTCACTCACAATTTGATCGTTTTTGTAAGTTACTTCATAAGCAAGTTTTCCATCAGCGGTAAACTCTTTCAATGGGCCATCAAAGTTCCCTTTATCGTTAAAAGATGCCGTGTATGTTTTTACTCCTTTTGGTGTAAACTCCTCCGCAGTTCCTGTAATCACTTGATTTTTAAATGTTTTCTTAGTCGCCAACTGACCATTTTGATAGTATAAGGTAAAGTCACCTTCAATATTACCTTTTACAAGGGTGAAGTTCAAAGCTTTAGCTCCATTCTTATAGGTCGTTTTAATTTCGCCACTGCCATTATTAATTACAATGGGCTCAACTAATTTATTATCTGCTCCCATATAAGTGTAAGACAGTATTTTACCCAAGTATAAATTAATCACGGCTGCTATTTCTTTATTTTCTCCGTAATAGATTCGTTGTCCGTGTTCATTCCCTTCCTTGTATTCTGAAGTAATCATTAATTGATCAGCACAATAATACTCTTCAGAATAATATTCTGCGGTATCGGAATAAGTCACTTTTTTGTTTAATAGACCATTGGTCATCCTGTCTGTATATTTTGTAGGCTTGCCGTATTTATTATAAACAGAAATATTATTCACGCTGCCGTTATAAAAGTATTGGGTATAAGTTCCAACAATTTCTCCTTGATTATAAGCCAGTGTTTCTTCAAGTGTGCCATCAAAATATTTACTAGTGGCTTTGCCATTAAACTTTCCATTCTTTACTGGTACAGTAAAGTCTTCTTTTCCATTGACATGATGTGTTAGATAAGTGCCTTCCCCATTATTTAATTCATTTCTATAAGTTACTTTACCTTTATTATCATATTCAACATGACCATAAAGCACATCGTAATTGAACCATTTAGCTTTAAACACATAACCCGACGGCTTATAGTATAATACAGATCCATGCTTCTTGCCGCCACTATAAGGATACACCATTTTAAGCACACCGCTTTCAAACTCTTTCCAAACGCCTGCTTTTTCACCTTCGACATATTTGCCATAACGCAAGGTGTCGCCATTGGATTCATACTCAATGTATAGGCCTTCTAACTTGCCATCTTTATAAGTTTTTTCAGATAATTTATTCCCATTAAAAAATGAAGTGATCACTTTTCCATTACGTTTTCCGTTATCATAAGGTACTGTTTGTCTTTTGACCCCATTGTAATAAAAATATTTAGCAGGGCCATCAAGATTACCTTTTTTATTGTAGCTTAATTCGCTGGCAATAGATCCGTTTCCATAAAAGAAGCGCGACACACCACCTGACTTTGCATTATATTTTTTCATGCTTGGATCTTCATAGGTCGCACTTTGTAGCTTAGCATTCCTATAAGTTGCCACACTCATTGGTCGCCCATCGTAATAGTAACATTTTGATGGACCATCTAATCTTCCTTTACTATAACTTCCTTCAATATCTATATTGCCATTTAAATAATAAGATTTATAAGGGCCATTTAACTCGTCATCTTTATAGTTGTACTCGGATTTAATACGGCCGTTATTATAGTATTCCTTAAAAGTTCCATTTAAATCTCCAGCTACATAGTTAGACTCTTCTTTTATCTGACCATTGCGATAATAACGTTTAACAAGACCGTCTAGCTTTTTATTCTTAAATGTTACTTTATCAGAAACAACACCATTGTCATACTTGAATACAGCATCGCAATCAGCAGGATCTCCTTCAATCATATCGTAACTTGATTCTATGGTGCCATTCGTATTAAATAAAGTCAAACGAGATTTTTTAGAGTCTCCTTCACTTTTTACTCGATAAGCTTTTACTCCTTGATTATAATGAACTAAATCTACAGCCTCACCATTTTCATACACTTTATCTTGATACTTAATCCCATAGCTTGTCCATTCTGTGCTTGCACCATGTAGCTTACCATCTTTCAAGTTCTCTTTTGTCGTTAATACGCCAAATGAATTATAATACTTCCAGAGGCCTTGTTTTTCCTCCTTATCATCAAATCGTCCTTCATATACCAAGCGACCTGCGTCAATAAACTTAACATCGCCTGTAAACTTATACTTCTCCTGTCCATCTTTCATATGGGACGAGTTGTTGCCCAATAGTAATTTTTGGCCGTCAATAAAATATTTGTTTTTAGTCTTTAAACGTTTAGTATAATTCAGTTCTCTTGTGCAACTAATTTTTCTGAAATAAGATCGCAAATCATCTTTGGTAGAGTTAACTGCTTTTTTCTTTTTCTTGGCAGCCTTGTCTATAAATTTATAGCCATACTGCGAAAAGAAGTACAGCATTAACTCATCAAATTCATCCTTGCTCCATACCTCTTCAATAAGAGGTACATAATAATTATTGACAAAGTTATCTGAGTTCTTGTCATGAGAGGCTAATTCATATACCACTTGCAACTGCCTTGTTATGATATCATCAATGCTCGTTTTTAATTTATATTTTTTCTTAAGAGCAATTCTAGAAATCAGGAGGTCTGCAATTTCATCGTATTGTTTGTTGTAAAATTTCTTATCTCTGTTTTTATATTTCTGAACGACTGTATCATTTGCGCGTGCAAAGTATTTCATTTGATCTACCGCTAACTCTGCAAGCCCTTTGTTGTCTGTTGATGCCAGTGCAAAGTGCGAAGTTATAAGTGCCTCAGTAATACGCCCTTGAAAATAATAGCAATAGGCTAATAGCAAGTGAGATCTAAAATGATACGGGTTGCGCATCAAACTCTCTTCATAGTACTTAATCGCACTTGCATAGTCCTTTTGGCCATAATATACGGCAGCTTTCTCATAATAGGCTTTTTCATACTCCGGGTATTCCTTGAGTATTTGATCAAAAACTTCATGTGATTCTTTTATGCGTTTTAAATTATCTAAAACCGCTCCTTTTAACATGAGTAAAGATTTTGAAAAACCATTGACAGGAAGCGCCAAAGCGTCGTCAATGACAACTAATGCATTTTCATACTGAGTAGTGTCTTGAGAATAGGTTAATGCTAACTCGTATCTTGCTAAATAATAATTTGTATCTGTTATTGGAACTTTCTCATACTCTTTAGCAGCCAAGCTATATTTTTGACTATCATGGAACTTTATGCCTCGTTCAATAATTTCTCCGGAGTTAATTTTTTGCGCAAATAAAGCATTGCTTATGAATAAAATGGATAAGATAAGAGCAGTAGTTTTTTTCATTCTTAAGTGGTTGTTTAATAAAAATAGGGCATTTCATTAACAATCTTATCACAAGGTCAATTAATTTACTTACACCTTTTTAAGAATGCCGCATAATCATAATACAAGCTACCATTAACTATGGTGACTATTAGATTAATCTAAATGCTGATTTGCAGCCTTTAAGTATTCTGAAATACTTCTCTTTTTTTGGCTAGTCGCTTGCCTATCAATCCATATTTTGGAGAAAAAATAAAGCTCAACAAAAAGAAAAAACCTAAAGCCGTAGACATGGCACCAGGGATAGAACCATCAATAAACTTAGCAAAAAAGTATCCCGCAAAAGAGGAAAGTATGCCAACCGTAACGGCTATGAATATCATCTTTAACAGATTATCTGTTAGTAAATAAGCCGTAGCCGCAGGCACAACTAAAAACGCGACAACCAAAACGGCTCCTACAGCTTCAAATGAAACAACAGTTACTAATGATACCAAGGCCATTAAAACATAATGCCAAACCACAGCGCTTATACCAATAGAAACAGCATAAGCGGTGTCAAAAGTGGTAATAAACAAAGCACGATAGCCAATAATAACAATGGAAACAACAAATAGAAATACACCACCTAATAGCCAAGCCTTTCTAGGCCCAAAAGAGATGCCATTGATTATTAATTGATCTAATGGTACAAAGGCAATTTCGCCATGCAATACGCAATGCGCATCTAAGTCCAATTTATCTGCAAAAAGCGTAAGCATGATGATACCAACGGCAAATAGAAAGGTGAAAACTAATCCAATCGCGGCATCATTTTGCATACGTGCTTTTTTGCTCAACCACTCTATCATAAATGTGGTTAGTACACCAAAACTTGCTGCACCCAATAACATTGGAACAGATGCACGACTACCGCTAATTAAAAAAGCAATAACTATCCCTGGTAAAACCGCATGAGAAATGGCATCACCAATCATGGCCATCTTTCTTAAGATAAGAAAGCAACCTAGTATGGCACAACTGGCCGCCACTAGAGCACCGGTTAATATTATTTGATAATCAAAACTCATTCTTTACGGTGTAAGGTATTGGTTTATCATGTGGGTCAGTTTCTGGAAAGTCTAAATCTTGTTCCAGCATAGCCTCCATAGATGGTGTGAAAAAATGTTCTAAACTCTCCGCACCTTCATGCACATGGTCAGCAGGCATACGCAAAAACTTACTCATATACATTTCCCACAATCTATGAATACGTGCAATGCGTTTTGCTTCTACTAATCCGGTTTCAGTTAATTTCCATGTGTTGTCTTCTTGTTCTATCTGCCCTGCGCGCATCATACGCTTTAGGCTTTGCAATACTTTTTTCTCATCAAAATAACGCCTCTTTTGTAGCGCAGGGATTTTCCTTGCAGCGAACATATTATTTTCTTGTTCACCTAAATGAAAAAATATTTTTAGAACATTTTCATCTAAGGTATTTATTTCTTTTGATCGTTTTCTTTTCCATTTAAAAAACAAACCACGCTCTGGTGCAAATGCTAAACTTACAAATGCAATAATTGTAATACATACAATAATCCAAGGCCCAGTAGGCATCTTAGGCGCAGAATAAGAAATGTAACTGCCAAATAATCCCGAAAATGCACCAAACAATGCCGCCAAGACAATCATCTTAGTTAAGTTATTAGTCCAGTAACGCGCCGCGGCTGCTGGTGTAATAAGCATAGCGGCCATTAACACAACGCCTACCGCTTGGATACCTACCGCAATTGCTAATACAGTTAGTGTGCTAAGTATTACTTCTAAAAAGCGAACAGGCAATCCTAATGAAGTTGCATAATCCGCATCAAAACTTAGGATAGAAAATTCTTTGAAGAAAAAATAAATAGTCAATACTAATAAAAAACATACCGCACCCAATACCATGACATCTTCACGAATAAGCGAAGCGGCTTGACCGAATAAAAAACTGTCTAATCCTGCTTGAGCTGCATTGCCTGTGCTTTGAATATAAGTAAGTAATAAAATACCAATACCAAAGAATACAGAGAGCACAATCGCGATAGCGGTGTCGGATTTAATGCGGGACTTTTTTGAAATAATATCAATACTTAAAATACTCAACCAGCCAGATATAAAAGCTCCAATTAATAATACTAATGGATGCTTGTATTGAGAAAACATAAAAGCCAAACAAATACCGGGCAATACTGAATGAGCTATTGCATCACCAACCAAGGCTTTTTTTCTAAGGAATGTAAATGAGCCCACAACAGCTGTACTTGCTCCAAGCAACATAACGCCAAGTACAACATAACGTACATTGGCATTGGCTAAACTTAAAAATTCAAGTAACTCTTTCATCTATTATCCTTTAATCGGCAATTCTTTACGACGAATAAAATTGGATAAGCTGTCTAGTAAAGTAAGCTTACCACCATATGTTTCTTGTAATAATTTGGGTGTAAATACTTCTTCCTTTGGGCCTGAAGCCACTAAACGCATGTTTAATAAAATAACCCAATCAAAATACTCATAAGCACTTTGTAAGTCATGATGCACAACCATAATGGTTTTTTCCTCAGCACGCATTTCTTGTAACAAAGAAAGGATTGAACTTTCTGCAGAAGCGTCAACACCAGCAAATGGCTCATCCATTAAATACAAATCGGCTTGTTGGGCTAAAGAACGAGCTATAAAAACACGCTGCTGTTGTCCACCTGATAGTTGCGCTATTTGTCTATTATAATATTTTTCCATATTGACTTTAGCCAAAGAAGCCATTGCAATTTCTTTATCCTGCTTAGTCATGCGCTTAAATAATCCACGACGACCATAACGTCCCATCAAAACAACATCCAAAACCGAAGCAGGAAAATCCCAATCAACACTTTCGCGCTGTGGAACATAACTCACGCGTTGGCGCACATCGTCTAAATCTTTATCAAACACTTTTACAAAGCCGCTCTGTGGTTCAATCAATCCCATCACCGATTTAAGCATGGTAGATTTACCAGCACCATTGGGGCCAATAATACCAACGAGCTTTCCTTTGGGAATGGAAAAATCTATGTTCCAGAGTACAGGATTTTTATCATAACTAACAGTCAAGTCATGCACTTCTAGAACGGGATTGTCTACTTGGATAATCATTGGTTTGTTTTTTGTTTAGTCGTTTCCCTAGATTATAAGAAACATATTATTTGTTTTTTTAGCTTGCCCTCTTTATTTGTTGTCTAATCGTTTTAATAATAGTTTTTTTTTAATGAGCACAATAACACTAATAAACTAATTCAACGCTTTATAAATCGTATTGGTATTGTACTTTATCATGCCTATATAAGTACCTTCTTCCGTATCGTTATTGCCCATGGCATCAGAATATAAGGTGCCACCTATTGTTATTGCATGTCCTTTTTGTTTGCAACCTTGAATAACTGCTTCTAAAGGTTTTTTTGGTACAGAACTTTCTACAAATACAGCTTTTACTTTTCGTTTAACCAATAAGTCTACCATCTCAGTCACATCTTTAATGCCTACTTCTGCCACCGTGGATATGCCTTGCAGTCCTTTTACTTCAATATCATAATCACGACCGTAATAATTAAAAGCATCGTGTGAGGTTATTAATAGTCTTTGTTCTTTGGGGATTTTGGCAATAGTAGCTCTAGTTTCATCGTCTAAATATTTTAAATCGTTCCAATACATTTTAGCCATTACTTCGTATCCAATTCTATTTGTACTATCCTTATCAAATTCAATTAATGTATTTTTAATAGGGAAAATAACATTACTCCAAAGACCCACCGAATGCCAAATATGCGGATCATGCACAACTTCATCTCCTTTCTGTGCCAATAGAATTAAATCATCTTCTTTTATATCTTGTGCAACGGCTACAACACTTTTTGTTTTACTCATACGTTCAAATACGTTTTGCATCTTTCCTTCTAAGTGCAAGCCATTATAGAATATAATATCAGCATTGCTTAGTTTTTCTAAATCACCTTGTGTTGCTTTATATAAATGTGGATCAACACCCGGTCCCATTAAGGATATAACCTCTACCTTATCGCCTCCAATGTTTTCAACAACATCTTTGATCATTTGAGTGGTTGTCACAATTTTAATTTTACCATTATGAGCAACTTCATCATGAGCACAAGAGATTAAACATATGCTAGCAATAAGGAGGAAGAATATTTGTTTCATAAGCATAAATTAAAAGTTAGGCAAGACTAACTTTTACAAATATAGTATGAAATATGCATAAAAATGAGGTATAAATAATGCAGTGCTTAAATTCGCAATAATTATGAAGGAGATCGTTGTAAGCGGAATTAGAAGCACGGGGTATTTGCACTTAGGTAATTACTTTGGCGCCATACAGAACTATGTAAAAATGCAAGAAGACTTCAATTGTTACTTCTTTGTTGCAGATTATCATGCACTTACCACGCACCCTGATCCTAAAGAACTTAAGCCCAATGTATACCGCGTAATTGCAGAAAATGTAGCCAGCGGCTTAGATCCCAATAAAGTAGCACTATACGCACAGAGTGACATTCCTGAAATTCCAGAGCTATACCTCATGCTCAATATGTTGGCGTATAAAGGCGAGCTTGAAAAAACAGCTTCATTTAAAGACAAAGCACGCAGTCAGCCAGATAATATTAATGCTGGCTTACTTACTTATCCGAGTTTGATGGCGGCGGACATACTCATTCATAAAGCACATAAAGTGCCTGTAGGAAAGGATCAAGAACAACATTTGGAAATGACACGCAATTTTGCCGGCCGCTTTAACCATCGCTATGGTGATTTATTTCCAGAACCTACAGCCTTTAATTTTGGAGAGCAATTGGTTAAGATACCTAGTCTAGATGGTAAAGGAAAAATGAGCAAAAGTGAAAACGAAAATGCTACAATCTACCTCGCTGATGAAGATGATAAAATTCGTAAGAAAGTAATGAAGGCCAAAACAGATGGCGGCCCTACAGAAGCCAATACGCCAATGCCGGATTATATTGAGAATATTTTTATGCTTATGAAGCTGGTCAGTAGTGAAGAGCATTACAATCAGTTCTTGAATAATTATAATAATTGCGAAATCCGTTATGGCGATATGAAAAAACAATTGGCTGAGGATATGATAAAATTTGTATCGCCTATTAGAGAAAAAGCAGTTGCGATGCAAAATGACATTCCTTTACTTCAAAAAATATTGGCTGAAGGAAAAGACAAAGCACGAGAGAGTGCCTCAAAGACTTTGAGCGATGCAAGAAAAATGATTGGTATTAATTATTAAGCACATAGCCTTCCCTATTATTAAATATTATTGATTAGATTAGCGCAGAATTTATGGCAAAGAAGAAACAAGCGAAAGCACAAATAAAACACGTAGCAATAGCCGGAAACATAGGAGCTGGAAAAACAACCTTAACAAAAATTCTTGCCAAGCATTTTAATTGGTCTCCCAATTATGAAGATGTTGAGAATAATCCTTATTTAGATGATTTCTATCAAGACATGCATCGTTGGAGTTTTAACCTGCAAGTATTCTTTTTAAATAGTCGTTTAAGACAGTTAGTAGATATAAGTAAAGGAGACCAAACGGTTATACAAGATCGCACTATCTATGAAGATGCTAATATATTTGCACCCAACTTACATGAGATGGGATTAATGCCAAAGCGTGACTTTGAGAATTATAGCAATTTCTTTGAGACCTTAAAGTCTATGGTTAACCCGCCTGATTTATTGATTTATCTAAAAGGTTCGGTTCCAACCTTGGTTGGACAGATTCAAAAGCGAGGTCGTGATTATGAAGAAAATATTCGTTTAGATTATCTTAAGCGATTAAATGAGTATTACAATACTTGGATTGATAAATATCAAGATGGCAAAGTGTTAATCATTGATATTGACAAAATAAATTTCGCAGAGAATAAAGAAGATACGGCCAAAGTAATTAATATGGTTACTGCTGAGGTGAATGGATTATTTTAATCCTTGATTATTATTTATATTCGTGACAATTAAATCATTGTCTATGAAAATAAAAACTTTACTTAGTTCTATCCTCTTATTTGCCGCTTTGGGCACAGTACTTATTACTACAAGTTCCAATAGTGGAGGATTTAGCGGTAATAACCAAAATTGTCAAGGTTGCCATGGCTTTGACGCCAATACGGTTGTTGCTATAAACGGACTTCCTTCATCAGGAGGATATACTCCCGGAACAACCTACCCTATAACAGTAACCGTAACGAACTCTTCAAAACTTGCAGCTGGCTTCGACATTCAAACTACTGAAGGGATGTTTGTTAATCCAGGTCCTGGTGTTACTATTAATGGTTCGGGCTTAGGTGCCGGTCATATGGGCGGCGCAACTTCTATGGTTGGCGGTACAGCTACATTTAATCTTAGTTGGCAAGCGCCTATGACCGGAGGAGCTACAGCTAGTTTTAATGCGGAGGGTAATGCAGTTAATTTAAATTCAAGTACGAGTGGAGATGGTGCAAATAGTGCATCGAATGTATTGGTTCCATTACCTGTTCAATTTGTTACATTACAATTATTCCAAAACAAAGAAGGAATAAATATCCAGTGGGAAACACTTCAAGAAGAAAACATTAAAGAGTTTATGATTGAAAGAAGTTTTGACGGTACAGCATTTGAAGCAGTTGGCTCACAACTTGCTAAAGGTGACAGCAAATACACTTTTATAGATCAGAATATTTCTGGCAATATGAAATATTATTACCGAATTAAAGAAATTGATTTAGATAATAATTTTACATTATCCAAGGTGCAAACTATTTCTACTAATAACACGAAGCTTAATGTGCAGCTCTATCCAACCAATGTAAATCATTTAATCAATGTAAATGGATTAGAAAATTATGACGGTCTTACACTATCAGTATTTAATGTACAAGGAATAGAAATAGCTAACTTGGAGATTGAGAACAATCAGTTCTTCTTCAACGACATAAGTAATGGTAATTACATAATTGTATGTACTCAAAGTTACCAGTTAGAACTAGCCACTGCTAATACGAGTCTATCGAAAATACGATTTCCAAAGTATCTACGGTTGAGTTTGTAGCAAAATTCGTCTAAATAGTTCTGTAAATATTTACCTTTTATT
>CALIIL010000043.1 GCA_938017685.1 uncultured Chitinophagaceae bacterium
ATGAGTAAACTCCTAAAGAATACTTTCGGGCTTTATTTAAAAATCGTTTTCTGCTTTAACAGGTACACCTTAGGAATATATTTTACTAATTTAAAAATTATAGCACTAAAAATAAGACGTTTTTAAGGGCCGACTAAATATTGTTATTGGCATCTAGTGAAAATGTATTTCCATATGCTCGGTCTATGGTTTGAATCGGGTAGCTAATTTTTAAATTGCCAGCTAAATCAAACTTAGAAATGAAAGGACTTGAAGCAATACTGGAAGAAGAGATGCTTTGTAAAAAGAAATGTCCATTATTGGGATCTGTATCAATATTAGCACCGTATCCACCTAAAAGAACTAGTTCGTTCGAACTATTTAGTTTTAACCATGCGCCGCCATCGCGCTCAGCACTTGAGATTTTTTTTGCCCAACGATAAGCTCCGTTTGAATCAAGCGAAGAAAGAAAAAGATCATTATTATTGCTTCCAGAACTCATGTTTATAGTATTGGGACCAGGGTCAAAATCTACTATATTTGAAAAATTACCAGTCGTATAAATATTTTCATTCGCATCAATTGTGATAGAGTAGGCTTCCTCGTTTTTAACACCTCCTTGTCTTGCAACCCACAGGAAATTTCCATTAGCGTCAAGTTTAGAAGTGAAAATATCATTACGATTGGGAATGCCATAATTTGAAAGGCCACTTAATCCTGGACCTGGATCAAAATCACAATAGTTTGAGAAGTAACCTGTGTAATAAATATCTCCCTGGTTATCAATGACCATATCAGTTGTTCTAATGTCGCCATCAAAGGTTTTGGCCCACTCGTATCCGCCAAGGTTGTTTAGTTTAAGCAAAAAATAGTCTGACGAACTAGTCGTAATACTGTTTGGCAATCCTCCAGGATTATAATCGATTGTTCCTAGCATTTTACCAGACATTATATAACTATTGTTGCTTTTAAAAAATTTATCTATTCTACAGGAGGCAGTACCAGAAGCCACAAATCGCTTAACCCAATTTAGATTTCCTGAGGTGTCACATTGAAGGATATATCCTCCTTTTTCACTCGATAAGCTAGAATCGACCCCTAGATTAGGGTTAAAATCTATGGAGCCATAGAATGAACCTGCAATGACCAAATCCCCTTGATTATTTAAAACGATCCCGCCAACTAATGCACTTCCTGTACCTGTAATATTTGACATCCAAATTAGATTTCCATTTGGGTCATACTTAGCTATGAATACTGCGATGTTACCATCGCTAATTAATTGATTGTTGAACCCTATTGCATTAATTGTATCCGAGTATTGACCGACAACAAAAGAATTTCCATTGGCATCTGTAGTAATACCAAGCACTTTATTCTCAAAATGCACCGAGGCATTGAAAGACATTTGTTTGGCCCATTGAAAAGTCTGTCCAAAACTTAAAAGGTAAGAAAATAAGAAAAATATTAAAGTGTATATTTTTTTCATGCTAATAAAAATAATACACTCCAAGGAGAAGAGAAAACTAAAAGTGTAATAATATAATCAAACACAAATGTCGTAAATTCGTAACCACACATATGTCAAACAAACTCCATAACCGTCCGCAAGAAGAACAAGAAGAAATAACACTCGGTGCAACCAAAGATGTTGCCGTTGGTGTTCCTGCTATTACATCTTCTATTCAACACATGTTGAAGTATATGAAACCAGCGGAAGCCTTAAAAGCCTCGCTAAAGATCAATCAGAAAAAAGGCTTTGATTGTCCCGGTTGCGCATGGCCTGACCCGGATGATGATAGAAGTAAAGTGGGTGAGTATTGTGAGAATGGCATAAAAGCGATTGCGGAAGAAAGAACAGCTAAGAAAATTACAACAGAGTTCTTCGCAAAACATAGTGTACAAGAAATGAGTTCATGGGATGATTTTACGATTGGTAAAAAAGGTCGTTTGTGTGAGCCCATGTATTTGCCGAAAGGCGCAACGCATTATGAGAAAATTTCTTGGGATGACGCATTTGCATTGCTTGGTAACAAATTAAAAAACTTGTCTTCGCCTAATGAAGCTATCTTTTATACTTCCGGGAGAACGAGCAATGAAGCAGCCTTTTTATATCAATTATTTGTCAGAGAGTTTGGGACAAACAACTTGCCGGATTGTTCTAATATGTGTCATGAAAGTAGTGGCGTAGGCTTGAGCGGAACGGTTGGTATAGGTAAAGGGTCGGTAACCTTAAAAGATTTTGACGAGGCGGAAGTTGTTTTAGTGATTGGCCAAAACCCAGGAACGAACCATCCGCGCATGTTGAATGCTTTAGAAAAAACAAAACAACATGGAGGAAAAATTGTAGCCGTAAATCCATTGCCAGAGGCGGGCTTAATGAAATATGTAAATCCTCAGAGCCCATTGAAAATATTAAAAGGCGGTGTGGAACTATCAGATATATTCCTTCAGGTGCGTGCCAATGGAGATATTGCTTTATTGAAAGCACTTATGAAATTACTGTATGATGCTGAGCAGGATAAGCCAGGAACTGTTTTTGATTTAGACTTTATTAAAGATAAAACAGCAGGCTATGAAGCGCTGATTGAAAACATAAAAGATGTAGATGCAGAAGCTTTGGCTAAAGATGCAGGACTTTCTTTTGATGATATAAAAGCAACGGCCAAACTGCTCATTGAAAATAAAAAAATAATTATCTGCTGGGCTATGGGTATTACCCAACATGAAAATGGGGTGGCTAATGTACAAGAGATTGTAAACCTTCTTTTATTAAAAGGAAGTATTGGCAAGCCTGGCGCAGGAACCTGTCCCGTGCGTGGTCACTCCAATGTGCAAGGCGATCGTACCATGGGTATATGGGAAGCGCCGCCACAATGGTTACTGGATAATATTGAAAAGAACTTTGGTTTTACTCCACCGCAAGAACATGGTTATCATGTGGTGGATGCCATAAAGGCCATGCACGAAGGAAAGGGCAAAGTATTTTTTGCCATGGGAGGAAACTTCTTAAGCGCCACGCCGGATACCGATTTTACAGCCGAGGCTTTACAAAAATGCGAGCTCACCGTGCATGTTTCTACTAAGTTGAATCGTTCGCATTTAATTCATGGAAAAGAGGCCCTCATTTTTCCATGCCTTGGGCGGATGGATAATGATACGCAAGAAAGTGGTGAGCAATTTGTTACAGTAGAAAATTCGATGGGTGTAGTGCATTCTTCACAAGGGATATTTAAACCAATCTCCGATGAATTATTAAGTGAGCCTAAAATTGTAGCTGAGCTAGCCAAAGCAACATTAGCGTCAATCCCGATGGCTATCGGGACTAAAATTGATTGGGATAAAATGGTGGCTAACTACGACAATATTAGAAATGCCATTGAAGCAACCATTCCTGGTTTTGATAATTATAATGAGCGTGTAAGAGAGCCAGCGGGTTTTTACCTGCCGAATGGTGCTCGTAATGCTGAGTTTAATACAAGCAATAAAAAAGCAAACTTCACAGTTAACGAAGTACCGGAGAATAAATTACAAGACAAGCAGTTCTATATGATTACGAATCGTAGTCATGATCAATACAACACAACGATTTATGGATTAGCAGATCGCTACCGTGGGATAAAAAATGGACGACGCGTAGTATTGATTAATCCAAAAGATTTAGAAGAGCTAGGCTTGAAGCATAAACAAGTAGTCAATATTCGTTCTCACTTTAAGGGTGAAGAACGCTTGGCTAAAAACTTTACTTTGATTTCCTATCCAATAGCACGCAGAACCGTTGGGACTTATTTTCCTGAGACAAATGTGCTAGTACCTATAAATCAAATGGCGCATCGCTCGCATACGCCCGCTAGTAAGGGTATTGTTGTTAGTTTGGAAGTGAGTTGATGATGTGGAGATTAGGTTATTTGATAATTTTTCTGGCTTGTTTTTTAAGTTGTAGGCAGGAAAAGAAATGTTTTATACTTCAGAAGCAGGAAGAGTTAAATAGTCGTCCCTTAAAAAGAGCAGGAGTTGAGTATTTATGCACATTTAGAGGCTAAAATGATGAAAACTAGTATCATATAATTGCAAGTTATTCTTTTTTTTCGCTAAAAACCTTGTCAAATGTATCGAAGAACT
>CALIIL010000044.1 GCA_938017685.1 uncultured Chitinophagaceae bacterium
ACGCTTCGTCCTTGTTCGTTTTCTTTTAGAGCCTTGATGATCTGGCTCTCGTTAAATTTACTTCTTTTCATGTTTTACAGTTTAAAATTAAAGATTTTCTGATTTTTAAACTGTCCAATTTTTAGGGAAGGCTACAATTACTAGACACTGTAAGTAATAAAGAGCTTAGCTTGCAAGATGGCAAAGGCAAAAAAGGCACATTGATCATATTCATTTGCAATCACTGCCCTTTCGTTATTCATATTAACCCTACCATTGTTTCTTTAGCTAAGGAATATCAAGCCAAGGGTATTGCATTTATAGCTATCAGTAGTAATGATGCAATAAAATACCCCATGGATGGCCCTGATCGCATGAAACAACATGCCGCGCAAGAAGGCTACACCTTTCCTTATCTTTATGACAAGACACAAGAAGTAGCCAAAGCATATGGTGCAACTTGCACGCCTGATTTATTCTTATACGATGCTGATTTAAAATTGTACTATCATGGGCAATTAGACAGCTCACGCCCTGGTAACGGTTTGGATTGTGACGGCGCAGACTTACGCAGCGCATTTGAAAATTTATTAGCTAACAAACCTACAGAAAATCAGTTACCTAGTGTTGGTTGTAATATTAAGTGGAAATAGGATTTATATACCTAAATAATACAGCTGCAAGTATTGCTAAAATAAAACTGAGCAATGTCCCAATTAAGAAGTACTCAGACACCTTTCTATTTTCAGGTTTAGATAAATCCCCGAACCTAAAGACTGATTTTGCGGCAATTAAAAAACCTATTGCCGACCAAATATCAAACACCACAAATGTAAAAATCAACACTCTCTCAATATACCCAATAAATAACCCTGCACTCTTTAAAGATTTTTTACTATACTCCCTATCTATATCCCACCTGGAAAGAATTGTTCCAATTAAAACACTTGATACTTTTGTTATGACTACAAGACATAAGATGAGTGACAGCCATTTTAAATTAAGAATTTCTTGTATTTTAACTTCGAACTTTTGACTTAAATCTAAAACTATAAGAATAAATGCAATATGTAATATCTGGTCTATAAAGAACAGCCATGTTTTATTTTTTTCATTCTCATAACAAACCTTAATTCCATCAATAATTAAATGAGACAGGGTTATATAACCTATAATGGCTAAATATTCTATGTCGAAACTTAGAAATATTGCTAATAAAAAAGCATGTAGAATTACATGAGCATATAGATACCCAGACTTTAATTTCTTTGCCTTCTTATCCTCTACCCAACTACTGGGTTGAAGTACAAAATCACCAATGAAATGAGCTAGTAATACTTTAATTATCAACAATCCCATTTATCTTTCTTTTATAATATTCAATTACTTCTTTGATTTCATCATAGCCTGCTCTTTGCAATGCTCTACTTATTGAGCTTTGTTGATTATAATCTAAGATTTCAGCAAGCTTATGCTGATTAAGGTCAATATTTTCAAATTTTGTTTTTACTAATCCTGCATGCTTACTTGACCACGCATCCATTATATAAAGTGCTACAAATAATTTTACATTTATATCATCATTAAATTCTTTCCATGGAGTTTTGATTCTTAAATTTCGTTTACCCAATTTTTCAAATGCCTCTCCCGAATTTACAAAAGCACTGCCATTGGATTTTGTAACATTATTTGCTTCGAATTTTTTTTCACCAACTCCAATTGCCATTCTTACATCAGCATTCCTTATTGTTTTTATAGCAGCCTTAATAATTATTGCTGCTTCTATAGCATCTTCAGGGTTGACTTCTAACTGAAAACTATCTCCTCGATATATCTCCCATTTACTGTCATCTTGTTGGATTACTTTCAAACTATTTTCCAAGATGGGCAACCAAATTTCATTAGAAATATTTCTAGAATTGACTATATCACCTGTTATTACTCCTAGCATCTATACGGCAAATATACACAAACTCAAATTATTACCGAAATAAAGCATAATGCTAATTATTACCGAAATAAAACATAATGCTAGATATTACTGAAATAAAGCATAATGCACTTTAAACAAACACTTCCAAAGCCATTCGTTGCGCTTCTACAAAAGCATTCATATCTAGGTCTAGGTCTAATCCCTTCTCTGTGAAGAAAGCAACCATATCCTCGGTTGCCATATTACCAACCAAATCATTTTGTGCCATTGGACAGCCGCCTATTCCCATAATTGCACTGTCAAATCGGTTACAATTGCTAGCTAAAGCGGCTTGTAACTTCTCCGATCGCGTTTCTACCGTTGAGTGAAAGTGTGCACCAAATTCTAGCCCTTCAAACTCCTTAGTCAATTCTGAAAAAATGTAACTAATATTATCAGGATTAGAAACACCAACGGTGTCACTCATGGCAAATATACCGATCTCCATTTGACGCAATTTGTCAACCCACTCCATCGCCAACTCGGCACTATAAGGATCTCCATATGGATTGCCAAACCCCATAGAAATATATACAACCATCTTTTTATTATGCTTTACACATAGATTCTGTATTTCATCAACACGTAAAAGCGATTGCTCTATTGAACTATTTGTATTTTTTTGTTGGAAGGTCTCTGAAATTGAAAATGGAAATCCTAGAAAATCAATTTCATTATAAGCAACGGCATCATCTGCACCGCGCTTATTAGCAATAATAGCGAGCAGTTTAGAAGTTGTATTACTCAAGTCTAATTGTGTAATCACCTCCTTGGTATCGGCCATTTGAGGAATTGCTTTGGGTGAAACAAAAGAACCAAAATCAATGGTATCGAAACCAACTTTTAATAACTGATTTATATAAGCCACTTTCTTTTCTGTAGGAATAAAATGTTCCCAACCCTGCATCGCATCACGCGGACATTCAATAATCTTTACGGACATGTTGTAAAATTACATTATTTATAAAGCTTGCTATTATCAAAAATGACAAAATTATCATCTTGCTTAATAACTTCCTTTAACAGTCCCGACTCAAAGATGTTAGCAGGTGACACAACATCTTCATTCATCGGTATACTATTTCCATACCGTTCTTTAAGTTTTTCTTGAACTATAGGATGCTCAAGGTGCATGTCTTTTAATTTAGCTTTTTTACACAGTTCAATTCCCAATGAATTCTCGTACACTTTATAAATTAATTCAGAACAGTAAATTCTATCGTCACTCCATTCGAAGTATGCATCATAATCTTTTCCTAGATAAGTTTTAGCTTCTTCTATACATTTAACCCAGAGACTATCTGCAATACTTTCTTTTAATCGTTTTACTACAAAACGTTTACCATCACCATGACTGACAAAATCTTCTAAAGGTATTACCCTCACTGGCTGCACCGCTTCTATTACTTGCCATTCATTTTTATCTTTAAATATCATTCCAACATGCGAGTATATTGATGCAGTTGCCAACTGTACAGCTCGCCCTTGCCCTGACTTCGACTCGTGAAAAATGATATCGCCATTATTAAAAAGCACTTCATCTACTTTGACTGAATTATCCGTACATGACTGTCCAAATACAGCAACTACGATTAGAATTAAATTTTTAAATGAATACTTAGTACACTTCATTGTTATTCAATATTAAGATGCTAATACCTATTCAACATAAATGGGAGATAAGGAATATCCTATTTTGCTTTTACCATGCCGCGCTTGGTCATCACCTCATAACAAATAATGCCATTGGCTACACTTACATTAAAGCTATCAAACTCTCCAACCATGGGTATAATAAACTGTTCATCACTTGCTTTTCGCGTAGTAGATGATATCCCGTGATCTTCAGCACCTAGTACCACACATAATGGCTCAGTCATATCTAAATCACGTAATGGCTTCTTAGCATTTAAATCAGAAGAGAATATTTTTATCCCATTCATCTTCATGGTCTCTAATGCCACATTAATGCTTTTCTCTCTACAGAAATTCATTTGTGTTAAAGCACCTGCACTTGTCTTAACCATATCCTCATAAATCGGCGCTGCATTTTTTTCTGAAAAAACAATAGCATGCGCTCCACAACAAACTGCCGAACGAATAATCGCACCCATATTACGTACGTCGGTAATGCCGTCTAGTAATATAAGAAATGGATTTTCGCCTTGATCAAACAAATGGGAGATAACATCCTGTAATGGCTGATACTCAATAATCCCGCCATAGGCTATCATGCCCTGATGGTTCTTACGCGTTACACGATCGAGTTTTTCATTAGGCACTCGTACTACAGGCACGCCCATATCCTTAGCCAATTGTAATATCTCACCTACATTATCTCCACTTATACCATGATAGATTAAGATTCTATCTATTAGCACATCGTTCTGTAAAGCTTCTAATACAGGTTGTCTTCCGAAAAAAATATTCTTAGGGTTTGCCATTTATTTTGCAATCATGAATTTTGCCGATTCTATGATTTTACCGGTGCCATCTTTAATAAGAATAACATACACACCTTCTGGATATTGAGACATATCCGAAAATTCAATTTCACGGTTTTTAATTTCCAATCCTCGCAGTTTACGACCTATAAAATTTCTCAATTCTATTGTTCTTGCTTTCTCTAATACGGACGGCAATAATTTTACATTTAAGGTATTGGTAGTTAATGGAACAGGATATAATGAAACAGGCGGCTCATCATCTTGAGCAGCATTGCTTACAACGCTCATCAATACCAATAACAATATGCTTAATAGCCTTTTCATCTCAGTTGTAAAAATATAACTCTTTTTATTGTGTTTAACGTTAAACTTTAAGAACTTATTAATTTTTAACTATTTTTGAACAGCGTGCACATTTTACAAAATAGCATCTTTGCTCAGTATTGGTATTTCTTTATACTTCTTATTGGTATTGGCATATCCGTTATTTATTATGTCAATAATAAGAGGATGTCCTATCGCAAATCTTTACTTCTCCTACTTGCCCTCTTTGTTTTCTCCATGGCATTGCATAATACCGAAGAAACTTTTTTTGACAATAGTTTACAACTCAATGGAATTAGCGGGATAGAGGATGACCACTTTGGTACCTCACCTGATTATTTAGGTAAAGCTCTAGAAGGAATTTATGATTTTATTAAAAGGCGCTTACTTTAAAGCTTATGCTTAAAGTCACTCGTAATGTAAAAATCTATTTCAGGATTATTACTCCGTTCGGTATTCAAGTACCACTCACTTTCCGCTAAGTACACTAAGTTACCTTCTTTGTCTTCAACAATATTGGCTTGCTTAAATTTTACAAAATCGTCGATCACTTGAGCATCCCCTTTTATCCAACAAGCTTTAAAGTAAGGCATATGTTGAAATGAACAACTTGCACCGTACTCTCCTAATAATCGATATTGAATAACTTCAAATTGTAACTCTCCAACACAACCAATAATTTTTCTATTCCCACCGTGCTGGGTAAACATTTGCGCTACTCCTTCATCCGTTAATTGGCTTATGCCTTTTTCTAATTGCTTAGACTTCATAGGATCTTTATTCACCAATTCTTTAAATATTTCAGGAGAGAAACTTGGGATACCAGCATAATTCATTTCCTCACCTTCAGTTAAGGTATCTCCAATTTTAAATGAACCACTATCGTACAAGCCTACTACATCGCCAGGATATGCATAATCAATAACTTCTTTGTCACTTGCCAAGAAAGCATAAGGATTATTAAACCTAAGTTTCTTATCTGCTCTAATATTTTGATAGAATTTATTCCGTTCAAAACGACCAGAACAGACCCGCAAGAATGCTAAGCGATCACGGTGCTTAGGATCAATATTTGCATGAATTTTAAACACAAATCCGCTAAACTTATCCTCCGCTGGTAATACCTCACGCACATCCGTCATACGAGACCGAGGGTTAGGAGCTATCTCTACAAAAGTGTCTAACATATCCTTAATCCCAAAGTTATTGACAGCACTACCAAAAAACACAGGAGCCAAATCTCCTTGTAAATAATCTTCTTGATCAAAGCTTTCATAGACACCCATTATTAACTCACCGTCTTCGCGCAATTGAGCCGCGTCATGCTCTCCAAGCATATCTACTAGTTCGGGAACATTTAAATCAGGCATGGGAACCAAATCATTATCCGTAACTTTTTGATTAGGAGTAAATGATATAATACTATTATTAAAAAGATTGTACACACCTTTAAAATCTCCGCCCATATTAATAGGCCAAGTCAATGGCTGGGTGCTAATCTTTAATTTCTCTTCAATTTCTTCTAATAGATCAAATGGGTTTTTTCCATCGCGATCTAATTTATTAATGAATACAATAACCGGCGTTTTACGCATGCGGCATACTTCCATCAATCGCTCAGTCTGCGCCTCTACACCCTTTACACAATCTATCACCAAGATTACACTGTCTACTGCCGTTAATGTGCGGTAGGTATCCTCGGCAAAATCTTTGTGCCCAGGTGTATCCAAAATATTAATGAGCTTATCCCTATATTCAAAGCTCATTACAGAGGTAGCTACAGATATACCACGCTGTTGCTCAATTTCCATAAAATCAGAAGTCGCGTGCTTTTTAATTTTATTCGATTTTACTGCACCTGCCGATTGAATGGCTCCTCCAAAAAGTAATAATTTCTCAGTCAATGTTGTTTTACCAGCATCTGGGTGAGATATTATACCAAAGGTTTTGCGCTTATCTATTTCTTTTTGAAATTTCATTTCGATGGCAAATGTAATATTCTATGATAGGAATACCACTTTGATTAAATATTACATTGAGAATAAATTCAATCTATTTGCAAAATTTTCATTAATCCCAGATTTTCTCTTCACATTGCCCTATTTTTATGAAAAATTACACAGAATGAAAAGAATATTATTAGCTGTTATCGTTTGCACCTTTGCATTTATCAGCACAAATGCTCAAGATAAAGCAGGTCCAAAAATTGAATTTAAGAAAGAAGTACATGATTATGGAACCATTGAGAATGGCGCAGATGGTACTTGTGAGTTCAAATTTAAGAACACAGGTAACTCAGATTTGAAAATAACAAACTGTCGTGCTAGTTGTGGTTGTACAGTTCCTTCTTGGCCTAAAGAACCAATTAAGCCGGGCAAATCAGCTTCTATTAAAGTGAAATATGATACGAAGAGAACAGGAGGTATAAATAAAGCCATTACAATTACTTCTAATGCTGTAAATGCTCCAACTAAAGTGGTTAAAATTAAAGGAACCATTAAGCCCGCTGCTACAAAAGCAGTTGGTACCACTCGCCCAGTAAGCGATGTTGCTCCAGCAAGAGTGGCAACTCCAGCAAAAACAGCTGTAAAATCAGCGCCGGTTGAAAAACCAGTTGTTGCTAAAAGAAATAAAAAATGGTTCCAATTCTGGAAAAAGAAATAATCAATAACAAATAATAAAAGAGAAGCGATACATGATGTGTCGCTTTTTTTTAGCCTATAGCTCTAGCAAGCCAAATGCTTTGATCTTAACCATAGCCTTAGAGAACCAGAATATTTCAAAATCGTCAAACTGTAATTCATAATCAATCATTAGATTTTTTAAAGTAAATGACTGCTCAGAACCCATTTGTAATTTCTCTAATTGACTTACCAACCATTCGCCTTTTGCTTGATCAAGTTTCACGGTCATGCTGCTGTCCTTAGCATGAAAAGCCAATTCGAGCTGTCCTTTTTTTATTGGATTTAATGTAGGTAAGGCGCCTAACCAATACACTTTGGCATTCGACTTAATCGTGATATTTTGATTTTCTTGTAGACAGCTCTCAATATAATGAGGAGCAATTGAAGTCTTAGGAACATCCATATCAAACCACTCTTGCAAATCATATTCAAAGCAAATACCATGCATATAATTGTATAAAGATTTTTTTAAGCCAAAAGAAAACTGCCCATGGTTGATGCCCGTACTATCTGTGAACTCAACATCGTTATTGGCAAATTTTATCTCCTTCAAATCAGGCATAATTCCATAGGCCTCCGGATCTAATCCGATAGGGCTATGTGCTGTCAAAGCAAACTGATGCCAGAAACCAGATTGAACAATCCCTAACTCAAAAAGCTGCCGGACCATTTCTAAACTATCAATAGTCTCCTGTTCCGTTTGGCTAGGATAGCCATACATTAAATAAGCATGAACCATCATACCCGCTTCGGTAAAATTTCTTGTTACGCGCGCTACTTGTTCCACCGTTACTCCTTTGTCAATCAACTTTAATAATCTATCAGACGCCACTTCTAAGCCACCAGAAACAGCAATACAACCCGATGCTTTTAATAATTTACATAAGTCTTTTGTAAAGCTTTTTTCAAAACGAATATTTGTCCACCATGTAACGGACAACTTGCGCTTAATAATTTCAAGCGACAACTCTCTCATCAAAGCAGGCGGTGCTGCTTCATCTACAAAGTGAAAACCATGCTCGCCCGTTTGTTCAATAATTGCTTCCATTCTATCAACCAAAAGACTAGCTGTAATTGGTTCGTAAGATTTAATATAATCCAAACTGACATCACAAAAAGTACATTTTCCCCAATAGCAACCATGTGCCATGGTGAGTTTATTCCAACGTCCATCGCTCCACAAACTGTGCATGGGATTAGCCACTTCTATTACGGAGATGTATTGTTCCAACAACAAATCGCTATAGTCAGGCGTTCCTAAATCTACTTGTTTATAATCTGTACGCAAGGAGAAATCATTATAAACCACTTCCCCGTTTTCTAAATGAAACGTTCGTTTAAATAATGGTTTTTCTTTGGGATTATTTATTTGCTCCCATAGTAATTCAATAGGTAATTCTCCGTCATCTAATGTTATGTAATCAAAGAAATCAAATACTCGTTCATCTTTTAGAGAGCGCAACTCTGTATTGGGAAAGCCGCCGCCCATGGCCGTTTTAATCGACGGAAAATATTCTTTTATAAACTGCGCACAACGAAAAGCACTTAATAAATTACCAGGAAAAGGAACTGAGAAACAAACTAATTTAGGTTGTTGGTTGTCTAGTTTTCCTTTCAACATTTCTAATGAAAAAGTATCTATAAAACGAACTTCCTGTTGCAAGTGACTATACAATTCATCAAATGAATTAGCACTTCTTCCCAAGCGCTCAACATAACGCGAAAAACCAAAATGCTCATCAACACATTCTACAATAAAATCAGAAAGGTCTTCTAAATAAAGCGTGCATAAATGTTTTGCTTTGTCTTGCATACCCATACTGCCAAATGTCCAATCCATTTCTTCTAACTGAGCAAAACGTGAAGCTTGTGGTAAATAATTTTCACTACAAACTTGACGTGCCAAGGAAGCGTTATTTCCTTGTAAGAAAAGAATAACAGCATCTATAGTAGCCATGTATTCATCTTTGAGCGCCCGTATACGTTGAGCATTTTTAGAAGTTATTTTATTTAAGTCTTCAGCTTTATTAAATAATTGCGCTAGTCCGCCTTGGCTAAACAATGCCAAGGTCACCTCAATACCCAAGTCCATTTGATAGCAATCAATTCCTTTTGTATTCAAGAAACCTTTGAGATAAGCCGTGGCGGGATAAGGCGTATTCAGTTGCGTAAATGGTGGCGTTATGAGTAATAAATTATTCAAAGGGTAAAGATAGGTTTATTCAAAACATAGATTATCTATTTCCATATTGTAAATAGACATTCCATGTCTATATTCAAGCTCTATGTCTAATCAAAGAATAGCTCAACTAGCCTTAGTAGTCAAAGATTATGACGATGCTTTAAATTTTTATACGAAAAAATTAAACTTCGAAATTGTAGAAGATACTTTTTTTCCAAAAAAGAATAAGCGTTGGGTAATTATAAAGCCACCAGGTAGCCATGGTTGTAATTTATTATTGGCCAAAGCAAAAAATAAGGAACAAGAAGCAGCCATTGGTAATCAAACGGGCGGACGAGTATTTCTATTTCTCCACACCGATAATTTTGATGAAGACTATGCCAATCTAAAAAAACACAATATTGAAATTGCTAGAGAAGCAAGCATCGAAGACTTTGGTAAAGTATGCTTATTTAAAGATTTATACGGTAATATTTGGGACTTGATTGAACCAATTAATTAAACACCAATCAACTCTTCAGGACACATATCGTAACTCATGTTCTTAGTCTCAAAGCAATTCTTATCTTCATTAAATACATCGCATTGATCAATTGGCGAAGCATATAAATGTAGCGTATAACCACGCGTATTACTTTCATTACACAATTGATGATAGCCCATTCTATCCTCCATAAAAGTAAGGTCTTGTGGTTGCAAGGTCATGCGATTAGTTTCGATCAGTTCACCGGCGGCATTTTTTTCAAAACGCTTTTCCGTTAACTCTCCTGCAATTTGATAAACCCAGCAAGCCTGTCCTCCATGATCGTGAATAGGCGTCACACAACTCTTAGCCCAACAGAGTAAAATGAGCTCATATCCATCGGTGCGATGCACACAATTGCGTGTATAACCATCTTGGCACCACGAGGCGTATTCTTCAAAATAATCTTTTTTTAATCGCAAGCGTTTTATAATATTTGGTACATCTTGCTTTTCTGCCTTATCTAACTCGGCTATTAATTGATCTAAACTGTCTATATCGTCCATAACTGTGATAATCACTAAGTTAGTGTAGGATGCCATTTATAGTAGTTAGTCTTACGTTAAGCGACTATTTCATTTTTTGAAAAAAAGCTGATTTTATCCTTTTTTTATGCTAAAACGGCT
This sequence comes from uncultured Chitinophagaceae bacterium, assembly GCA_938017685.1. GTDB lineage: Bacteria > Bacteroidota > Bacteroidia > Chitinophagales > Chitinophagaceae > JAGNRR01. The sequence goes on from CALIIL010000044.1 coordinate 10,738, forward strand.
AAAAAATGTAAGAAATCTTTGAAAAAGGTCGTTTTTTGACAAAATTGAAAATGAGCGTTATGGAACAGAGTTTGGAGATATTTAACAGAATAGTTAATCAATTATTAGCCGATGAGCAGGAAAATCCAGTTGCGGAGCACATTCCTACTTCCAAACTTTATGATCGCTTAGATTTAAAATTACAGCAAGAAGGCATTAGCGCGGATGAACTTGAAAGATCATTGAAAGACTTAGTATTTACAACGCCTCGTACTGCAACCAATGCCTTTTTTAACCAACTTTTTGGCGGCAGACAAGACAAAGCCATTCTTGGAGATTTGCTTTCTGTTATGCTGAATAATAGCATGTATACTTACAAAGCAGCCGGCCCTCAAATTGGCGCAGAGAAAGTGGTGCTTAGAGAAGTGTGCAACCTTATTGGTTGGGACAATAAGGCCGACGGGACATTAGCTCCCGGTGGTTCTATGACTAACTTTATGGGTATGTTGATGGCTCGCGATGCGTATAACGACAAAACAAGACATGAAGGCGTGCAGCAAACAATGATTGTATACACTTCAATAGAAAGTCATTATAGTACGCCCAAAAATGCAGCCTTCTCAGGAATAGGTCGTGATAATGTACGCAAAATTGCAACAGATGCTGAAGGCAGAATGGACAGTGTCATTTTAAAGAAAACAATTGAAGAAGATATAGCCAATGGACTGCATCCTGTATTAATTAATGCAACAGCTGGAACTACCGTATTAGGCGCTTTTGATGATTTAGTACCATTGTGTACAATTGCTAAAGAATTTAATATCTGGTTACACGTAGATGGTGCTTACTGTGGTTCTGTTCTATTTAGTAAAAAATATAAACACTTGATCAAAGGCATAGAGCAAGTTGATTCATTTAGTTTCAATGCACACAAGATGTTAGGGACACCATTAGGTTGCTCTTTAATTGTTGTAAAAGATAAAAAGCATTTGCACAACTCATTTTCAAATGATGCAAGCTATTTATACCAAACAGATCATGATGAATTTAACCTCGGTAAGACTTCATTACAATGCGGTCGAAGAAATGATGCATTGAAATTGTGGGTACTTTGGAAAAGTGTTGGAACCAAAGGTTTAGAGCAAATAGTAGATAAGCAGTTTGAGCTAGCTGATACGGCCAGAGACTACATTAGAAATAATGCAGACTATACTGACTACGGCATCGATGACTCAATCTCCATTTGTTTTAATTACAAAGGCATTCCTGCTCGCGATATTTGTACACTATTATATGAGCATTCTGAATTGCTTGTAGGTTATGGTTCATTTAGAGAAGATGAGTTTATTCGCTTAGTAACGATCAATGCTACCAATGGAAATGAAGACATTTTGAATTTCTTCAAGATCCTGGAACAATTTGTAACAGAGCATGAAAGCTTGTTTGCAAAAAGCATCTCTTAATTATATCACACAGCGACCTACGCTTCTTGATAATTATTAGCTCCGACTACAATTCCTTATATTCGCTTTCATGTTAACCAAACTGATTGTCCTAGGAATATACGTAGCCATACTTTTTCTTATTGGCTGGGTAGCATCCAAGCGTATTAAATCCATGAGTGATTTTTATGTGGGCGGTAAGAATTTAGGCTTTTGGGCGGTTGCATTTTCTGCCAGAGCTACTGGCGAAAGTGGCTGGCTCTTAATTGGTTTAACTGGTATGGGCGCCATGGCGGGACTTTCTGCATACTGGGTCGTTATTGGTGAAGTGCTGGGAGTTGCAGTGTCTTGGTGGTTTATGGCCAAGCGTTTTAAACGAAGATCTGACGAATATAAATCCATTACCATTCCAGATTACTTGCAATCTCACTTTAAGAGTAGCACACACACTTTAAGAATCATTGCGGCATCCGTACTAGCCATCTTTGTTGTCATTTATGTAAGCTCCCAAATTGATGCGACAGGTGTCGCCTTTGAATCCATGTTGGGTGGCAGACAGAAACTGTTTGGTGACTTTCATATTAATATAACTTATCACTGGGGTGCTATTATTGGCTTTTTAATTGTTCTGGCTTATATATTCATAGGCGGTTTTGTAGCCGTTGTTTGGTCAGACTTCTTTCAAGGTGTTTTAATGTTTTTTGGATTAATTCTATTGCCCATTGTCATTTGGTTCAAAATGGGTCATGGGCAAGGAATTATTGACGGGCTAAATAATATTGACCCTGCCCTTACAAGTATTTGGGGTGGGCATCCTGATGTATGGATGAATATTTTTGCAATGCTTGGCTTTGCCATGATTGGTTTAGGCTTCTTGGGATCACCACAAGTATATGTGCGTTTTATGTCTATTAAGGATGAAAGTGAGATAGATAAAGGAAAGTGGGTCGCCATTATATTTACTTTATTAACCGATGCGGCAGCAGTTACCATCGGTATTTTGGCTCGTATCTATTTTACCGAGCAAGGTGATGATCCAGTAGCCATATTAGGTGTAGGCGGGAAGGAGGTTTTGGATTTAGTTACGACTAACTTCTTGCCTAATATACTCATTGCAATATAC
>CALIIL010000045.1 GCA_938017685.1 uncultured Chitinophagaceae bacterium
ATAGCCTAGCTCTTTAATATCTGTTATTACAAAATAAGCTAGAATGCCAGATGGAAGAAAGTGTGATATAAAATGTTCTGCCAAATCTTAAAATTTAACCCCAAAGATAATTTACTCCCCACAGTTATCACGTGATCCATTCTTTACCTGACAATACGTTAAAATTATAGCCTGCATTAAATTCTGTATTCCGCCACACATTATCACTCGCTCAATACTTACTTGTAAATAGACTTCCCGTAATGAGGTAATAAAAATCTTTGTTAAAAAACTGCTCAACTGTTAAGTCTAGACCAGCATTATAACCAATGCCATCGTTCTCTAACTCTTGAGGAAATATAAAATTAAAACTAGCACCTTGGTTCAAAGGCGTGTAAGCACTTGATCTAATTTCCGTTGGGAGATTAAATAAATATTGCGCATAGACTTCCGTTTTGATACGCATAGATTTTGAAACTAAATAGTCAAAGCCAGTAACTAAATGATGCGAACGATTAAAGCCAACATTAATGTTATAGTTATAAGGGTAGCCACCAAAATCATCTTTCTGTAGGAAGTAAATAAACAACTGCTGTATATTACTATGCAATCCATAGCCTAAGTTCCAATTCAGTTTTTCATTTACTTTATATAACAAACCAATACGTGGTTCTAAAGCTTGACTATTGTTTAATAAAAAGTTGATATAGTGCACACCCATATTTAATTGCACTTTTTCTGAAGGCGAATATTTCCAACTCGTATAAGCTTGTAACATTTGTGTGCTGCCTTTAAATTCCGCCTCGTTATACCAAATGTCTTGCGCAGGGTAGTAGTTACTGTCTACCATGTCAAAATTGTAATGGGTAAGATTAACACCAGTTTTAAATACAAGATTATTCTTAAAGCGCTTCGTCATGTGGTAATGCAACATAAGCTTACTATTGTCAAACTTATTGCGATAAGTTGCTCCGCGTAAATCAGTCCCCGGTGTTATAGTATCGTAACGGTTGTATTGCATATTGCGATTGTAGCCTATGGTTAGTTTATGGAAGGTGTTTTTATTAATGGTGTGCATGAAATTAGCACCGACTAAAGCAAAGCGTGAACCAAAATGAATATCACGTCCCGCTCTTCCAAAGGTCCATTTAGTGCTATCATCCCCATTGTCCAGGATAGCAATATCACTTATGCCACCGAGGCCAAATACATTTATCTGCATGGTTTTATTGAGCGGGAAGTGCATTTTAAAATTTACATCTTGATAGGAGGGATTACCTGCAGTGCCAAAATTTATACCCAAGCGGTTCATCAAATCAAGCGTTGCGTATCGATAACTCAAGGTATAAGACGAGCCTTTTTTTCTATTTATTGGACCTTCGGCCGTGCCTTCTAAACCGAGTATACCTACTTGGGTGGTAAACTCATGTTTGTCACGATTTCCATTGCGCATACGCAAGTCAAAGACCCCTGATACCCCATTGCCATAATCAGCAGGAAAGGCAGAAGTGATAAAGTCAGAGCGGCCAAGTAGTTTATTGTTTACAATATTTACAGGCCCACCGGTACTTCCAAAAGATGCAAAGTGATTAGGGTTTTGAACATCTAAATCTTCAATACGCCAGATGATGCCGTTGGGTGTATTCCCTCGGATTACTATATCGTTGCGGCTGTCGTCGCTGCCACGTACACCCGCAAAGTTGGTAGCCATACGCGCAATATCATCGCGCGAGGCAGCGTAGCGGGTTGCTTCGTTTGGGTCAAAAGTACGTGCGCTAACTATGGCCATTTCATTATTTACTTCGGCTTTGTTGGTGGTTATGGTTACTTCTTTTATTGTATTTCTGTTAGTTTGTAATGCTATGTTTAGTTGCGTTTCTTTTCCTGTGGTTACTTCAATGCTTGGTAGTGTTTTATTCTTATAACCCAAGTAGGAAAGGCGTAGTTCGTATTTTCCAGGACGGATATTCTCTATTTTGAAAAAACCATCAACATCTGTCTTCGTGCCTGTTACTAAACTGTCACTTTTATACAAGCCTACATTTGCACCTATAATAGGGAATTGAATTTCGGCATCTTGCACCTTGCCTTTTATTGTTTGTAGGCTTTGTGCTTGCCCAATATGAGCTGTGCAAAGGATGAATAAGAGTAAAAGAAGTGTTCTCATAAAGCTTGCTCAAATATAAGAAAGCTTTGAGCTTATTGGTGTGTTTGGATATTGACTTAGGTCAAGAAAAAAGAGTATGAGTATATCCTTGATTTTAAATAAACGAAAGGGGCTATTTATTTTCTTTCGATAGTTACCCAAGTTTTATCAAAACCAATTGTTGTTAATACTTTTGTTTTGTTTAGTTTCTCAGGTTGCCTAATCTTTAGAATTAAAGTATGCTCTGGAACATTTTCAGTTATTGTAAACTGTGAACCGTGAGGTTGCCATGTAAATTTTTTAGTTTTGGTTCCTTTTATGTAACCCTCTAGATTACCATTCTTATTCCATTTAAAATCGAAAAGTTCCGCATCATAACGTACGGTGTCAAATTCAAAAACCGCAACTTGTGATAAGTCATTAGATTTAACCAAAACAACGGTTCTTAGATTTTTAAATTTTTCTCTAACGGCTGAAACCCTCTCATTCCATATTTCAAGGACTTGTTCTCCAATTACATTAGGGTACGCGTTTGTGTCAATTGTATTTCCATATGAATACACTGGGGAGTTTCTCCCTGAGATTAGACGTATATGTTTGAGATCTTTAAAGTCTTTTGTTGAAGCCTTAACTGTTTTAGCTCCCCACGCTGTATTTCCCATCACAACGTCATCTAGTCCAACATTAGAGGGTTTCCATTCAGCTCCAATACAAGTTGCAAAAATTTGTTCCCACTCGTCACCTTCTAAATTTGCTCTCCCTTTGCTTGCTAATAAATAAACTATTTCTTGACCAAGTATATAAGGGAATTCAGAATTGAATTCATTCAACGGATAAGCTGCAACAGATTTATTTACAGTTCTTAATTTAGGTGATTTTCGTTTTGCCATTAACTTGGATTGTATTGCAGCTCATATTCTCTTAAAACAGCAGTTTGGTCTAGAGTAGTGGCAATATAAGGCAGTATTTTTTGCACTACAGCTTTTATCATATTAACTGGAACTGCGTTTCCAGCCTGTTTCTTAGCTTGAGCATCACTTACTGTTATTTTATACCAATTAGGAAAGCCTTGCAATCTAAACATTTCTCTTGGTGTTAGTCTTCTTTCACCATTTACTAATAAGTAATTGTGGGAAGCACCAGAACGTAAGGCACATGAATATGGATATGAGCAAATATTACCAGATTTGTTCTCATGCCAAATAGAAGGATAGTATGACGATGTATGTTTAGCTTTTCTTTTATTTCTTATATGGTCTGACGCAAAATATTTTTCAGGAACTTTTTTCTCTAAGATGTTCTCTAAGTTTTTATAAGGTTTTATAGGACTTGGAAAAGTAAACATTATAGGATCTTGGTGACCAATTATTACAATGCGTTCACGTTTCTGAGGCAAGCCATAATCTAGTGCATTTAATACACTGTACTGAACATGATAACCTAAATCAACTAATGATTGAATTATTACTTTTAATGTATTGCCCTTGTCATGTCCAACAAGTTGTTTAACATTTTCTAGAATAAAAGCCTTTGGTTGTTTTGCCTTAATTATTCTAGCAATATCGAAAAATAAAGTCCCTCTAGTATCATTCAATCCTTTCATTTGACCAATTATACTAAATGGTTGACAAGGAAATCCTGCAAACAGAATATCATGATCAGGAATTGTATTTTCATCTACTTCTGTAATATCACCAAAAGGTCTTTCACCAAAATTCTCTTCGTAACTATCTTGTGCATATTTGTCTATATCTGAAGAAAATACGCATTGTGATTTTATACCATTTTCTTCGCAAGTTTCTTCAAATGCAATTCTAAAACCACCTATACCACAAAAAAGGTCAATAAATTTTAATTTTTCTTGATGCATCTGTCAAATATAATATTCTAAACTGTTTAAACTTGAATTCTCAAACAAAAAAAATCCCGCACCTAAAGGCACGGGACATTTATAAATATTGTTTTAAAGAAGTTTATTTCTTCAAAAAGTCTTTTACGTTATCTTTCAATACCATATTGGCTTTAAAAGAATAAGCGCCAGTTTTCGTTTTTTGTGCGCGTATAACTTTAGAGTAGTTTTTACTTTCTGCTATAACACCTTTCTTGATCGCGGTTTTTGCTGCTTTTGCCATAATGATTATTTAATTTCTTTGTGAACGGTATATTTCTTCAATACAGGGTTAAATTTCTTTAACTCTAATCTGTCTGGAGTATTTTTCTTGTTTTTAGTACTAATGTAACGGCTTGTTCCGGCCATGCCACTCTCTTTATGCTCTGTGCATTCTAAGATTATTTGTACTCTGTTTCCTTTTTTAGCCATGATATTGCTCTTTTATTATTTTTATAATTAGATCTTGTGACCAGCGGCACGCATCTCTTTCACTACGTTGAAAAGACCTCTTTTATTAATCGTACGTATAGCTTGCGTTGAAAGTTTCAACGTAATCCATTTATCTTCTTCTGCTAAGAAGAAACGTTTTTTCTGTAGGTTTGGTTGGAAACGGCGAATTGATTTCTTATTCGAGAAAGAAACTTTATTTCCTTTCTGATAACCTTTTCCACTAACTTGACATATTCTAGCCATTGTTCAAATTTTTAAAGTCCCTATTTTTAGGGATTGCAAATGTAGGTTAAGATTATAATTAGCACAAATAATTAACCGCTCATTTTTATTAAATTATAGATAATAAAGCTCAGTTTGGCGCGATTGTCGGTTTTTTTGACAAAAGCTCACGAGCCTAGCTACAAGACTGCAAAAATAACATAATTTCTCTTATCCAACTACTACCTTATCTTTGCGCCCGTTGTGGAAGATTTAAACGTCATAATAGATAGAATAGACACGCTCCTAGAGTTAGAGGCGTGGGCTGAGATCAATGATTTTATCAATGAACTCAATATTTCTGACGTTGTGGAGGTCTTAGAAGAATATCCTGATCATTCGAAGCGTTTTTTCCTACAATTAGATTTTAATAGAGCAGTGGCTGTTTTTGGCGCATTGGATATTAATGAGCAAGAGGATTTATTACATAAACTTCCTGCTAATAAGGTTGCTCAATTATTAAATGCCTTACCACCCGATGATAGAACAGCCTTATTGGCCGAGCAAGAAAGCCCGGTAGTTAAGGAGTTAATTAAAGTATTAAATCCTGAAGAGCGCAAGGTAACCTTATCACTATTGGGTTATCCCGAGGATTCGGTCGGTCGTCTAATGACGCCAGATTATATTGATGTTGAGCCCGATTGGACCGTAGAGCAAGTACTTACCTATATTCGAGATTACGGTAAAAGCTCCGAAACCATTGATGTAATATATGTGACGGACGAAAACGGAACGCTATTAGATGATATTAGAATTCGTGACTTCTTAATCGTTAACCCGGCCGAGACCTTGGTTGAAGATTTGATGGATGAGCGCTTCATTACCTTGAATGTAAATGAAGATCAGGACACAACCATTGATGTGTTTCAGAAAAATAATCGCGTAGCCTTGCCAGTTGTAGATGATAAGAATATACTCTTAGGGATTGTAACGATTGATGATGTATTAATTGTTCAAGAGGAGGAGTTTAGTGAGGATATGCAAATGATTGGTGGTACTGCTGCCTTAGATGATCCATACTTAGCAGCTCCAATAAAAGATATATATAAGAAGCGTGTGCTTTGGCTTATGATCTTATTCGTTGGTGAGTTGTTGACCATTTTTGCTATGCAAAATTTCGAATCTGAAATTGCTAAAGTGGCCTTGTTGGCAACCTTTATTCCATTAATTATTTCTAGTGGAGGAAATACGGGTTCGCAGGCAGCCACATTAATTATTCAAGCGATGGCGCTGGATGATGTAGATTTAAGTGATTGGTGGCATATTATGAAGCGAGAGATAATATCTGGTATTTTACTTGGGCTTACACTTTTTGCCATGAGCTTTGTATTGATCGCTATTTGGCAAATGAGTAGCGGCATATTTGGCGTGAATTTTTTGCGTATTGCGGCTGTTGTAGGGTTTTCATTATTGGGCGTTGTGCTTTGGGGAACTATTGTTGGTTCTATGCTGCCTATTTTATTAAAAAGAATGGGTGCAGATCCAGCAGCATCTTCTACGCCATTTGTAGCTACATTGGTAGATGTTTCGGGATTGGTTATTTACTTCTCTTTTGCCGTGTTGTTCTTAAAAGGAACACTTTTATAAAGACTTATTGATTAAGTTTTAAAACTCAAAATAATTTATTCCTTATTGGTTGTAACGGATGGATTTACCGTACAAAAAAAAGAGCCGTTCCAATAAGGAACGGCTCTTGAATAATATTAAATGAATATTTATTAACCTTCAGCAGGAGTCGCACCTTCTGCTGCATCCCCTTCTGCTGATTCATCATCTGAAGCCGCTGCACCACCTGCATTAGCTTCTTGCTTAAGTACACGTGTAGTAACTACTGATGCTACAGGAATTCTTGGTGAGTGCATAATTTCGGCATTGTCATATACAACATCCGAGATACGTACGTTACCTCCAATTTTCAAGTCTGTAATATCCACTGCTACACTTTCTTGCAAGTTAGCCGGTACTGTTCTTACTTTGATTGTCGTCATTTTAGGAACAAAACGACCACCTTCTTTTACACCAGTAGAAACACCAGTGAATGTAATTGGAATATTCGCAATTACTTTTTTACCTTCAACTAATTCAAGAAAATCAACATGTGTTAATTTGTCTGATAATTTGTGGAACTGTAAGTCTTTTAAAATGGCTTTAAATGTTCCTTTACCTTCGACCTCAATATTGGCTAATAAGAATTCGTTGGTGTAAACCGCAGGTCTTAAAGCTAATTGTGAAGCCGAGAAGTGAATAGTTTCGGCACCTCCGTAAATTACTCCAGGCACTTGCCCCTCAGAACGTAGCTGACGAGAGGATTTCTTCCCAGTTTCGCTTCTAAGTTGTCCTTTAATCGTAATAGATTTCATTGTTTATTTTTTTAATGGAGCGCAAAGATAGTATAATTAGCATTTTAGCCAATTAATCTATACTAAAGCTTTCATATTTTTTGGCTTAAACGCCAGCTTTCTCTTCTTTTAACTCACCATTAGCTGCATTGCTATGTATAAAGAGTGAGCTAATACTCTTGCCTTCAAACATATTTTGAATAGCCTTAGAGAATAGGGCAGCTGTACTTAGAACTTTAATTTTAGAAGCCTTTTGTTCAGGGTCTAAAGGAATAGTATCACAAACAACCAATTCTGTTAATACTGAGTTTTCGATATTCTCATAAGCGCCACCGCTCAATACTGGATGCGTACAGAACGCTCTAACGCTCTTAGCTCCTTTTTCCATTAGCATTTTGGCACTTTTGGTTAATGTACCTGCTGTATCACAAATGTCATCAATCAATACAATATTCTTACCGCTAACATCACCAATCACTGTCATAGAAGCAATTTCGTTGGCTCTTTTTCTTTGCTTGTCGCAAATAACCATTTCGGCATTAAAGTAGCTAGCTACCTCACGCACACGATTCGTACTACCTACATCTGGGCTGGCGAAGCATAAGTCTTCAATGGCTAGATCAGCTATATATGGGATAAAAATGGCCGAGCTATCTAAATGATCCACCGGAATATCAAAGAATCCTTGAATTTGTGGCGCATGCAAGTCCATGGTCATAATTCTATTTGCTCCAGATTTTGCAATAAGGTTAGCGCATAGTTTAGAACCTACAGATACACGTGGCTTATCCTTTCTATCTTGTCTTGCATAACCAAAATAAGGAATTACGGCTGTAATATACCCAGCTGATGCTCTTCTCGCGGCATCCATCATGAGTAATAATTCCATTAAGTTATCAGCTGGGGCAAAGGTGCTCTGTACTAAAAATACATAGTCGCCACGCACACTTGCGTTGAAAACAGGTTGGATTTCTCCGTCACTAAATTTTTGAATTTTTACATCACCTAAGCTTGCTTGACTACATTTTGCAATGTTTTCTGCTAATTCAGGTGTTGCGTTTCCGGAGAAAATTTGAATTTTCGGTTGCATGGGCACAGTTTTTGCTTTTAACTTAAGGGTCAAAGGTAATTTGTTGGCGTTAAAAAAAAACTGTAATATTATGATTGTGAATAAAAAGAATATAATAAAGTGTATATCTATTGGGTTGCTATGCTTAGCTATTCCATTATTATCTTTTTCGCAGGAAAAATTTGATGTTACAAAACTAGGTCCCATGCCGAAAAAGTATGCAGACACTATGACTAAAAGCCACGATTACTTTTTTGAAAAAGGCTATAAAGTATATAGGGCAGCCACTTTAAATATGAAAAAGAATACGGAGTTTCCTGTGTATATCGATCTATATAAGGGTAAGCTCTATCACTTTTTAATATATGCCGATGATGAGTCGGAAAAAGTAATAATGAAAATGGGTAAAGAAGGTTGGGGCGATATAATTACATATAAATTTAGGCCCACTAAAACAGGAGAGTTCTGTACAGAGTTTTCATACATCTGTCCTGAGTCGGGGCGCTTTCTTTTTTTATTATACCAGCGTGGTCCAAAGAAAAAACCCTATGCCCATATCAGTGTATTACAAAAGGTTAATAGCAACAAGAATATACAATTCGGGCATTAATCTTAATTATTGTTTAACGATAGAGTTGAGTGATTATTAGCATTTGAGCCAACGTTTTTTTACATTTGGGTCAAATAAAATCGTATGAAAAAATATATCATCAACAGCGTGGTAGTGCTTGCTGTTTTATTCTTAGCTTCTTGTGGAGGCGAAGAAGTAAATCAAGAGTCACTAAATCTTAAAGTATCAGAAGAAGCTTCTGCCCAAATTGAAGCATTAACTACAGAGTATGCAGCTAATTGTGAAGCAAGAATGACTACTGAAGTAAAAGCTAAAACCGACTCAATTGTAGCCGCTAAATTAGCAGCAGCAGGTGCACAATAATTAATTAATCCAATAAATAATAATAGAATGAAATTGAATAAAAGTATTTTAATTGCAGGTGCAGCCTTAGTAAGTTTTGCATCATGTGAGAATAAAGTGGTTGAGCCATCTCAATCAGATATAGACAAAGAAGTAGCTGTAAAAGTTATGGAAGTGCGTAACCAATTACAAGCAGATTGCGATGCAAGCATTGATGCTGAGGCTATGCGATTAGCGGATAGTGTAATTATCGCTCGAGGTAATAGGCCAGCACCAGTAGCTGCACCGGCACCAAAACAAGCTGCTCCGGCACCGGCGCCAAAAACCAAAACGAAAACAAAAACAACAAAAACACCACCACCGCCTCCGCCACCGGTTAAGGCTGACCCAAAGAAAGATAAAATGGGAGGTAAGAAGGTAAATACGTCAGAAGCTAAAAAAGATAAAATGAGTGGTAAAGCAACTCAAAAGAAAATTGAAGAGGCAACTGAAAAGAAAAAGAACAAAATGAGTGGAAAGTAATTACTTCAAACTAAAAACAAAAAAAAGGAATACAATTTGTATTCCTTTTTTTAT
>CALIIL010000046.1 GCA_938017685.1 uncultured Chitinophagaceae bacterium
ATTTCATTAAACAAACTCAAATTATATTTACGATGCAAAAACAAAAAACTTCCAAAGACAGACAGACTTCCCACAACAAGTTTGTTTGCTTTGAAAGTAAAATTAATCAAATCGATTACACACTTTTTTGTACACTACCAAGAGCAATATTATGTTAGTATTGAAGTGCTTTCATAAATTGAGCAGACAAAGCTACTTTCTCAATCTGTAGCTACAACCAAGACCTATACCCCAATGATAAAGATAACCCCTCGTTGGGTTCGATAGGAATAAATAATTGTATTCACTTCCATTAGGATTATATACTTTAGTCTTGAATTTATACCAAACTACATCTCCAAATATTGAGGCATTTAAAGATAAATTATTCCATACAACACGCTCTATACCTAAACTAAACGCATTCATTAATATATTATCTTCCACTTCTGTCAATGGTATTCCAATGGTAGTACGGATGCCCCCCTTATCACTTGGGTCAGTTGGATTAATAGCATCTGTATATTGATCTTGAATATATTGAATAGTATTATTTAAGGCAAGTTCAGCTCCTAAGAATAATTTATACTTGTTACGTTCCCAAACATTATGTCTATATAAAAGCGACAATGATTTATAATGATATGTATAACAAAAAACAGTTGCATATCCTCCGCCAATACTTGAACTAACAGAATCCGGGATTGCAATAGCTCTATTTCTGAATCCTGTTCTATTATAAGAACCACGCAGACCAATTGATGATTTTTTATAATGCAGATAAAATGATAAACCAAAGGAATGTGAACCGTAAGCGACCCGATGTGCCTTAAGTACATCTATATCATTAGGCTCATTATATTTTTTTTGAAAAAAGGTGTCCAAATCCTTATTATCTTCTTTTTTTAGATAGCGGTGTGCGTATGATTTTCTATAATCACATTCTATACTTGTAGTTATTTGTGCATGAATATAGGAGTTAACAAAGCTAACTCCTATAATTATTGATAGTAAAAATTTGTACTTCATTTAAGAACTATAAATCTTAATCCAAGAATTTCCTGACCATTTTTTGCGATGAACTTCATAACCCCAACCTGAATAGGCCGTATAATTAACTCGAGTACGTATGCGATACATACCATGATAATATTCATAACATCCCCAATTCCAAAATATATTAGAACCTCTATAGCTCCAACCACTATACCAACGATGTTGTGTAAACCAATCTATTCCTGGACCAGGTGTAGATGAACCAACACTCTTAATACATACCAACATATGATGGTCCCATGGAAGTCCATAATGATTTGTCTGTGCATTCCAACGCAATGTTTTATTTGTATTAAATTCAACGCTATAACTTTCAACACCTTCTTCTAAGTCACAAGCAATATCGAATATTGAAATAGCCTGGTCGCTTTCCGCTGTTGGCTCTGTAATATCTTCATCAAAACTAATTGCGACATTTTCACCATTCAACAAATCTGAACTTGTATTTAATACAAAATCATGTGCACGTAAATATTGCTTCAATGTACCAACGTCTTTAGCAAAAATTTCCATTGTCAATGAGTTTTTACCTGTCTTGTCAGTCACCTTAACAATTTCACTTACCTGTTCTTTTTTAAATGATTGGTATAGTTCATTGTAATCTTTAAGATTATTATCAATAGGTTCTTGAACCTTATCCTTCTTACAACTACTCATCAATAGTGTAGCAGCCATAATTGCCATAATGGCTAATAGTTGTCCTGTATTTTTCATAAATGTTATTTTAAATGCCCTATATAATCTCCAATTCATATCCCTGTAATGTCTATTTAAAGACGTAACACTTAAGTCACAGTTTTAGTACAGTTAATCGCTACTTGTTTTATATTACTTTATCCTCATCGTTTTAAGAGGCAATGTCAATAACAAAAAAACGCACACCGTGGGCAGGTATTACTCGTAATAGAGGTTCTTGCAAAACCCAACGACACAAGCAACGCCAAACACCCACGCTATGCGCGGGCGTTAGCATTGAACCTGACTGTGTCGTTTGAAATGTTTGCAAGATTTCTATTACAGTCTATTCATAGCAAAACGCTAAAATATTTTTTCGATAATTAAAAGAACAATGTGATTCGTAAAGATACTGAATTGTAAATTGAATAGCCTATTTTCGATAAAAATTTAAGCCCTTGTCGTTAAGTAAAATTTGGAGTTGGTTCGTGATTGTTGCATTTGTTGTTGCCTCAGCAAATTTTCTGTTTAACCCTAATGAGAAAAAGATTTTTGCTCAAATGATTACCGGCAAGGCGAAGGATACAATCTTAGTTAATACGCAATCCAATGTAAGTTTTAACGCTGCGCAGCAAGCCGAATTAGACGCTGGAAAATTTACAGAAGTAGGTCATTATTATTATAAAAAAGTAAACAACGAAACGCACGTTTTTAAAGTTCCTAAATCATCAGGAGTCATCGGTATGGCGCACACAGCCTTTGAAATATGTCTTGGCTTAGTAGGCATCCTAGTTCTCTTTATGGGCTTAATGGCTATTGCCGAAAAAGCAGGAGGCATCAGATTATTGAGCCGAATCATTGGTCCATTTTTTACAAAACTATTCCCAGAAGTGCCCAAAGACCATCCAAGTATTGGTCACATGATGATGAACTTCTCGGCTAACTTATTGGGCCTTGACAATGCTGCAACTCCATTTGGTTTAAAAGCGATGCAAAGCCTGCAAGAGCTAAACCCAAGCGATACAACCGCCTCCAACTCACAAGTTATGTTCTTGGCATTGCATGCTTCAGGTTTGACATTAATTCCGGTAAGTATCATTGCTGTAAGAGCCTCTCAAAATGCTGCTGACCCAACCGATATTTTTATTCCTTGTATGATCGCCACTTTTGTTGCTACCATGACTTCAATGTTTATTGTTTCTTTTAAGCAAAAGATTAATGTATTACAACCCGTAATACTCAAATGGGTCTTAGGCATTAGTGCAGTTATTGCGGCTTTAGTATGGTTTCTTACTTCATTACCTAAGGAGCTGCTCGAACAGTTTAGTAGCAACTTAAGCAATGGGTTAATACTCTTTATTATTTTCATCATAGTCGCTGGCGGGGTCTATAAAAAAATTGATGTCTTTGATGCATTTATTGACGGAGCCAAAGAAGGTTTTAATGTGGCTGTAAAAATCATTCCTTATCTCGTAGGAATTTTAGTCGCTATTAGTTTGCTGCGCACAAGTGGTGTATTTGAATATGCTATGGACTTTCTGCGCTTCTTATTTTCAGCACTACCTGATACACGATTTGTAGATGGATTGCCCACTGCATTGATTAAACCTTTGAGCGGAAGCGGAGCTCGTGGCATGATGGTCGATGCCATGGTTACGCACGGTCCCGATTCATTTGCCGGGCGATTAGCTGGTGTATTGCAAGGAACTAGTGATACAACACTTTATGTTGTAGCAGTATACTTTGGTTCTGTTGGCATTAAGAATACACGTTACGCTATTGGTGCGATGTTGCTGGCAGATTTGGCCGGCATTATTACTTCTATCCTATTGGCTTATTTGTTCTTTGGTTAAAAAAAATTAGGCGAACAATCTCAGAATATCATTTATATTGGTAAAAATGACTGGAATTACAAAGGCCACAAAAGCACTTATAATTAATATAACTATAGTCTTTGCCATGCTTGTTTTATAAGCTTCACTAAGACCAGTTGTAAAAAGCACTAAAGAATAAATAAAGCTTGCACAGAACAGCACTAAGTAGGCATACTTTAGAATAAAAGATAGAACATCTCCAGGAAAGACTTCGCCAATTAAGAGAAACCCATCAGCTTGTGAATAACGATTTACATCTTGAGTTAGTAAAAGTTTTAAATCAAAAAACCACAAAACAAAATGAACCGGCAAAAAAGCAATAGTGATAACCTTAATAGTATTGATTAGAGTTCCTTTAAAATTAAACATTTTAGCAAGCAGTTTAACTAAAAAAGAAAAGAAAAGTAACATAAGGATCGTTGCCAAAGTTGCCCCTAACAAAGAACCGGTAAAAACGCCCCAACTTTCTGGTCCATTCAAACTAGACCACTTTGCCCATAAATGCAATAAGACATAAATTAAATAAATAGCTGCCAATACAACACCCGTCCTCTTCTTAAGCAAATAACGAAAAGTAAGCCGCGGTTTCTTGACTAAACCAACAAGAACTTCTCCAAAAGTCCAATTCAATTCATCCTCATTATACTCTAAAATGTCTTTCATTAAAACGCCTTCAAACAAGCATACAACTCATATACATCCTGAAAATTATTGTACATTGGCACAGGAGCAAAACGGAATACATTCGGTTCGCGCCAATCCACAATAATATTGTTTTTCTCTACGTGCTTAAATACTTTTTTGCCATTAGACTTAAACAATAATGAAAGCTGTGCACCACGCTGTTCTGGATTTTTAGGGGTTACTATTTCGTATTTTAGTTTCTTATTTTCCGTCTTCACCAATTCTAACAAATACTCAGCATAAGCGGTTAACACTAAGCTTTTCTTTCGCAAGTTCTTTACACTCGTTTGATCAAAAATATCCAAGCTCGCTCGGTGCGCTGCCATATTCATCACTTGCGCATTACTCATTTGCCAGCTTTCGGCAGTAGGTATTGGCTTAAAACCTTTAGTCATTTGAAAGCGCGTTTTTTCATCATAACCCCACCAGCCTGCTAGGCGTAATGTCTTAGGGTTTTTAGCATGCTTTTCATTGACAAAAGCACCTCCCACTCCACCAGGACCAGAATTTAAATATTTATAAGAACACCAACAAGCAAAATCAACATCCCACTTATGCAATTCCATAGGCATATTACCTACCGCATGTGCTAAATCAAAACCAACTTTGGCACCCACTTTATGACCTGCTTTCGTAATTTTTTCTAGGTCAAAATATTGTCCCGTGTAATAATTTACACCACCAAAAACAACCAAGGCTACTGAAGACTTATGCTTATCAATAGCACTCAATATATCCTCTTCATCAATGGTATGTTCACCTTTTCTTGGTTTCACTTCAACAATAGCCGATTTCGGATTAAAGCCGTGCAGCTTAGCTTGAGTTTCCATCGCATACATATCACTCGGAAATGCACCTGCTTCCATTATAATCTTAAATCGCTTTTTTGTTGGTCTATAAAAACTCAACATCAACAAGTGAAGATTAACCGTTAAGGTATTCATAGCCACTACTTCACTATTCTTAGCCCCAACAATCTTAGCCAATGACTTCGTAAAGTTATGATGATAAGCAAACCATGGTCGTGTGCTATTAAAATGTCCATCAACACCCCATTTAGCCCAATCGTCTAACTCCTCAAGAAAGTACTTCTTAGCATTCTTGGGTTGCAAGCCTAATGAATTACCACAGAAATACACAGCTCGCTTTCCTTTAATAACAGGAAAATGAAACTGATCACGCAAATCGCCCAAGGCGTCGGCATCATCTAATTCTTTGGCAAAGGTTCTCGTGTTTTGAAACTGTATATTTTTAAGGTTCATAGCGGTTTACGAATATACAATAACAATTAGCATTGTAATAAATTCTAATAATCAAATGTATTATCTGTCTAAGCTGTCATGCTGAATTTATTTCAGCATCCTTTATTATTTATTCAACCCATCAAGAGTAAAATCAACAAATAAATCTTGTCTTCCAGGATTACTGGATCACGTGATAACTGTGGGGAGTAAATTATCTTTGGGGTTAAATTTTAAGATTTGGCAGAACATTTTATATCACACTTTCTTCCATCTGGCATTCTAGCTTATTTTGTAATAACAGATATTAAAGAGCTAGGCTATGT
>CALIIL010000047.1 GCA_938017685.1 uncultured Chitinophagaceae bacterium
CAGTTCTTCGATACATTTGACAAGGTTTTTAGCGAAAAAAAAGAATAACTTGCAATTATATGATACTAGTTTTCATCATTTTAGCCTCTAAATGTGCATAAATACTCAACTCCTGCTCTTTTTAAGGGACGACTAATTAAAACTGATCGCTGTATTCGCGGTGGGGAGTATGCGTAACTTTTAGGAAAAGTTAAAATTAAAATTTGATGAAATGAGAAGTAAATTATTAGGCGTTATATTTTTTTTACTTTTAGGTCAACTTCCTATGAAGGCTCAAATGGAAGACTTGCAAGAAATAACGGCTCATAAGATGATTATTGAAGATTTTGTAAAAAATCGATTAGCTACAGTTGTTGAGTTTCGAAGTCATATTTATCGCGTTCGAGATTTGGATACTTTAGGCAGGTATTGGGATGTAAGATATTCACTCTTACTTGCGGAGCTTTATTATGTTGATAGTAATATAAAAAAAGCCGAGCTTGTAATGAATAAAACAATTGCGCGTTTCGGACTTTCTTTGGATTATTATCAAGAGCGGTTTAAGAATTATCCTGAAATGACTAGCTATATAGAAAGTAATTTTATTGAGTTGTATCAATCTTATGAAGCTGGTATTGATAAGAATCTATTGGCTCTTTATAATGATATTTCTACCTTGGATCAGACTTGGCGTAAGCAAGACAATAAAGTTCGCAATTCTTTTTCAGATGAGTATCAGATATTAGGATATGTTGATTCTTTGGTTACAGAGACTTTTCTAAGTTTATTCAGAAAAGGAATTTATTTTACGGTAGATAATATCGGTTCAAAGGTGAGTAGTAAATATGCTTTCTATCTGCACCTTGCCGATACTAAGGATACGGCAAAATGGAATGAGCTTCTTTTTCACTTAAAGAAAGAAGTAGTTGCCGGTAGCTTAACACCAAAACATTTGGCAGAAATAATTGATCGACACGGAATAACAACTTCTGATAGCCAATGTAAGCCAATGGGTTCTAATTATTTCCTTGACATGTATCCACTATGTGATTTAAAATTGGTGGATGAAAGACGAAATGAAATTGGGTTGCCTGCTTTAGGGTTTGAATATAAGCTTTTGTTTAAAAAACTGCCAGTAACTTATAAGTGGGATAGCTCGGAGTATAAGCTTTTGTTTAAGGTTTATGAATAAAAAATAAATTGAAGCCTCAAATGGTAATACTATTATTGAAATAATTATAAAAAAACCTGCTCCTTCACACAAGTATGACGACGCAGGTTTAAAAAAGAAATAAAGGTACTAAAGAAACCTGAGCCGTTTTTAAAAGTTCACAGTTTTTTATACAAAAAAACCCGCGACACGAAAGTGTAGCGGGTTTTCAAATTTTATAAATTAAATATTATGCTTCTTCAGGAGCTTCTGCCGGAGATGCTTCGTTGATAGCAACTAGCTCAAGATCAAAAGTCAAATTTTTTCCAGCCAATGCATGATTAGCATCTAACTTCACTTTATCATCTGTAAATGCAACAACTGCTACAGGGATAGGGTGGTTATCAGGTGTCATCATTTGAAGCATCATACCAATTTCAAGATCCTTCATTTCTTCAGGAAGCTGAGCACGGTCTACTTCAATAACGTTTTGGTCATTTTTTTCGCCATATGCATCCGCACAAGCAATGTTTACAGATTTTTTTTCGCCTACTTCCATATCAACAACACCCTTGTCAAAACCAGGAATTACTTGGCCACTTCCTACTGTAAATTCTAAAGGCTCACGTCCTTCTGAACTATCAAACATATCACCACCTTCAGTTAAGGTTCCTTTGTAATGCACCTTAATAGTGTCTCCGTTTTTTACTTTCATGGCGCGAAGGTAATAAAGAGCTTTGTTTTTGCTGCCTTCAATCGATAAAAGTGGGTAAATATGAAGTTAAAATAGAGGCTTTGCGGTACTTAAGTGCTTGAAATACCTAATTGCTATAATGCGCAAGGAGCTTAGTCTCATGCATATGAATGCGGCCATAAACGGTTTCCCATCTCGTTTCTGCAATCTTTCCGATGCGTGGAGCAAATATTTCTTCTGTTCTTTCAAAGGCTCCTTCCGTGGACAATGGGTTGCCTCTAGCTATTAAAAAAGCAGGTACTTTTTGACCTTGAAAAGGGTAGTTCTCATATTCTGCTTTTACTACTTTGGTCGTATATACTGATGTGTTGTTGAACTGAGGATACATTGACCAGTTGTCTCCTATTTTCATATTAAGAGCATAATGTTTTATTAAGGGAATATATCTCGCCGTATAATCTAAGGTAACTAAAGCACTGTCTTGAATGCACCAAAGAAAGTTACGGCTCGTCGTTTGTCCGCGAAGCGTTCTTGCTTCTTCAACTACATAAGCTGTTATGTTATCTTCAATTAAAGTGTCTCTTATAATCGTTAGTTTAATCAAGGTGGTGTCTGAGAAGTTGGGTTCGTCTGGTATATAATATCTATATTGATATTCCCAACTATTTCCTACTTCTAATGGAAAGTAAGAAGTGAAGTAAATATCATTATCACTTTTCTTACAAGCGCTAACACATAGTATTATACTTAGGGTTATTAATATGATATTTACTTTTTTCATTTTGTTTATTTAGTATAGTAATCTAACAAAGTCCATGTTTCGCTGTGCTTACCATAAATGTCGTATTCGTAGGTAGCTTTTATTAGTCCAATATACGGCATATATAATTCTTCATTGGTATATCCTTTTTGTGCTTTGCCATATTGTGACCAGTCTCTTTGTATTTTAAATGCTTGTCCAGTGGCATCTTTAAATGTATAACGTTCATATTGTTCCGCTACATAACTGGTATCGTCAAAGTTTGTTCCGTTACCATAATCCGTATCTATGATCCAAAAGTCACCAATGGATGGATTTTCTTTAAACAAGATTTTATTATCATTCCAATTGGGGCCCGTCTTGAATAGTTCTCCATTTTTTAGTTGCCAAATGATATTTCTTTTATAGCCCCACCTACTTTCTTCGACTACAAATGATTGACTTGTATTATCTATAAAGGTGTCTTTTATAACGGTAATTGTAACAGTTTGTGTATCTTTTTTCACAGCAAATTCCATGGTGTCAGTAACTTGGTATACCCATGTATTACCAATTTGAACAGGCAAGTAACTTGCAAATTTATTGTCCTGCTGTTTCTTAGAACAAGCACAGGCGCTTAAAACAATAAATAATGTACTGGTTATTATAAAAGCCTTTGTATTCCTCATTTCATTTATTTTGATTAAAGATCAAACTTCTTGAAATGGTAAAGTAGAACAAATTGGGTTATCACTTGCACTTTTTAGCTTTGAGCCAATGGTTCGTTCTGATAGTAATCGACAATCTCTTCAAAGATTAAATCCATTTCTTCTAAACTATCGGTGGTAACTAATCTGTTTCTAAATATTTTGGCATTGCGGTATCCTTTAAGATAATTGGCATAATGTCTGCGCATCTCTACAACGCCCAATCGTAATCCTTTCCATGCAATAGAATCGTGCAAGTGTTGCTTGCATGCAGCAACTCGTTCTTCAATGCCTGGAGACGGAAGCATTTCACCCGTTTTTACATAATGTTTAATTTCTCTAAAAAACCATGGGTTACCAATGGCTGCTCGGCCAATCATAATTCCATCAACACCATATCTGTTTTTATATTCCACTGCTTTTTGCGGAGAGTTAATATCTCCATTGCCAAATATTGGGATTTTAATTCTAGGGTTATTTTTTATTTTGCCAATCAAAGACCAGTCTGCCTCACCCTTATACATTTGCACTCGGGTTCGTCCATGAATGGATAGTGCTTTAATGCCAATGTCTTGCAATCGCTCGGCCACCTCTTCAATGTTTAAAGACGAGCTATCCCAACCTAAGCGTGTTTTTACAGTTACAGGAATATCTACCGCATCAACAATTGCTTTAGTCAGTGAGACCATTTTAGGAATGTCTTTTAATATGGCGGCGCCTGCTCCTTTGCACACCACTTTTTTTACAGGACAACCAAAATTTATATCTACTAAATCGGGACCGGTCGCTTCGCATATTTTGGCACTCAAGGTCATAGCCTCTTCATCACCTCCAAATATTTGAATGCCAACAGGCCGTTCGTAGTCAAATATGTCAAGTTTTTCCATGCTTTTAATCGCATCACGAATCAAGCCTTCGCTCGAAATAAACTCGGTGTACATTAGATCTGCGCCATATTCCTTACATAATTTGCGAAAGGGTGGATCACTAACATCTTCCATAGGAGCTAAAAGCAACGGAAAATCAGGCAGTTGTATATTATCAATTTTTACCACAGCTTGCAAAGGTAAGTGTATTGTTAAAAACTTTACCTTAACTATATGATAATCAAATGAATAATTCTAATTATTATTTTTGCAATATTCTTAAACTATAAAAAACACTATAACTATGAACATTTTAGATTCTTTAAAAGGTCTGGTAACAGACGAATTGGTAAACAAAGCAGCAAGCGCTCTTGGCGAAGACGGTGGTGCTATTTCTAACGTAATGCAAGGTGCTATTCCAACCGTATTAGGTGGTTTACTAGGGTCTGATTCAAAAAATCATGGTGATTTAGCCGGTCTTTTTGGTCAAGCAGCAAGCAATGATAATTTAATAGGTGATCTTTTAGGAGGTCTTACTTCTGGCGGAAACGTTGAAAAAGGTGGTATGGTCAGCTCCCTTTTAGGCGGTATTTTCGGCGATAAAATTGGTGGTATTGCTAATATTCTTACGAATTTAGGTGGTATTAAAAGTGGTTCTGCAAGCTCTATATTAAGCATTGTTGGACCAATGGTTGCATCTTACTTAGGTAAGAAAATGATGAAAGACGGTCTTAACTTCAGTAGCATTATGAACTGGTTAGGAGAAAGCAAAGACGAAATTATGGATGCAGCTCCTGAAGGAATTGCTGATACAATAGGTTTGAAAAAAGGACCATGGGAAATGGTTACAGATTTAGTAGGAAATGTTACAGGTCAAGCTGGAGATGCTGTTAAAGGTGCTGCAGGAGCAGTAACAGGCGCAGCTGGTTCGGTTGTTTCTGGAGCTGGAGATGCTGTTAAAGGTGCTGCAGGAGCTGTTACAGGCGCAGCTGGTTCTGTTGTTTCTGGAGCTGGAGATGTTGCTAAAGGTGCTGCAGGAGCAGTTACTGGCGCAGCGGGAGCAGCGATTGGTGGCGCAGGAGCCTTAGCTTCTGGAGCTGTTGGTGGTGCTAAAAAAGGTATGAAATGGCTTTGGCCTTTATTGTTAGTTGCTGCTTTAGCCATTGGTGCTTTCTGGTTATTAGGAAAAGCTGGTTGTAATAATGCTGCTACTGATATGGCTGGTGATGTTACAAATACAGTAGGCGGTGCCGCTGGTGACGTTGTAGACGGAGCTGGAGATGCAGTTGGTGCTGTTGCGGATGGTGTTGGCGATGCGGCTAATGCTGCAGGTGATGCTGCAACTGGAGCTTTAGATGAGGCTGGTAACTGGGTTGCTGCTAAAGGTGCAGAAAAAATGATCAAGTTGGACAACGGTGTTGAATTAGCAACAACGAAAGGTTCAGTTATTGATAAATTATATAACTTCTCTTCTGATGAAGCAGCGGTTCCTAATAAAAATTTACCTGAGAATTGGTTCAACTTTGAAGACGTACAGTTTGAGACAGGTAGTGCTAATTTAAAAGCAAGTGCTAATACTCAAATTAAAAATGCAGCTGCCATCTTACAAGCTTTCCCTAATGTAAAAATTAAAATTGGTGGTTACACGGATAATACAGGAAGCGAAGAAGGTAATGTAAAATTATCTGAGAAGCGTGCTAAAGCTGTATACAATGCCATTATGGCTCAAGGAGCACCTGCATCTTCATTTGATGATAAAGCGTTTGAAGGTTACGGTTCGCAGTATCCTGTAGGCGATAATGCTACAGATGTTGGCCGTGCTCAAAACAGAAGAATTGCTTGCGTAGTTACGGCTAAGTAATTTTTTTTAATTATAAATTAATAATCAATACCCCGTCGGTTACCGACGGGGTATTTACATTTACAACATCTATGAATAGAGTATTCCAAAAGACTAAAATTATTGCCACCGTTGGTCCGGCTTGTAACACCTATGAAAAGCTCCTGGCTTTGGTAGAAAGTGGAGTGGATGTATTTCGTCTTAACTTTTCCCACGGCACACATGCTGAGCACAAACAAGTGATTGATGATATTAATAAAATCAATGATGAGTTCCCTTATAAGATTGCCATACTCGGAGATTTACAAGGGCCTAAATTGCGTGTGGGTCAAATTGAAAATGATGGTATTGATTTAAAAGAAGGTGATGAGCTCATCTTAACAAATGAAGAAGTCCTTGGTAATAAAGAGCGCGTATATATTTCTTACGAGAAGTTCTATGATGATGTAAAAGAAGGAGAGCTTATCATGTTTGACGATGGTAAAATAGAAATGAAAGTCAAAAAACGAAATGATGATCGAACGGTTACTATGGAAGTAGTATTGGGCGGGGTACTCAGTTCAAAGAAAGGTATGAATTTACCGCAGACTAAAATTTCTATACCAGCGATTACTAAAAAAGATATTAGAGATATCGGATTCGCTGCCAAGGAAAGATTGGATTGGGTAGCCTTATCTTTTGTACGCCGACCGGAAGATGTTGCGGCACTAAGAGTTATGTTACGTGACTTAGGTAGTGAAGCCAAGGTTATATCTAAAATAGAAAAGCCCGAAGCCTTAGATGTACTTAGAGATATTATTGTAGAAAGTGATGCCATTATGATAGCGCGCGGTGACTTGGGAGTGGAACTTCCGGTAGAAAAAGTGCCTTTGATACAAAAGCAAATTGTGCGTATGTGTATTCATAGAGCGCGTCCTGTAATCATTGCTACTCAAATGATGGAAAGTATGATGGAGCGTACTAAACCAAATAGAAGTGAAATAACCGATGTAGCTAATGCTGTATTAGATGGTGCAGATGCTTTAATGTTGAGTGGAGAAACAGCCGTAGGCAAGCACCCAACAAAAGTGATTAAAACCATGGCTAATATCATTGCTGAGGTTGAAAAAGAAGATGAGATTTATCACCGTGAAGATCTAAAACCACAAGAACATTCGCCATCTTTTTTATCAGATGCTGTTTGCTACCGTGCATCGCGCATGGCGGTAGATGTACATGCTGATGCTTTGATTGGTAATACTCAAAGTGGATATACTGGTTTTATGTTATCTAGTTTTAGACCAAGAGCTCCTTTATTTGTATTTACAAAAACAAAAAGTTTGTTGCATCAATTGAGTTTGAGTTGGGGGGTGCGTGCCATTTATTTTACCCAAGCAGAGTCTTTGGATGATATTATTGCCGATCAGATAAATATGCTTAAAGAACGCAAGATTGTAAGTGCAGGTGATGTTGTTGTAAGCACGGGTAGTACACCTGTAGCTGAGCAGTTGCCAACGAACTTAATTAAGGTTACGCGAGTGAAGTAAGTTTATTTAGTTCATCTTTGTAAGGTGTCTTCTCATCAAGTATTTAGTACTGATCATAATAATGATTGGGTCATAGCTTTTTACGGTTATGGTCAAAGTGCTAATGTATATGCACCTTTATACGAGCAGGTAAAGCATAAACTAAATATAATAGTCATTGATCTTCCAACAAAGAAGGCTGAAAGTGAGATTACTATCGAAGCGTTTAAGCAATTTGTTGTATCTCTTTTAGAACAATATAATGTTAGTACGTTTCAAAGTCTTTCTTACAGCATGAGTGGACGCCTGAATTTGTATCTCCCTCAACTTTTGTCTAATCGATTGACCAAAATAATATTGGTTGCACCAGATATTGGCATGAATTTCTGGAATAAAATAGCCGTGCGCACGCGTTTAGGTCACAGTTTATTTAGCTATTTCGTACAAAAGGAAAATATGTACTTGAATGTAATTAGTTTTTTACATAAGGCGGGTATTTTAAATAAAACCTTGTACGCTTTTAGCAAATGGAATATGCGAGATAGGGTGCAGCGAGATAAGGTTTATAATACTTGGATAAATACGAAGTACTTTGTTCCCAATCTGACAGATGTTAATCGAGCCATTGAGCAACATCAAATTTCTTTGGTTTCTTATTTTGGCAAAAAGGATGTGCTTGTGCCCTTTGGTGTTTATAAGAAGTTTGTAAAGGTTTTTCCAAATAGTCAGCATCATTTAAACGACCAAGATCACAATATGTTGAAGCCAGATTTCTTTACTTTGTTAGCGCAAGAGTTATTATGACATTGATAATTATTACATCTGCTTTTTTGTTTGCTTACAGCCTGCTCATGTTGTATTACAAAATACAATGGGATGTGGCGGAAGAGGTGAAGCTAGAGAAGAAATTTAAGCCACATTTTTTTACAAGTATCATTGTTGCTGCGCGTAATGAAGAAGAGAATATTGAAGGATTAATTAAATCACTTATTGAACAAGATTATCCTAAAAATAAATTTGAAATTATAATTATTGATGATCACAGTGAGGATAGAACTGCGGAGATTATAAAGTCATTTAGCCAAGTAAAATATGTACATGCCAGCGAAAGTGATAATCCCACATCTAACTCATTTAAAAAGCAAGCCATAGATTTAGGATTGAAGCACGCAAAAGGTGATGTGATTATAACAACCGATGCAGATTGTGTGATGTGCGAACGCTGGTTGCGTGCCATGTTGCAATCGTATGAACAAGGCGATAAAAAAATGTTGGCTGGTCCAGTAGCTTTTACAAAAAGTAAAAATTGGTTTCAAATATTTCAAGGTCTTGACTTTATGAGCATGCAGGGTATAACGGTGGCAGTATTAGAAAGTAATAAAGGCGCGATGTGTAATGGTGCTAACTTATTATATGAACAAAGGGCGTTTAAAGAAGTCAATGGTTTTGAAGGAATTGACAAGAAAGCCAGTGGAGATGATATGATGCTCATGCATAAAATTGAGCAAGAGTATCCTGGCAGTTTGGCTTATGTAAAATGTCGTGATGCTATCGTATTGACAAATGGTATGCCTTCGCTGCCTACTTTTTTACAACAACGAATTCGTTGGGCGTCGAAAAATAAATCTTTAAATGACAGTAAAATAAAGTGGGTGCTTGCTTTTGTATTCTTGGTTAACCTGACCTTATTAATTACTTTGTTGTCTATTGCGGTACAACCTGCTTTGTGGTTTTATATTGTAATCTTATTAATTATTAAAGGTATCGTTGAGTACTTTTTTGTAAAGGATATCGCGCTATTTTTTGATCGAAAAGAATACTTGCCTTATTTATTTATTCTTCAACCCTTGCATATTTTTTATATGGTTTTTGTGGCTATCTTGGGGTTGTTTTCGTTTTATAATTGGAAAGGAAGACGTGTGCAATAAATGAAAAAGGACAGCAACATATCACGCGTGTGGCAGCGTTTAAAGAAAAACAAGATGGCAGTAGTGTCTTTGTTTTTTATTTTCTTGATGGTACTGATTGCCTTATTTGCTTATCCGCTTTGTACAGACGATAGTGCCGATGCTAATCAAGTGATGTTGGAGTTGGCTACCAAGGCGCCCGGTTATAAAGCTTCATTTATCGTTCAAAAGAATAGAACAAAGCAAGAACAATCCTTTGTTTCTTATTTAATCAATGGAGATCAATACCCAGATAAATTGATACCCATTGCGAATAATAGTTGGGAGCCCGCTGAGCAAAAAGGAGATAGTATCACCTACTTTAAGTATAAAGATGATGATGTGTATGAAGAAATTACGGCTTTGAAAAGTGACTTTGTTTACGAAGGAGAATTTATCAAAGTGGTCGATAGAACGTTTCGATTTGGAACAGATCGATATGGTCGCGATGTCCTTTCTCGCTTATTATTAGGTTCGCGTGTGAGCTTAGCCGTTGGTTTAATTGCGGTATTGCTTTCTATTTCTATTGGTTTGTTATTGGGAGCCTTTGCGGGTTATTATGGCGGCAAGGTTGATGCTTGCATTGTATGGTTAATTAATGTGGTCTGGTCTATCCCGACTTTGCTATTAGTTTTTGCCATCACCTTTATTTTGGGCAAGGGTTTTTGGCAAATATTTATTGCTGTAGGCCTGACCATGTGGGTTGGAACAGCACGCCTTATTCGGGGGCAAGTTATGGGCTTGAAAGAATTGGAATATGTACAAGCTGCTAAGACCATGGGCTTTTCTGATTGGCGAATTATTACCAAGCATATTTTGCCCAATGTGATTGGACCAACCATTGTTTTAGCGGCCAGTAATTTTGCAACGGCTATATTAATAGAAGCTGGTTTGAGTTTCTTAGGAATAGGCGTACAGCCGCCAACGGCCAGTTGGGGTTTAATGATTAAGGAAAACTATAATTTTATAATTACCAATAGACCGATGCTCGCCATTGTGCCAGGTATTGCTATTATGCTTTGTGTATTGGCCTTTAATTTATTAGGCAATGGATTGCGTGATGCATTGGATGTGAAGGAGCGGGTTTAAACATTCTTTTTAAACTTGCTTTACTGATTGCAGCGCCTATAGGCAGCTCCTCCTTTTTTTTTCGTAACTTTATAACGAACTTATGAAACAATTATTCATCATATTAAGTTTTATCCTTTGTAGCCTAGTTACTTCAGCGCAAATGAAAGGACCATTTAGGTGGTTGGGATCAGTGGCGACAAATGGAGGATGTGGTGCAAGAGAAATAATAATTGATACGAAATCATCAAACTACTCTTTGTATGGATTAAATTTAACAGGATTGTTTTCTACAGGTTATTTGCCAATTTCAAATACTTGTCCAAAATTTGAAGCTGGCACTCCAAATATGTTATACCGCACTTATGATGCTAATCATAATTTGATTAAAGAATCCTGTGTTAGAGTGCCTGTTGGATTTCAAACCAACCAAACAAATCCTAACGGTCCTACAGTATTAAAAGTTTATTACACGGAGCGTACTTGGGATGGTCATTTTATCTATGCGGGTCGCTGGAACGATACCATAGGTGTATTATTAAAAGCCGATA